>JAPOJV010000016.1 GCA_029978085.1 bacterium
CCAGCCGCGTGAAACAGGTCGCCGAGGATCAGGAGCCGCGTCGCCGCCGTCTCGCCGATGAGCCGCTCGAGCCGCGCGAGATCCCGCTGGGCCGAGCCCTCGGGCACGGGAATGCCGGCCTTGCGAAACGTCGCCGCCTTGCCGAGATGCAGATCGGCCACGAGCAGTGTCTGCGTGGCGGGCAGAAACGCCGCCCGCCCCGGCAGGAGCACGATGTCGGCAGGCGTGTCGGCCGACACGCGGTCGGCGGTGATGATCTGCATGATGGGCACCAGGCTACACCATGAGGGGTGGAGGCCCATCACGCCCCGTAGGCGAGGGTGGCCAAGTCACGCCGTGACTTGCATTCCGGTGTGGCCAAGTCACGCCGTGACTTGCATTCCGGTCACGGCGTGACCGGGCTACCGTGACCGGGCTACCGTGGGCCCCCTCACGTCCCGGCCGCCGCCTCCAGTTCCCGCGCCATGTCGGTGATCCGCTCCAGCCAGCCTTGCGTGGTGAGCCGCGACTGGATGAACTCGGCCCAGATCGGGAACGCGAGCGGCGTGAGCCGGCTCGTCTCCAGGATGCGAATCTCCTGTGTCGCGATCCGCTCGAGCGCGTCGTGCAGCCGCCGAAACTCGAACTGCTGCTCCACGACCTCGCGGCGGGCCTGGGCAAGCAGCATGTTCTCGGCGTCGTGCTCGGCGAGCACGTCGAAGATCAGGCCGGCCGAGGCCTGTGTCTGGCGGTCGGACCGGCGGCCTCCAGACACGAGCCCGGCCACGCGGGCGATCTCGCGGAAGTGCCGCCGGGCCATTTCCGTGCCGTTCAAGCAGGCGAGCAGGTCGTCGAGCAGGTTGACCGGCGAGAAGAGCTGCCGCCAGGCCCGCTCGTCGGCGGCGACCGGATCACGGCCGGACACCTCGAAGCCCCAGTCGTTGGCGGCGAGCATCAGGGTGCTGGGCCGTCGGCTGGCGATCCGCCAGGCGACGAGGGCGGCGAGCCCTTCGTGCACGAGCCGGCCGGCGAATGGAAAGACGAACGTGTGATGCCCGTCGCGGCCCTGCCAGCGTTCGATGAGGAGCGTGTCGGGATCGGGCAGCCGGCTCCAGCGGGCCTGCGTGGCCAGGAGCGGCAGCACGGCGTTCACCTCGCGGGGCACGCGACGGCCGGCGCCGGGTTCCGCGGCGCGTTGCACGAGCTCGAGCACCGCCGTCGACAGGAGCGTCGAGAGCGGCATCCGGCCGCCGTTCCACCGGGGCACCCGGAGCGTGGCCGGGCCGCGAGCCCGCTTCACCCAGGCGGTGAGCCCGTCGAAGCGGAACAGCGAGAGCGGCTTGCCGGCGAAGAGAAAGCGGTCGCCTTCGTTGAGCCGCGACATGAACGACTCCTCGACGGTGCCGAGCCGGCCGCCCCGTAGCCACTTCACCTCCACGGTCGCGTCGCTGGCGATCGTGCCGATGTTCATCCGGTGGCGGCGGGCGATCGCCTTGCTCGCCACGTACCAGCGGCCGAAGCGTTCGACGATCCGCGCGTAGTCGGGATACGCGGCGAGCGCCGGCCCGCCGCGGGCGGCGAAGTCGATCGCCCACTGCCACGAGGCGTCGTCGAGATCGGCGAAGGCGTGGGTCGACATCACCTCCGCCCGTAACTCCGCCTCGCGAAAGCCGCCGCTGCAGGCGACCGTGACGACATGCTGGGCCAGACAGTCGAGGGCGGCCGTGAGCGGGCGGCGGGCCTCGACGACGCCCGCCTCGACCGACTGCCGCGCGGCGGCGCACTCGATCAACTCGAGCGCGTGGGTGGGCACGCAGACGAGCCGGCCGACCGCACCCGGCGCATGGCCGCTGCGGCCGGCCCGTTGGAGCAGTCGTCCGATGCCCTTCGGGCTGCCGATCTGGAGCACCTGTTCGACCGGCCCGAAGTCCACGCCGAGATCGAGGCTCGACGTCGCGACCACGCACTTCAGCTTGCCACGCCGCAGCCCCTCTTCAGCCTGCGTCCGCAGGTCGCGGTCCACGGAGCCGTGATGGAGGGCGAGCTGCTTCTTCCAGTCGGGGCGGGCCGCGGAGATCGCCTCGAACCACCGCTCGGCCTGCGAGCGGGTGTTGGTGAAGACGAGCGTGGTCGTGGCCTTGTCGATCGCCGCGATGACCTGCGGCAGGAGCCGCATCCCCATGTGACCAGCCCAGGGAAACCGTTCCATCGGCTCCGGAATGAGCGTCTCGATTTCGAGCTGCCGCGGAATCCGCGCCGACACGATCCGCGCCTCGCCCGCCCGCGCCGGTCCGACGAGCGCGGCCACGGCGTCGTCGAGATTGGAGAGCGTGGCCGAGAGCCCCCACGACACGAGGCCGGGTCGCAGGCCGCGGAGTCGCGCGAGGGCCAGTTCCGTCTGCACGCCGCGCTTCGTCGAGAGGAGCTCATGCCATTCATCCACGACGACGGCCTCGAGGCCGGCGAAGATCTCGTGGGCGTCGTCGAGCGAGAGCAGGATCGACAGTGACTCGGGCGTGGTGACGAGCGTCGTCGGCCAGTTCTCGCGGAGCCGGCGGCGGTCGGCGGCCGATGTGTCGCCCGTCCGCGTGCCCACGGTCCAGCCGCGGGCCACCGCGTGCGGCCCGCGGAGCGGCTCTTCGAGCGCCCGCACCGTGTCGGCGGCGAGGGCCCGGAGTGGCGTGATCCAGACGACACGCAGGCCGGCCGGAGGCGCGGTGGTATCGGCATCGACGGCCTGCGTCCGCGCGATCGCCCCGAACCAGGCCGCGAGCGTCTTGCCGGTGCCCGTGGGGGCGTGGAGGAGACCGCTCGTGCCCGCGGCACCGGCCTGCCATACCTCTTCCTGAAACGGAAACGGCTCCCAGTCGCGGCTCGCGAACCAGTCGTGGAAGCCGGCGTGGAAGCTGGCGTGGCCGGACGAAGGGGGCGCAGTCCGCGAAGTGCGCCGGCGGGGCGGACTCGCAGAACGGTCACGTGGTGCGCCCGATGTGGCTCGCATAGGAAGACGGTGCACTGGAGAAACCGAACCCGCCTCAGGCTACCATGAGTCGGATGGACGATCGTTTGAGAAACATCGCGCTGGTGTGTGCCGTGTCTGGGCTCTGCGGGGCCGCTGGGCATCGTGATGCCGGACTCACGGTCGCGGGCTGGCAGCATGCGGAAGACGCCGCGCGGGTCGAGGTCGTGGATGGCCTGACGGTGCTGCGGATCACGAGCCCGCGCGGCTTCGGGCGGAGTGACGTCACGGCCGGGCAAGCAGGCTGGCCCGACCGCGTCGCCGTGCTGCTCGAGGGCTTCGAGGAGCTGGAGCGGTTCGAGCTCACGGTCGGCAGGCTCCATATGAGCGGTAGTCGCCGGGCGTCAGGGGCGTTCGAGTTGTTCCTCCGTGATTCGCAGCCGGCTGCAACGCCACGGCGGCCGATCGGCACGCTCGATGTGAGGGTCGACCGCCGGGGTGACGGCGTGCTGGTCACACTGCCGGCCGGCCTGTGTGACGGCGACGACACGCTCCACCTCGAATGGACCGACTGGCTGCGATGACGAACGGTTTGCCGACCGGCGACGCATGAGTAGTCCGGTCACGCCGTGACAGGAAGGAAGGCAGCAAGTCACGGCGTGACTTGCCCACGCGAAGTGACGGGGCTACGGCGCCGCGGCGATCATCCGCTCGAGGTCGGCGAGCGAGCCGGCGTCGGCGGGCTGCTTGTCGCGTCGCCAGCGGACGATCCGCGGGAAGCGGACCGCCACGCCCGACTTGTGCCGCGTCGAATACGCCACCCCCTCGAAGGCCAGCTGGAACACGAGCGTGGGCGTGCAGATCCGCACGGGACCGTGCTTCTCGATCGTGGTGGCCCGCACGATGCGATCGACCTCCACGATCTCGGCGTCGGCCAGCCCGGAGTAGGCTTTCGCGATCGTGACGAGCTTTCCGTCGTGCCACACGCCGAGCGTGTAGTCGCTGTGGAGGCCGGCGCGGCGGCCGTGACCGGCCTGGGCATAGAGCATCACGGCGTCGATTTCGAGCGGCTCGATCTTCCATTTCCACCAGTCCCCCTTCGTGCGGCCCACCGCGTAGGGGCTGGAGCGACGCTTGAGCATCAGCCCCTCCACGCCCCGGGCACGCGACTCGGACCGCCGGGCCGCGAGGTCCGGCCACGAGTCGCCGGGCACCAATGGTGAGAGGAACAGCCGGCCGTCATCCGCCGTGGCGGGGTCGGCGAGCGTCGCGTCGAAGGCGTGGGGCACGAGGGTCTCGAGCTGCCGCCGACGGTCCGCGAGCGGGCGGTCGCGCAGATCGACGCCGTCGGCTTCGAGCAGATCGTAGGCCACGAAGACGCACGGGATGTCGCCGAGGACTTTCTTCGTGACTCGCCGGCGGCCGGCCCGCTTCGAGAGCGCCGTGAAGCCGAGCAGCCGGCCGTCCCGCACCGCAAGCAGCTCGCCGTCGAGCACGGTGCCCGCAGGCAGGGGCTGGCCGGCCGCGACGATCTCGGGAAAGGCCTCGTTGATGAGTTCCTCGCCACGGCTCCACACCGTGATGTCGTCGCCACGGCGGACGATCTGGGCCCGCATGCCGTCCCACTTCCATTCGGCCTGCCACTCGGCGGCCGGCCCGAGTGCGGTGGCGACGGCATCGATCTCGCCTCGGTCGAGCGGTGAAGCCAGAAAAAACGGATACGGTCGGCGGGTGTCGGCGGCGGTTGATTCGGGGGCGAGCAGGGCCGTGAAGGCGGCCCCATCGGCGACCTGATCGCCCATCAGCCGATGGGCCATCACGGCCGGATCGACGGCGGCGAGTTCGGCGAGTGCGCGGGCAACGAGCGTTCGTGACACGCCCACCCGCAGGCCCCCGGTGAGCAGCTTGTGCCACACGATCCGCTCGCGGGGAGCGAGCCGCCGCCAGACGGCCGCGACCACGTTGCGCTTGCGGTCGTCGTCGACGCCGCGGAGGTCGTGGATCGTCGTGCGCATCACCTCGGCGAGTCCGGGGGGTGGTGCGGAGGTTGCGTCGGCTGCCGGCGCCGGCAGCAGCAGCGCGAGCGTCTCGGCGAGATCGCCCACGTGGGCGTAGCACTCCTCGACGAGCCACGGCGGCAGGCCCGTCGCCGCGGCGGCCCATTCGCGGAGCTGTGTCGACGACACCGCCCGCAGCTGCCGGCCACCGCAGAGCACGGCCAGCCCGCAGGCGGCATCGTCGGGTGCAGCCGCGGCGAAGAAGTCGCGGAGGGCGGCGATTTTTTCATTCGTGCTCGTCGTCGCGTCGAGCCGCCAGTAGAGGTCGGTGAAGTCGTTCATGCTTCGACCTCGCCGGCCTCGGGCTTGTCGGGCTCGCCTTCGCCGGTGAATCGCGTGGCGAGCACGGAGGCGTCGTAGCCGCGTTCGCGGAGCAGCCGCGCGAGCGTGTCGGTGAAGCCGTGGGTCACGAGCACGCGCCGGGCCCGCGAGGCCTCGATCGCCGCCATCAGGCCGGGGAAGTCGGCGTGGTCGGAGACGACGAAGCCCCGGTCGAAGCCGCGGCGGCGGCGGACGCCGCGCAGCAGCATCCAGCCCGACGCCATCGCCACGCTCGATTCGCCGAAGAGCCGCAGCCACGAACTCTCCTGCACGCTCGGCGGTGCGATCACGAGGGCCCGGCCGTCACCCACGCGGCGGGCCCGCGGCGGCACGCGGTCGATCGACGGCAGCCGCACGCCGCTGGCACGATAGGCCTCGACGAGCTTCATGACGGCGCCGTGGGCCACGATCGGCCCGATCGACGGATCGACCATCGCGGCCAGTCGCTGCGCCTTGCCGAGGGCGTAGGCGAGGAGCACGCTCGTGCGGCCCGCATCGCGATTGGCCCGCCACCAGGCGTTGATCTCGGCGGCGATCGCCGCGGGCTCCTGCCAGCGATAGACGGGCAGGCCGAAGGTCGACTCGGTGATGAACACGTCGCACTCCACCGGCCGGAACGCGGCGCACGTGGGATCGGCCTGGAGTTTGTAGTCGCCGGTGACGACCCAGGTCACGCCGCGATATTCGACGCGAACCTGCGCCGAGCCGAGCACGTGGCCGGCGGGATGGAGCGACACGTTCACGCCGTTGATCGAGAGCGACTCGCCGTCGCGGAGCGTGTCGATCGCCACCGCGTTGCCGAGCCGGGCCCGCATCACGTGCATGCCGGTGGCGGCGCAGAGATATCGCTCGCAGCCCCCGCGGGCATGATCGCCATGCGCGTGCGTGATGATCGCGCGGCCCACCCGCCGCCAAGGATCGACGTAGAAATCACCCTGCGGACAGTAGAGTCCCGATTCAGTCACCTCCAGCAGGTCGCGCATGCCCGCGATTGTCGCTCACGCAGGGCAGCTGGCAAAGCGGCGGAGAAACCACGCCAACTTGGGTAAGCCGCCATTCGGGGGCACGTGCTCGCCGCCGGCGGATTTTGACGTCTCACGCTCAACTGATGTGGTGCGCCAACTCTAGCAGTCAAAATTCACCGGCGGCTGCGCGCGACCCCCGACCGGCTCCTCTTCTGGTGCTGCCAACACGCCGTGAGGGGCTGCCCGTGCCCCAGGAGCCGGCGTTGCTGACCAGCGCAGCCAGGATGGCGGAGCGCAGTTAGCATCGAGCGAGCGAAGGCATGGATGCCGAAGCGAGCGTCCGGCGATGGGGCGCGGGCAGCCCCGAGCCTACCGATACGCCTGACTGCCGACGGCCGGGAAGCGGTAGCCGCCGAAGCCGAGCGGGGCGTAGGTGGGCCAGTCGCCCGGCACGGTGCCCGGCGGCGTGCCATACATCTTCCACGTGGGCGTCCGTGGATTCGTCGGCGGCACGAAATACTTCGGCCGCTGCCGATGGCCCGTCACGTAGGGCGATGCGCCCGGGGCATACGGCGCCTGGTTCTGCGGCGTGCCCGTCGAGGCGGGCGACCGCGGGCCGGACCAGCGGCGACCACCCGCAGCGTCGGCGCGGACGGCAGCAGCGAGGCAGCCGACCAGGCATGCCACCACGACCGCTCGCCGAGAGAGAACCCGCGCCATGACCGAGTTATCGGCTGCGGGTCGCGGCGGCGTTGCCCGTTTTGGAGCCGGGGCGACGGGCGCGGGTTGCACCGGTCGTAGCGGGCTTGGCCCAACGGAACTCGACCGGCATCCCGAACACCTTCTCGAACAGATCGGTCCGCCGTTCCGCGCCCCACAGATCGACCTGCGGCTCCTCGTCGGCCACGGCCTCGATCACGGCCCGGCCGTCGGCGATCGAGGCGGCCACGTCGCGGACAGCCTGGGTGCGGCTGCGGTCGAGCCCGCCCGCGAGCCGGAGGATCGCCGCCATCCGCTGCACCCGCTGCTGGTCGTCGGACGAAAGGCGGGAGAGGTTTTCGTGCTTCCGCTTCGGATGGGCGCCGCGGTGATACCGGGCCACGTTGGCGATGATCTCGAGGTCGTTGGCCCGAATGCCGGGGATGCGGGCATTGCGGATCAGGTGATAGCTGTGCTTGTGGTGCTGGTCGTAGTTGATGACGTAGCCGACGTCCTGGAGCCGGGCGGCGCATTCGAGCAGCAGCCGGTCGCCCGGAGCGAGGTCCAGCGACGTGGCGAGTTGTTCGTAGATCTTCCCGGCGAGCGCGGCCACCGTGCGGCCGTGTTCGGCTTCTCCCGAGCAGGCGGCCGCGAGCCGCTCGATCGCCGCCTCGCGCTGCGCCGGCTCGTCGCCGGATGTGCCGAGCGACTCCTCGATCATCTCGCGGACGAGCCCGTCGCGGACGCCGCGGGTATGCACGACGACGGTGTTCACACGAAATCGCTTCAACAGCGCGTCGACGATCGTCAGCCCCGCCACGATGATGTCGGCGCGATCGGGCGTCATTCCCGGAATGGTGCGACGGCCCCGGAGCGGCATCTTCGAGAGCCGGTCGAGCAGGTGGTGAATCTCCGCCTGCGACACGCGGTAGCCGGCCACCGGCACGTCCACTTCGCGCTTGGCGGCCATCATCAGTTCGGCGAGCGTGGTGAACGTGCCACCGCAGCCGACGAGGAAGTGGGGGGCGAAGAGCGGTCGGGTGGTCCGCTTCTTGAGGCAGGTTGTGACTTCCTCCTCGAGTCGCGCGAGGCCTCGGGCGAAGTCGGCCTCTTCAGCGCCGTCACCGATACCGAACTGCTCCGTGAGCCGCACGGCCCCCAGGGGCGTCGAGAAGATCGACTCGATCAGGTTGCCCGTGGCGAACACGAGTTCCGTGCTGCCGCCGCCGATGTCGGCCACGATCACGTTCTTGCTCGAGAGGTCGAAGGCATGCTGCACGCTGGCGAAGGCGAGCCGTGCCTCCCGCTCGCCCGAGATCACCTCCACGTCGAGCCCTACCTGTTCTCGCACACGGCGGCAAAACTCGGGGCCGTTGCGGGACTCGCGGACGGCGCAGGTCGCGATCGTGCGGAGCGAGGTCACCTGGTAGCCGGCGGCGATCTGCTTGAACGTGCGGAGAGCGGTGATCGTCCGCTCCATCGATTCGTCGTCGAGCAGGCCCTTCGACGATACGCTGCGGCCGAGCCGCGTGGGCTCCCGCTCTTCGTCGAGGATGCGGTAGTTGCTGCCGCGGAGCGCTTCGGCCACGAGCAGCCGCACGCTGTTGGAGCCGATGTCGATCGCGCCGAGCCGGCAGGCCAGCTCGGCCGAGAGGTAAATCTGCTTGTCGTCGATCAGATCGGCCATCCGGTCCTTCCTTCCACGGCGGGAAGCCCAATCATACTCTCCGTCCATGCGGTACACTGCCGCGAGAGACGCCTGAGCCAATTCAACGAGCCGTGCCGCCTGCCCCGCTTTCACTGCCGCCGCCGCTCCTCCTCGCGACGTCTGGACGGTGGCGTCCCGGAACGCACGCCTGCGCGGTTGCGGTCGGGAATTTCGACGGCGTCCACATGGGCCACGCCGCGATCGTGGCGGCCCTCCGGGCGACGGCCGGCCGGCTCGATGTGCCCGCGGTGGCTCTGACGTTCGATCCGCATCCGGCGAGCATCCTGCGGCCCGAGGTGGCCCCCGTGCCGCTGACGACGCCCGCCCGACGGGCCGAACTCCTGGCGGCTTTGGGGGTCGATGCCGTGCTCGTGCAGCCGGCCGACGCGCGGCTCATGAGTCTGCCAGCCGAATCCTTTTATACGGATGTGCTCCGCGGCCGCCTGCGGGCCGCAGCCCTCGTCGAAGGAGCGGACTTCCGCTTCGGGGCCGGTCGGCGGGGTGACGTGACGCTGCTCCGCGCGTGGTGTGCAGCCGACGGCCTGTCGTTCGACGTCGTCGCGCCGGTGCTGGACGGCGGCGAGCCGGTGTCGAGCTCGCGCATCCGGTCCCTGATCGCGGCCGGCGACGTGGAGGCGGCGAACCGGCTGCTCACGGCGCCGCTGCGGCTCCGCGGGACGGTCGTGCGAGGCAAGCAGCGCGGGGCCGGCCTCGGCTTCCCGACGGCCAACCTCGGCTCGATCGCCACGCTCGTGCCGGGGCAGGGCGTCTATGCCGCGCGGGCGGCCGTGGCCGATGCTGATGGAGAGCGCACGACTCATGTCGCAGCCCTGCACATCGGGCCCAACGTCTCGTTCGGCGAGACCGCGGTCGCCGTTGAAGTCCACCTCGTCGGCTTCAGTGGCGACCTCTATGGAAGAAGCCTCGACGTTGACTTCCTGGGGCGGCTGCGCGACACTCGTCGCTTCGATTCAATCGACGAATTGAAGGCGCAGCTCGCCGCCGACGTGGCGGCCGCCGTGGCGATCGCTGATCGCCCGTCACCCCTCACCGCGTCGATCCCTCACCGTTAGGAACGCATGATGCGACTCGACTGGGCGAGCCTGCTGGAACTGCTGCGGCAGAGTAACCGCGTGGTGCTCACGAGCCACGTGCGGCCCGACTGCGACGCGCTCGGCAGCGAACTGGGCATGGCCGGCATCCTCGAGGCCCTCGGCAAGGACGTGCGGATCGTCAATGCCCAGGCCACGCCCGCCAACCTGAAGTGGATCGATCCCCGTGGGAAGATCGAGTCGCTCGCCGAGAAGGTACGGCCCGCCGACCTGGCCGACCGTGATCTGTTCATCGTGCTCGACACGAGCGCCTGGGCCCAGCTCGGGGCGATGGGGGACGTGGCCAAGTCGATGCGCGAGAAGGTGCTCGTGATCGACCATCACGTCAGTGAAGACGACCTCTCCGACCGCTGGTTCAAGGACACCTCCGCCGAGGCCACGGCCCGGATCGTCTACGAGATCGGCCTCAGGCTGAAGGTGCCGCTCACGGAGGCGATCGCCACCCCGCTCTACGCCGGCCTCTCGACCGACACCGGCGGCTTTCGGTTTCCGTCCGCCTCCGGCGAGAGCTTTCGCGTGGCTGCCCGGCTCGTCGATGCCGGTGCAAGTCCCACGATGATCTACCGCGAGCTGTTCGAGCAGGATTCCCTGGCCCGGCTCAATCTCGTGGGCCGCACGCTCGCCGGGGCCACCACGTTTCACGACGGCAAGGTGATTCTCTCCACGGTGCGGCAGAGCGACATCAAGGAAGTGAAGGCGCTGCCGAGCGACACCGAAGACCTCGTGAACCTCACGCTCGCCGTGAAGGGCACCGAGGTCGCCGTGATCTGCATCGAGCAGCCCGACGGCCGGATCAAGGTGAGCTTCCGCAGCCGCGGGCCGGTCGACTGCAATGCGCTGGCGGCCCGGTTCGGCGGCGGCGGCCACAAGGCGGCGGCCGGCACGATCGTCGACGGGCCGTTCGACGCCGCCCGCGAGCGGATCATGGCGGCGGTTGACGAAGCCTGGAAGGCGACGGCGGCCTGAGCCGCGGCACGAGACGCGTTTTCTGGAGGGAGAAGAGGCATGGCGCAGCAGCATCGTCCGGTCGTTCACCCCGCCGACTCCCGCCGTGGTTTTCTCGCCAAGGCACTGTCGATCATCACCGGCGGCCTGGCCACGCTCGCGCCGGTCGGCGCCGGCGTGTGGGCATTCCTCGATCCGCTGCGGCGGACGAAGGCCGCCGCCTCGTACCTGCCGGTCACCGAACTGGCGGCGATTCCCGACGACGGCGTGCCCCGGCAGTTTCCCGTGATCGCCGACCGCGTCGATGCCTGGACCGGCTTCGCGGCCGAGCCGATCGGCGCCGTCTACCTGCGGCGGGCGAAGGGCTCCGAGACGGTGGAGGCGCTCTCCGCCACCTGCCCGCATGCCGGCTGCTTCGTGGAGATGGAGTCGACGGGCAAGTGCTTCCGCTGCCCGTGCCACAACAGCGAGTTCACGCTCGATGGCGGCATCGTGGCCCCGAGTCCGAGCCCGCGGCCGATGGACGCGCTGGAGTGCCGCGTGGCGAAGAACGGCGAGGTCGAGGTGAAGTGGCAGAAGTTCCGCGCGGGCGTCGCGGACAAGGTCGAGCAGTGAGGGGCGGCACGATGAAGAACGCGACTCAGGGCGACGTGGTGAAGAAGGGCGTGTTCGGCCGGCTGGCCGACTTCTTTGACGATCGCACCGGCTACCGGGCCCTCATGCACGATGCCCTCTATGAACGTGTCCCCGGCGGCGCCCGCTGGCGATATGTCTGGGGCAGCACGCTCGTCTTCGCCTTCATGACGCAGGTGATCACGGGGCTCTTTCTCTGGGCCAGCTACTCGGCCAGCGCTCAGACGGCCTGGGAGAGCGTCTACTACATCCAGCACGAGATGGCCGGCGGCTGGCTGCTCCGTGGCATCCACCACTTCATGGCCCAGGCGATGGTGGTGCTGCTGGCGCTCCACCTGCTCCAGGTGGTGATCGACGGCGCCTACAAGGCGCCTCGCGAGGTGAACTTCTGGCTCGGGCTGATCCTCATGATGCTCGTGCTCGGCATGGCGCTCACGGGCTATCTCCTGCCGTGGGACCAGAAGGGCTACTGGGCCACGATCGTGGCCACCAATCTCGCCGGCATCGTGCCGGGCATCGGCCCGTCGCTGCAGCAGCTCGTGATCGGCGGCAGCGAATACGGCCACCACACGCTCACGCGGTTCTTCGCGCTCCATGCCGGCTTCCTGCCGGGCGCGCTCATTGTGATGCTCGTGGTGCACCTGGCGCTCTTCCGCAAGCACGGCCTCCACGCCAAGCAGCCGATCACGAAGCCCGACGCGATGTTCTGGCCCGACCAGGTGCTCCGCGACGCCGTGGCGATGCTGGCCGTGATGGCCGTCGTGCTCGGCGTGATCCTCGTGCCGGCGCTGAAGGCGATGCTGGCGGGCGAGCCGGTGGACGTCGGCCATCTCGGCGCCGAGCTCGGCGCCCCGGCCGATCCGTCGCTCCCCTACGCCGCTGCCCGGCCGGAGTGGTACTTCCTGTTTCTGTTCCAGTTCCTCAAAGTGTTCGAGGGCTGGGGTGCGACGGGCGAGTTCTTGGGCGCGATCGTCGTGCCCGGCCTGATCATGGGGGTGATGTTCCTGATGCCGATCATCGGCAACTGGAAGCTCGGCCACCGGTTCAACGTCGCCTTCACGCTCGGCATCGTGGCGGGCGCCGGCCTGCTCACGGCCATGGCCCTCAACGAAGACTACTACGCCGTCTGGGTCGACAAGGCCGCGCTCGCCGACGCCCAGAAGCTCTACGACGAAACTGGCGGCGACGAGGAGAAGCTGGCGGCGGCGCTTGGTGGCGACAAGGCGAAGATCACCGCGATGGAGGCGAAGTGGGAGAAGCTCGAGAAGATTCGCCACTCGCAGGCCTTTCTCGACGCCTCGAAGCAGGCCAAGCTCGACGCGGCCCGGGCCATCGAGCTCGCCGGCCGTCCCGAGAAGATCCCGCCGGCCGGCATGCTGGAACTGGTGCGGACCGACGCCAAGAGCCAGGGCCCGCGGCTCTTCGCCCAGCACTGTGCGAGCTGCCATGCCTACGTCGATCCGCAGGCGCCCGAGGCTGCGAGCGTGCTCGCCAAAGCCTCCGCGGCGAATCTCCATGGCTTCGGCTCGGCGGCCTGGATGCGCGGCCTGCTCGATCCCGACCAAGTGGCCGGCCCCGCCTACTTCGGGAACACCGCCCACAAGGACGGCGACATGGTGAACTTCGTGCAGAACGACCTCACCGACGCCGACACCTGGAAGAAGGACGACATCGAGGCCGTGATCGCCGCCATGGCGGCCGAGGCGGGCCTCCCGGGCGCGAAGCCCGCGGAGCCGGCCGTGGCCAAGGGCCGGGAACTGATCGCCAGCGACGAGCGGTGCGGCAGCTGCCATCGCTTCCGCGACAACGGCGCCGACCTCGGCACGGCCTGCGACCTCACCGGCTGGGGCAGCCGCGACTGGCTCGTGGGGATCATCGTCGACCCGACGCACGAGCGGTTCTACGGCGACACCAACGACCGCATGCCGAGCTTCGGCAAGGCCGACGAAGGCAGCCTCGCCCCGCTCACCCGTGCCCAGATCGAGCTGATCGCCGACTGGCTCCGCGGCGAGTGGTACCGGCCGTAGAACTCGGCGTCGGGAAGCCCGAGGCGTAAGCCGAGAGGATGCCCGGTTGGCCTGCACCGGCTTCGGGCTGCCCACGCCCTCTCGCCGGACGCTCGCTTCGTCGACCAATCCGCTAAAGCGGATCGGTGCCCGCCTGCCCTCCGCTCGCTCGATGGTGGCTGCGCTCTCGGCATCCTGCCTTCGCTTGCCACCAACGCCGCCTCGAGGGGATGGGCAGCCCAAAGCCTCCCCGTATTGAAATCCACGGAGGTAGGCGGAGGGCTCCCCGTGCCCCAGGAGCCGGCGTATGCCGCCGAGCGCAGCCAGGATGGCGGAGCGAAGGCGGCATCCGAGCGAGCGAAGAACAGGATGTTCGTAGCGAGCGTCCGGCGATGGGGCACGGGGAGCCCTTCGCCGGCGCGCACCAGTTGAGCCAGTTCGCTAGGTCGTACCGCCGAGAACCGTGGCGCGGGCGACGCGACCCACTCCCACCATGTAGGCGGCGGTGCGGAGCGAGACGTTGCGCGACTGGGCGAGCTGCCAGACCTGTTCGAACGCCTCGCCGAGGATGCGGTCGAGCTCCTGCCGCACGCGGTTGAGGCCCCACTGGTAGTGCTGCCGGTTCTGCACCCACTCGAACCAGCTGGCCGTCACGCCGCCGGCGTTGACGAGGATGTCGGGGGCCACGATCACGCCCTTCGTGTCGAAGATCGCGTCGGCCTCGGGCGTGACCGGGGCGTTGGCGGCCTCGACGATGAGCGGGGCCTTCACGCTGGCGGCGTTTTCGTGCGTGAGCACGCCGCCGAGGGCTGCGGGGATGAGCACGTCGCAGTCGACGGCGAGCAGCTCGGCGTTGGAGAGCGTGTCGCCGCCGGTGAAGCCGGTGAGGCGGCCGCCGTGGGCCCGGGCGTGGCGGAGCAGTTCGAGCACGTCGAGGCCGGCCTCGCGGGAGAAGCCGCCGCCGGCGTCGGAGACGGCCACGATCCGGCATTCGGCGTCGGTGAGGAACTTGGCGGTGTGGGTGCCGACGTTGCCGAAGCCCTGGATGGCGATTCGCGTGCCGGGGATCTTCCGGCCGAGACGACTGAGCAGCTTGAGCGTGAGCCCGCCCACGCCGCGGCCGGTGGCCTCTTCGCGGCCGGGGATGCCGTGGTACTCGACGGGCTTGCCCGTGACGCACGCAGGGGAGAAGCCGTGGTACTTGCCGTATTGGTTCATGATCCAGGCCATCATGTCGGCCGTGGTGCCCATGTCGGGGGCGGGGATGTCGACGTCGGGGCCGAAGAGGTCGTGGATGGCGTCGACGAACCGGCGGGTGACCCGTTCGAGCTCGCGGGTCGAGAACTGGGCGGGATCGAGGGCCACGCCCCCTTTGGCGCCGCCGTAGGGGATGTTCACGACGGCCGTCTTCCAGGTCATGAGCGCCGCGAGCGATCGCACCTCGTCGAGATCGACCTGGGGGTGGTAGCGGAGTCCCCCCTTGAGCGGGCCGCGGGCGTCGTTGTGCTGCACGCGGTAGCCGATGAACGTGGCGATCTCCCCGGAGTCGCGCTCGATCGGAATCTGCACCTGCACCTCCCGCTTGGCCGTGAGCAGGAGCTGCCGCATGCTGTCCGAGAGGTCGAGTTCGTTGGCGGCGCGGTCGAAGTAGATCCGGGAGGTGTCGCTGGCCCGCATGCGTTCGTGCTCCGATAGGGGACGTCGTGCCTCCGCAGATCGTAGCCGGTCGGGCCGCAGCGTGTCGGCATCCGATTCGCGGAAAATCGCTACCATGAGAGGCGAGAGACACACCCGCCCATGCCGCCTCCATCGTCATCGCAGTTGTGGGATCTGCTCGCCCAGAGCCGCCTCGTCGCCCCGACGCAGCTGCAGTCGCTGCGGCAGAGCCATGCGTCGCTCCCCAATGCGGCCGCCGACGACGCCAAGGCGGTCGCGCGATGGCTCGTGCAGCATGGTGCGATCACGATCTGGCAGGCCCGCCGGCTGATCGCCGGCAAGACGGGCCCGTTCTTCATCGGCGACTATCGCCTCCTGGATCAGCGGCCGGGCGACGGCGAGGCGGGGCTGTTCACGGCCCGGCACGAGCCGTCGGGCCGGGACGTGAGCCTCGTGCTGCTCAATGGCCGGCGGTGCGTCGATCCGATCGTCTGGACCGAGATCGTGAACCGCACGATGGCGGCCAATCGGGCCGTCGATCCGCTGCTCAGCCGCACGTGGGCGCTCGAGCAGGCCGGAGTCAACCGGTTCATCGTCTGCGAGCACGTGACAGGCGAGACGCTTGCCGCCGAACTGGCCCGGAGGGGACCGCTGCCGCTGGTCGAGGCGGGGCAGATCGCCCTCGCGGTGGCCACAGCCCTGGCCGAAGTGCATGCGGCGGGCAGCGTGCATGGCGGGGTGTCGCTCGATGCCGTGCTCCGCGATCCGGCGCGGGCCGACGGCACGGCAGCCGGGGTGCGGCTCCTTCAGTTTCCGCTGGTGGGCGATCCGCATGCGGTGCCACTGCGGCCGCTCATCGACACGCCCGACCAGGTGAGCCGGCTCGGCACGCGGGCCTCGTTCGTCGCCCCGGAGCTCACTCGGCCCGGCGTGGCGGCCGACACGCGGTCCGATGTCTACGCCCTCGGTTGTCTTCTGCATGCGTTGGTGTCGGGCCGCCCGCCCTGCTGGAAGGGCGAGCCGCGGTCCACGCTGCTCGAGGCGGCGACGGTGGGCCCGGCGCCGCTCGCGCCCCCTGCCGTGCCCATCGAGGTGGCGACGCTCATCGGGTATCTCACGGCCCGCGATCCCGCGGCCCGGTATCAGTATGCGGGCGACGCGGCCCAGGCGATCGCCGCCTGCTTCGGGCTGGCGGCTCCCGCGGTCGCGGCCATGCCGGAGTCCACCGTTGGTGCCGTCGACGCTGCTGCGGACCAGGCGTGGCCGGACGTGTCAGCTGCTCCCGTCGCGGCGGTGCGGTCGACGAGTGATTCCGCGGTGAAACGGAATCGCGGCAACGGCGCCGCACTGATCGCGGCCCTGCTGGTCGGTCTCGGACTTTCCGCCGCGGGGGGCTATTACGCGCTGTCATCGAAACCGGCTGGCGGTGGAGGACCGAAGCCGAGCGTGGAGCCGCCGCCCGGGGGCGAAACGACTGACACAGTCGATCGCGGCGCCGGAGAGCAAACGCCTGCGTCCGCAAAATCGAGCGAGACGTCGGTCGCCACCGAGACCGCCGTCGAGGGAAAAGGCGGTGCTGCCGCCGCTGCTGTCGAGGTGGGGCGCCGGCCGCCGGTGCAGGTCGTCGATGATCCGAATCTGCCATGGGAGTCGCCCACGAAGGGGCTGCCCCCAACGCTCGCCTACCTGCCGCCGAATGCGCAGTGGCTGCTGCTCGCGCGGCCAGCCGCGATGCTCGCCGACGACGAGGCGAACCTGTTCGTGAGGGCACTGGGACCGGAAGTCGAGGGGGCGGTCGCGGCTGGGGCGGCCCTCGCCGGCTGCGAACCTGCCGATCTCGAGAGTGTGCAGGCCGGCTGGCTGGCACCGAGTACGGAAGAGCTGGTGATGGGGCTCACGCTGCGACTCGTCGAGTCGAAGATGGTGCCCGACGACGAAGGCTTTCGGTCGCGGGCGTGGGCCGCGAAGCGGAGCGAGGAGATCGCGGGCGAGACGGTCTTCGTGGGCGGCGGTCGGGTCTTCTGGCTGCCCGAACGGGAGCGGGGCCGGGTGCTCGTCGTCGCGCCGCCACCACTCATGGAGGAGATCATTGCGGACGCTGCCGCAACGGAGTCTGGCCGCGAGAAGGGCGGTCTCGCCGTCTCGCTCGACCGTGATCTGGAGACGCTCGTGGAGATGCTCGATGCCGAGCGACACCTCATGCTCGCGGGCCTGCCACACCATCTGCTCACGAACGGCCGGCCGACCGCGCTCGTGGGCCCGCTCGCCCGGCTCGCCGAGCCGCTCGATGCGTTCTGCGGTGAGGACGTGAAGGCGGCGGCGGTGTCGCTGCATTTCGCCGACGATTTCTATGCCGAGGTCGATGCGGTCACGTCGCTCGATCTGCCGGCCGCGAAGGCTGCGCCGGTGCTCGCCGAGCGGCTTGCCCAGCTGCCCGACGACGTGGAGGCCTATTGCACGCGGCTGGCGCCCGATCCCTACGGCGGTCGGCTCGTGATGCGGCTGCCCGGAATGCTCCGGTCGCTCACGGCCAACCTGCGGGCTGGTGCCGAGCCGAATGGCGTCGTGCTCAACGTGGTGCTGCCGCGGCCTGCGGGGCACAACATCGCGCTGGCCGCTGAGCTCGCGCTGGCCCAGTCTCCCCTGGGGGCCGCGCCCGTCGCGGCTGCCACCGCGGCCGCCGCGACCGACGCCCTCGGCAAGCTCGAAAAGAAGATGACCCTGGTCTTTGCCAAGGACACGCTCGAGAAGACGATCCAGATGATCTCCGACGAGGTGGGCGTGCCGATGGAGATCGTCGGTCCCGACCTGCAGTTGGAGGGCATCACGAAGAACCAGTCGTTCGGCCTCGATGAGCAGGACAAGTCGGCGAAGGCGATCCTGAAGGTCGTGCTCCAGAAGGCCAACCCCGACGGCAAACTCGTGTATGTCGTCACCAAACAGGACGGCGCCGAGGCGATCCTGATCACCACACGGGCCGCTGCCGAGAAGCGGCGCGACACCCTCGCCCCAGGCCAATGACCCCAGTGCATTCACCAGAGAGAGGACGAGCGACATGATCATCGTCATGCAGGCCGAGGCGGCGGAGTCGGATCTCAAGCATGTCGTCGCGCGGGTCGAAGGTCTCGGCCTCCGGCCACACGTGATCGTGGGCACGGAGCGAACGGTCGTGGCCGTGGTCGGCGACGAGCGCGACGCCCAGATGAGCGGGCTGGAGACGCTGCCGGGCGTGGCGTCGGTGCTGCCGATCCTCGCGCCCTACAAGGTGGCCAGCCTCGAGGTGCAGAGCGAGCCGACGGTCGTTCAGGC
The DNA here is from genome assembly GCA_029978085.1 of bacterium. Lineage (GTDB taxonomy): Bacteria > Planctomycetota > Planctomycetia > Pirellulales > UBA1268 > QWPN01. The sequence continues at coordinate 18,350 of JAPOJV010000016.1, forward strand.
TGGCCCGCTGGTCGTCGGCGGTGGCCGCGTGGGCGTGATCGCCGGCCCCTGCTCGGTGGAGAGCCGCGAGCAGATCGTGCGGACGGCGCGGGCCGTGAAGGAAGCCGGTGCGCTCGGCCTGCGGGGTGGAGCGTTCAAGCCGCGGACGAGCCCCTACAGTTTCCAGGGCCTCAAGGAGCAGGGGCTGGAACTGCTCGCCGAAGCCCGCGAGGCGACGGGGCTGGCGATCGTGACGGAAGTCGTGTCGCCGGAAGACGTGCCTCTCGTGGCCCGGTATGCCGACGTGCTCCAGGTCGGGGCCCGCAACATGCAGAACTACCGGCTCTTGGAGGCCGTGGGCCGCACGCAGGTGCCGGTGCTGCTCAAGCGCGGCCCGGCGGCGACCGTCGAGGAACTGCTGCTCGCCGCGGAATACATCCTCGATGCCGGCAACCGGCAGGTCATGCTCTGCGAGCGGGGCATCCGCACGTTCGAGACCCACACCCGCTTCACGCTGCCGCTGGCGACGGTGCCCTGGCTGCATGCCCGCACGCACCTGCCGGTGGTCGTCGATCCGAGCCACGGCACGGGGCATGCAAATCTCGTGGAGAGCATGGCGGCGGCGAGCGTGGCGGCCGGCGCCGACGGCCTGATCGTCGAGGTGCATCCCGACCCGAAGTGCGCTGCCAGCGACGCCGCCCAGACGCTCGATATTCCGGCATTCCAGCGGATGATGGACGTCTGCCGTCGCGTCGCCACCGCCGTCGGCCGCACGCTGGGGTAGCTCACCCGAGCAGGAGCACCGAGATGCCGGTGTAGAGCACGATGCCGACGATGTCGACCACGGCCGACACGAACGGGTTGCTCATGAGCGCGGGGTCGAGGCCGATCGAGCGGAAGAGCAGGGGGAGGCCGGAGCCCACGAGCGTGCCGAGCATCACGACACACAGGATCGTGATCGGGATCACGAGCGCGTGGACGGGCGATGGCGCGTAGACGAGCGCGAGGAGATAACCGGGCGCCGCGAGCAGGCCGCCCAGCAGGAGGCCGAGGGCGAACTCGCGGCGAAGGATCCGCGGCCAGTCGGAGAGCTTGCAGTCGCCGGAGGAGAGGGCGGTGATCACGAGCGTGGCCGACTGGTTGCCGGAGTTGCCGCCGCTGGCGATCACGAGCGGGATGAAGGCGATCAGCCAGGCGTGGGTGATCGGCGACTTGGCCAGCACCATCGCGGTGAGGGCGGCGGTGGCGAACAGGATCGCGAGCCACACGCCCCGCTTCCAGGTCATCGAGATGATCGCGGCCTCGAGGTAGCTCTCGCCGAGCGGGGCGATGGCGGCGATCCGCTGGGCGTCGTCGGTGGCGTCCTGCCGGACGGCGTCGAGCACGTCGTCGTGGGTCACGATACCGACGAGCCTGTTGCGGTCGTCAACGACCGGGATGGCGATGAAGTCGAACCGGGCGAGTGCGTCCACCACCTTCTCGCTCGGCTCGTCCACCCGCACGGCGATCACGTCCCGCTGCATGAGATCGGCCACGAGGGCCGTGGGCCGGGCGAGGATCAGGTCGCGGAGCGAGACGAAGCCCACGAGCTTCCGTTCGGCATCCAAGACGTAGATGTAGTAAATCGACTCGCTGTCGGGCGCCTGCGACCGCAGCCGCGTGATCGCCTCGCCGGCCGTGATGTCGGCGGGGAGCGAGGCGTATTCCGTCGTCATCAGTGAGCCGGCCGAGCCCTCCGGGCAGGAGAGCAGCATCCGGATGTCGTGTCGCTCGGCCTTGGCGACGAGCGGCAGAATCTCCTCGACGAACTCCGGGTCGAGTTCGCGGAGCAGGTCGTCGCGGTTGTCGGCCGCCATCCATTCGAGCAGGGCGCCGAGGTGGGGCCGGTCGCCCGCCTTCACGAGCTCGACCTGGCGGGCCATCGGGTAGTAGGGAAAGACCTCCGCCTGCCGCTCGACAGGCATCGCGTCGAGCATCCGCCACAACTCGTGGTCGTCGAGCCCTTCGGAAAACTCCGCCACCGTCGCCGGGTGCAGCTCCTCGGCCACCTCGCGCAGCCCCGCCGTGTCGCCCTCCGCGAGCATCACGCGGAGTTCCGGGATCAGGATGGGGTTGGCGGCCGGCATGCGGGAGGGGCCTATACTGCGATCGGTTTGCGGTCGGTCTCGAAATATTCCCTCGAAGTATGCCATGGACCTGCGGCCCGTCGAACGGCGATTCCTTTGGTGTGTGATCGCGGCATCAATTGCCTGCCCGGCCCCCGATGCCCGGGCGAGTGATGCCCCCCGTGGCCACCACATGCTGCTCACGCGGGCCTACCTGCCTCCCGACTTCGACCAGGAGGTGTTCGACGCCCTGTGGACGATGTGGGAGGAACCGCTGCGATCGCGGGCCGAAGCGGCGCCCGTGGCCGAGCGGCGGCGGATGGCGATGGAGCGATATGGCCTCTTGCCCCATCCCGACGATCCGACGCGATCGGTTCAATACGTGGTCGGCACCGACGGCTCCTGGACGATGAGCTGCCTCGCCTGCCACCAGGGGCAGGTGGGGGGCAGGCTCATTCCGGGCGTGCCGAATTCCAACTACGCCCTGGAGACGCTCACGGAAGAGGTGCGGCTGCTCAAGGTGAAGCAGCGAAAGCCGCTCGGCCACATGGACATGGGCTCGCTCCTCCTCCCACTCGGCACGACCAACGGCACCACCAATGCCGTGATCTTCGGTGTGGCGCTGATGCGGCATCGCGACGCCGCGCTCAATATCGTGCAGCGGCCGCCGCGGTTCGACCTCGTGCACCACGACATGGACGCCCCGGCCTGGTGGCACTATCGCACCCGGAACAGCCTCTATGCCGACGGCTTCGCCGCCAAGGGGCATCGGATGCTGATGCAGTTCCTGCTCGTCAAGGAAAACGGCCCCGAGAAGTTCGCGGCCTGGGAGGACGAGTTTCGCGACATCGAGGCCTGGATCGCGGCCCTCGAGCCGCCGAAGTGGCCCGGCCCGATCGACGCCTCGCTGGCTGCCGTGGGCAAGGGCGTGTTCGCCACCCATTGTGCGTCGTGCCACGGCACGTACGGGCCCGATGGCTCGTATCCCGAGCGGCTCGTCTCGATCGACGAGGTCGGCACAGACCGCGTGCGACTCGATTCGCTCACGGCCAAGGAACGGTCCGATCTGAATGCCAGCTGGTTCGGCCACATGGGGGCCGACGGCGCGGAACTCGCGGACCGGGCGGCGGGATCCGGCTACGTCGCCCAGCCGCTCGACGGTGTGTGGGCCACGGCGCCGTACTTCCACAATGGCTCGGTGCCCACGCTCTGGCACGTGCTCCACCCGGCCGAGCGGCCGACCGTCTGGCGGCGGACGCCGACGGGCTACGACGACGCCCGCGTGGGCCTCGAGGTCGAGGAGCTGGACGCCCTGCCCGAGGGCAAACTGCTGCCGTCGGTGCGGCGGCAGTATTTCGACACCCGCAAGCCGGGCAAGAGCGCCGCCGGCCACGAATTTCCAGACGCCCTGTCGGCCGACGAGAAGACGGCCGTGCTCGAGTATCTCAAGACCCTGTAGCCGCGAGACGCTGTAGCTGCTGTGGGGCATCTGCTACCTTACTGATTCGTCACAGTTCACCCCGACGGAGTGCCCCGATGACCCAGCTCGAAGCCGCCAGAAACAACGCGATCACGCCCGAGATGAAGTTCGTCGCCCAGCGCGAGGATCTTCCCGAGGAGCTGATCCGGAGCGAGGTGGCCCGTGGGCGGATGGTGATCCCGGCCAACACCGTGCACCTGACGAAGAAACTCGAGCCGATGGCCATCGGCATCGCGGCCCTCACGAAGATCAATGCCAACATCGGCAACTCGGCCGTCACGAGCGACCGGCAGACGGAGCTGGAAAAGCTCCACATGGCGGTGCACTACGGCGCCGACACCGTGATGGATCTCTCGACTGGCAAGGACATCGACACGATCCGCCAGGCGATCATCGACGCCTCCCCGGTGCCGATCGGCACGGTGCCGATCTACCAGATGCTCGAGGAACTCGGCGGCGACATCGACGACATGAAGCCGCAGCACTTCCTCGATATGTGCGAGAAGCAGGCGAAGCAGGGGGTGGATTACATGACCGTCCACGCCGGCCTGCTCCAGGAGCACCTCCACCTCACGATGCACCGGATCACGGGGATCGTGAGCCGTGGCGGCTCGCTCATCGCCCGCTGGATGATGACGCATAAGCAGCAGAACCCGCTCTACACCCACTTCGAGGATCTCTGCGACATCTTCCGCGCATACGACGTCACCTGGAGCCTGGGCGACGGCCTGCGGCCCGGCAGCATCGCCGACGCCAGCGACGAGGCCCAGTTCGCCGAACTGCACGTGCTCGGCGAACTCACGCGGCGGGCCTGGAAGAAGGGCTGCCAGGTGATGGTCGAGGGGCCCGGCCACGTGCCGATGGACCAGATCGACATGAACATCAAGCGGCAGATGGAGGAATGCGACGAGGCGCCGTTCTACGTGCTCGGGCCCCTCGTGACCGACATCGCCCCGGGCTACGACCACATTACGAGCGCGATCGGTGCGGCCCTTGCCGGCTGGAGCGGCGCGGCGATGCTCTGCTACGTGACGCCGAAGGAGCACCTCGGCCTGCCCGACGCGGAAGACGTGAAGCAGGGCGTGATCGCCTACAAGATCGCGGCCCACGCGGCCGATCTGGCCCGGCATCGGAAGAATGCCCGAGTGCGTGACGACGCCCTCTCGCGGGCCCGGTTCAACTTCGACTGGAACGAGCAGTTCCGGCTGGCGCTCGATCCCGAGACGGCGAAGAAATACCACGACCAGACGCTGCCGCAGGAGACCTTCAAGAGCGCCCACTTCTGCAGCATGTGCGGCCCGAAGTATTGCTCGATGAAGATCACGCAGGACATCCGCGAGATGGCCGCGGCCGAGGCCGCCGGCACGACGAGCGAGCCGATGGCGATCCAATTACCGTAATCGTCCGGGCTACAGCGGCTTCGCACGCAGGTCGCGGAACTCGACCTTCAGCACGAGGCCGGGAGCCCCGGAGGTCGACGTCCATGGCTGCTTTCCGATGGGCTACTTCTTCGTCCAGCCGGTGCCGTCGGGGCGGTCTTCCAGCACGATGCCCGCCTCCGTGAGCTTGTTGCGGACGAGGTCGGCCGTGGCGAAGTCCTTCGACTTCCGGGCATTGGCCCGGATCTCGATGATGAGATCCATCAGCTTGCCCACGAGTGCCTCGTCGGCACCGCCACTGGCTGACTGCGGGGCCTTGAGGAACAGGCCGAGCGTGCCGGTCAGTTCGCGAAGCACGAGCATCATCGCGTCCAGCGACGCCAGTTCGGCCGCAGGCTTCTTCGCCTCGAGGCCGTGCTGGTCGATGAACTTGTTGGCCGTGCGGACGAAGTCGAAGAGTGTGGCGATCGCGATCGCCGTGTTGAAGTCGTCGTCCATCGCGGCCAGAAACTTCGTGCGGAGTTCCCGCACGTCTTCGCCGACGGTCCCCGCGGTGGCGTCCCCCTCGCGGCGGCTGCGGCAGGGCAGGGCGTAGAACGACTTGCCACTGATGCGCTCGGAGCGGGCGAAGAGCCGCTCGAACGCCTCCATCGCCCGAGCGCTTTCTCCAAGCGGTTCCTCGCCGAAGTGGATCGGGCTGCGGTAGTGTGTCGAGAGCAGGAGCAGCCGGATCACCTCCGGGCGGTGGCGGGTGAGCAGGTTTTTGAAGGGCTCGGCGCCGGTGGACTTGGAGATCTTGGTCGCGGCCTGCGCAGCGGCATCATCGGCCGCCGACGGCTCACCGCCGCGCGGCCGGCCGCCGACCTTGCCCGCGGCGCCCGCCGCCTGCATCAGGCCGTTGTGCATCCAATACGTGGCCATCGGGCAGTCGTGGAGCGACTCGCTCTGGGCGATCTCGTTCTCATGATGCGGAAACACGAGGTCGAGCCCGCCCCCGTGGATGTCGAAGTGGGGGCCGAGGATCGCCTTGCTCATCGCCGAGCACTCGATGTGCCAGCCCGGCCGTCCCTTGCCCCAGGGGCTGTCCCACGACGGCTCGCCCGGCTTCGCCTGCTTCCAGAGGGCGAAGTCGGCGGCCGACCGCTTCCGCTCCGCGGTCGAGCCCCCTTCGCCCTGCGTTTGATCGACCGAGCGGTTGGTGAGCTTGCCGTAGTCGGCATCCTGCGTGACGTCAAAGTACACGTCGCCGTCGCTGGCGTAGGCACAGCCCTTGGCGATCAGCCCCTCGATGAAGGCGATGATCGTGCCGATGTGCTCGGTGGCCTTCGGCATCGAGTCGATGCTCTCGACGCCGAGGCAGGCGAGATTGTCGAGGTAGTCGGCCGTCATCTCCTCGGCCAGCTTCGCCATCGTCGTGCCGCGGGCCGCACTCTCGGCGATGATCTTGTCGTCCACGTCGGTGATGTTGACCACCCACGTGACCGACCAGCCGGAATAGGTCAGATAGCGTTTGACGGTGTCGAAGATCACCGGGCCGACCATGTGACCGATGTGGCTCGGCTTGTAGACGGTGGGGCCACAGAGATACATCCCCACGTGGCCCGGCTTCACCGTGACGAGCGGCGTCTTTTTCTTCGTGAGCGTGCTGTAGATCTCGATCGGGGGCAGGGCCGTCGTCGCCTCGGTCTTCGCCATCTCGTCTCGTCGCTCCAGTGTCAGGTCGTCGGGTTTCGTCCGCCTACCGCTCGATCAGCACGACGCACTCGGCGCCGATCGCCAGTTCCTCGCCGATCGGCCCGACCGATTCGCCCGTCTTGGCCTTGAGCCAGACGGCCTCCTCGACGATGCCGAGCACCTCGGCGATCCGGCGGCGGATCGCAGGACGGTGCGGCAGGATTTTGGGACGCTGGGCAAAAATCACGCAATCCAGATTTACGATTCGCCATCCCGCGGCCGCCACGCGGTCGGCAGCCGCCCGCAGCATCGTCGCGGAGTCACGGCCCCGGTTGGCCGGGTCGGTGTCGGGAAACAGCTCGCCGATGTCGCCGAGAGCTGCCGCGCCGAGCAGGGCGTCGGTGATCGCATGCAGGAGCACGTCGGCATCGCTGTGGCCGATGGCCCGGCGGTCGTGGGGGATGGTGATCCCGCCGATCACGAGGCCGTCGCCGGGGCCAAGCCGGTGCGTGTCGTGACCAAGACCGACGCGGTGCATGCTCTGTGTCTCCCGGGGGCGGCTCCGTTTTCACCTATACTCGCCGCATGCACAATACCGCTGATGCGACAGACAGGCCGTCTCTGGAAGCAGTCATTCGCGTCGAGGGGCTGGCCAAGGAGTATCGCGTCTACGACAAGCCGGAAGGGCTTGGGGCGAGCCTGCGCGGGCTCTTCCACCGGAAGAGCCGGGCCGTGGAGGCGCTCAGGGGTGTTGATCTCACGGTCAATCGCGGTGAGTTCGTGGCCCTGCTCGGGCCCAACGGCGCCGGGAAGACGACGTTCCTCAAGCTGCTCTCCGGGATCATCACGCCCTCGCGGGGCACCGCCCGTGTGCTCGGCCATGTGCCCTGGGAGCGGGCCGACGACTTCCGCCGCCGATTCGCCCTCGTGATGGGGCAGCGGAACCAGCTCTGGTGGGACCTGCCCGCCGCCGAGAGTTTTCGCTTGCACAAGGAGATCTACCGGCTCGATGCGGCCCGGTTCGAGCGGGTGCGGGACGAACTTGTCGATCTACTCGGTGTTCGGAAGCTGATCCTGCAGCCCGTGCGGGAGCTGTCGCTCGGCGAGCGAATGAAACTGGAACTGGTGGCCGCGCTGCTCCACGAGCCCGAGGTGCTCTTCCTCGACGAGCCGACGATCGGTCTCGACGTCGTGGCCCAGCACACGATCCACGAGTTCCTTCGGCACGTGCAGGCCGAGCGGCGGACGACCGTGATGCTCACCACGCACTACATGAAGGACGTGGCCGCACTCTGCGAGCGGGTCGTGGTGATCACGCACGGCGACATCCTCTACGACGGCTCGCTCGCCGAGATCGTCGATCGGTTCACGACGCACAAGATCGTCACGCTCGACCTCGACGAGCCGCCGGCCCCCGGTGCGCTCGAGCGATTCGGATTTCCGTGTGAGATCCGCGGGCCGCAGGTCGTCATGCGGATCGACCGCAGCCGGATCGCCGACGTGCTGCCCGAGATCCTGCGAGGCGCGGGCGTCCGCGACGTATCGGTCGAGGACGTGCCGCTCGAGGAGATCGTGGCCGGCCTGTTCCGCTCGGGGAGAACGCGGCCGGCCGAGCCGGCGGAGGCCACGGCATGAGCTCCGACGCGTCGCCCACCGCCATCCGCTCCGGCCGGCTCGCCGAGTGTGCCACGCGGCTGCGCATCTGGTGGACGATGCTCGCGATCTGCCTGGAGGAGCGGCTCGCCTACCGGGGCGACTTCATCCTCGGTACCGCGATGCGATTCCTGCCGATCGTCACGCAGGTCTTCCTCTGGACGGCGGTGTTCGCGGCCACCAGCCGCTCCGACATCGCGGGCTACTCGAAGACCGACATCGTGGCCTACTACCTGCTCACGATGGTCACGCGGGCCTTCTCCAGCATGCCGGGCCTCGCCGGCGGCGTCTCCCGGAGCATCCGCGACGGCTCCATCAAGAAGTACCTCGTGCAGCCGGTCGACTACGTGTCGTTTTTGCTGGCCGCCCGGATCGCCCACAAGCTCGTCTACTACGCCGTCGCGATCCTGCCGTTCGCGGTCGTGTTCTGGATCTGCCGCAGCTATTTTCCGCCGGTGCCCGATGCCGCCACGATCGCGGCCTTCGTCGCGTCGCTCCTGCTCTCGTTCCTGCTCGGCTTCTTCATGGAGGCGACGCTCGGCATGCTCGGGTTCTGGGTGCTGGAGGTGTCGAGCATCGTGTTTGCCTACATGCTCGTGCAGTATCTGCTTTCAGGCCACATGTTCCCGATCGACATGCTCGCCGGCATCCCCACGGGCATCGCGGGGGTGGACGTGGCCGACGTCGTTCGCTGGCTCCCGTTCGAATACACGGCCTACTTTCCGGCGGCGGTCTGGCTCGGAAAGGTGCAAGGGGCCGAACTCGGTCGCGCCCTGGCGATCGAGGCTGCCTGGGTCATCGTCATGGCGGTGGCGTGTCGGATCGTCTGGTGGCGGGGTACGCGGCGGTACTCGGCTTACGGAGGCTGACGATGGGCCGCTACCTCTCCATCTTTGGTACGTTCGCTCGGGCATGTCTCGTTCGCGACATGACGTTTCGGGCGAATTTTCTGCTGGAGTGCGTGACGAGCCTCGGCTGGATGTCGATGAACCTCGCCTTCTACCTGCTCGTGTTTCAGTTCACGCCGGAGATCGGCAAGGGGACGGGCTGGTCGCGGGAGCCGTTCTTCGCGTTCGTGGCCACCGGCCTGATCATCAACTCGATCGTGCAGGCCCTCTTCATGCCGAGCGCTGAAGAACTCACCGAGATGGTCCGGACCGGCGGCCTCGACGCCGTACTCGTGCGGCCGCTCGATGCGCAGTTTCTGCTGTCGATGCACCGCGTCGACTTCTCGTCGTTCGCCAACGGCCTCGTGGGCTGCGGCCTCCTCGCCTGGGCGCTCACGCGGATGGACTACGCCCCGCCCCCCATCGCCTGGCTGCTCTATCCGCTGCTCGTCGTCTGCGGCGTGGCGATCCTGTATTCGTTCGTGATCATGCTGGCCGCCGCCACGATCCTCATGGGTCGCAACCAGAGTCTCTACGACTTCTGGTTCTATCTCACGAATTTCTCCCGCTATCCCGCCGAGATTTATTCGGGGCCGTGGGGCGGTCCGCTCCGCGCCCTGTGCACGTTCGTGATCCCGATCCTGCTCGTCGTCAACGTGCCGGCTCGCGTCATCGCCCAGCCGCTCGTGGGCGACGCATGGTGGCCCGTTGTCGGCGCCGTGGCGGCTGCGGCCGCAGCGCTCGTGATCTCGCGGATCGTCTTCCAGCGGGCGCTGGCCCGGTATCGCAGCGCGTCGAGTTAGGCCCGAGTGAGGAAGGATTCCGTGCGTCCGCAGCTCCATGAAGACACCGCCGCCACGTTGGTTGGCCTGACGATCGTCGCTCTGGCCCTGGCCGTCACCTGGGCCGCACGGCCGGCGGTGGAGCCGGCCAGTCGACAGGCCTACCCGAAGGGCTGGCCGACGCCGCTCTCGTCCACGATCGACAAGCCGCAGACGTGGGCTGATTCGCCGCTCGAAGCGCTCTGTGACAAGAAAGGGCGGAGCGTGGTCGTGCCCGTGCTGATGGGCATGGGCTGGGTCGTGCTCGTGGGCATGGCCGGGGCGCTGCTCGGCGGTCGGTCGGTCGTGCGGGGCCTGCCGGGCACGGTCGCGGTCACGGCGCTGGCCGGCACGGCCTACCTGCTCGCCGGCCAGAAGGTCATCCATTACTACAACCTCGAGTATCCGCTCTGGGCACTCGGGGTCGGCCTCTTGATCGGCAACATCGTGGGAGTGCCGGCCTGGCTTGGTCGGGGGCTGGCCGGTGAGTTCCTCATCAAGACCGGCCTCGTGATCTTCGGGGCCGAGGTGCTCTTCGGTCGGCTGCTCGAACTCGGCCTGCCGGGGCTCTTGACGGCCTGGATCGTCACGCCGATCGTCCTCGTGACCACCTATCTCGCTGGCGTGCACCTGTTGAAGATTCCGTCGCGGCCGCTCTGCATGGTCGTGTCGGCCGACATGTCCGTGTGTGGCGTGTCGGCGGCGATCGCCACGGGGGCGGCCTGTCGGGCGAAGAAGGAAGAGCTGTCGCTGGCGATCGGCCTGTCGCTCTTCTTCACCGTGATCATGATGGTGGCGATGCCGCCACTCATCGCCTGGATGGGGCTCGATCCGATCGTTGGTGGCGCGTGGATCGGAGGCACGATCGACGCCACCGGCGCCGTCGTCGCTGCCGGTGAGGCGCTCGGCAAGGAGGGGGGCGAGGTCGCGGCCACCGTGAAGATGATCCAGAACTCGATGATCGGCGTGATCGCCTTCGCCGTCGCCGTGTATTGGGCCGGCTGGGTGGAACATGACGGCCAGCAGCGAGAGGGCTCGCTCGCAGCCGAGGCCTGGCGGAGGTTTCCGAAGTTCATCCTCGGTTTTCTTGTGGCCTCGCTCGTGTGTTCGTGGCTCTTCACCCGCTCACCCGAGGCTGCTTTGTGGGTGGACGGGACCACGACGGGCTTCACGTCGCGGCTGCGGGGCTGGCTGTTCTGCGCGGGCTTCGTCTGCATGGGGCTGCAGACCAACTTCCACGAGCTGGCCCCGGCGCTCGGCAGCGGCCGGCCGCTCGTGCTCTACGTGGCCGGCCAGCTCTTGAACCTCGTGCTCACGCTCGGCATGGCGAGCCTCACGTTCGGCTGGCTGTTCAAAAAGATGGTGGAGCCATGAGCAGCCTGCAGGCCACACGACCTGAGATGAAACGGCTCGTGCTCGGCATTGCGGCAGTGATTGCGATCTGGGGCGGCCTGCTGCCGGCTCTGCTGCGGTGCCCGGCCATCGCCCGGCACGTCGCCCGAATGGAGGAGCGGGGCGTGAACCCTACGGCCATGTATTACACGGAGCTCGACCGCCTGCCGCTGCGGCCCGAGTGGGTCGATCGCCGCCTCACGCTCTGGCCATAGCCCGGCACCGGCCTCGCGACTACACTCCTCCCACCATGCTCAAACTCGCCTTCAGTTCCAACGCCTATCTCGACGTACCGGTGGAGGAGGCGATCGCCCGGATCGCCGGCTTCGGCTACCACGGCATCGAATTGCTCGCCGACGTGCCGCACGCCTGGCCCGCCGGACTGCTCGGCGTGCAGAAGGATTCGATCCGCCGCGCCCTTGCCGCGAGCGGCCTGGCGATCTCCAACATCAATGCCTTCATGATGAACGCGGTCGCCGATCCGCGGCAGCCCTACTGGCATCCCGGCTGGACCGATCCCGATCGGCATTACCGGGCGATCCGCCGGGAGCATACGAAGCGGGCCCTGCGGCTGGCCGCGGAGCTCGGGGCGCCGGCGATCTCGACCGAGCCCGGCGGCGAGATTCAGCCGGGGCAGAGCCGCGAGCAGGCCACCGACATCTTCTATGAGGAAATCATGCCGGTGCTCGACGTGGCGGCGGCGGTGGGCGTGACGCTTCTTATCGAGCCGGAGCCGGGGCTGCTCATCGAGAAGTTCGGCCAGTATCTCGAGTTTGCCGAGCGGGTGAATCACCCGGCGCTCGGCCTGAACTTCGACATCGGCCACGCCTACTGCGTGGGCGAGGATCCGGCCGAGTGGGTGCCGCGGATGAAGGATCACACGCGGCACTACCACTTCGAAGACATCGCCGCCACGCGGGTGCACCATCACCTCGTGCAGGGCGAAGGGGCGATCGACTTCGGGAGCGTGTTCCAGGCGATCGCTGCCCACACGCCCGATCGCTGGGTGACGGTGGAACTCTATCCCTACCGCGACCGGCCCGATGATGCGGCCCGCGCCGCGCGGGCCCACCTGCTGGCGTGCGCGAAGGCCGTCGGCGTGGAGCTGGCCTGACATGCGTGACTGGCTGCGGATCGTACGGCTGCCGAATCATGCGACGGCCGTCGCCGACGTGCTGGCCGGCTATCTCATCGTCGCGGTACTGCGCGTCCTCGACTGGCCGCCAGCCGCCTGCTGGCTGGCGATCCTCGCGAGCGTCTGCTTCTATGCGGCGGGTATGGTGCTCAACGATGTCTGCGACGTGGAGCTCGACCGCGTCGAGCGGCCGGAGCGGCCGCTGCCGAGCGGCGCAATCAGCGTCCGCCAGGCGGCCCTCGTGGGCAGCAGCCTGCTCGCCGCTGGTTCGGCGGCCGCCTGTGCGACGGCGATCGTGGCCCGCTCCCCGTGGCCGGCGCTCGTCGGGGCTGGGCTGACCGCCGCGGTGTGGCTCTATGATCGGCACGCGAAGCCCACGCTCGCCGGGCCGTTCGTGATGGGAGCCTGCCGCGGCCTCAACTGGCTGTTGGGAATGACTGCTGCCGGTGGGGCCATCGGCTCGCTCTGGACGATCCCGCTCGGCATGGCCCTCTATGTCGCGGGCATTACGCTCTACGCCCGCGACGAGGCGGGCCGGAGCCGCGTGGCCACGCTCGTCGGCGGGCTGGCGGTGATGGGGCTCGGCCTTGCGGTCGCGTCGCGTTTCATCTGGCCGGCGGTGGAAGCGGGGGCGAATCTTCCCGAGTCGCCACTGCCGGCGTCGAACTGGCTCTTGCTCTGGGGCATCCTCGGCACGTCGATCCTGCTCCGTGGCCTCATCGGTGTGCTCGACCCGTCGCCGGGGCGGGTGCAGGCCGCCGTGGGCAATGCGATCATGTCGATCATCACGCTCGACGCCGTGCTCGTGCTCGCGTTCTGCGGTGAGCGATGGGCGGTCGTGCTCCTGCTGCTCCTCCCGCTCTTCATGTTCGGCAGGCGGCTCGTGCCGCCGACCTGAGGCGGGCGATTCCGACGGAGCCTGACGGAGGCTTGTGTGGCCATGCGGCTCGGGTTCAGCACCAACAGCATCGGCGACATCGACCCGCTCGACGCGCTGCCGCTACTCGCCGAGCTGGGCTACACGTCGCTGGCCCTCACGCTCGATCGCCACACGATTGATCCGTTTGCCGCGGACCTGTCGACCCGGATCGAGCGCTGGCGGCGGGCGCTCGCCGCGAGCGAAATGGCGTGCGTCATCGAGACGGGAGCCCGCCATCTGCTCGACGTGCGAGTGAAGCACGAGCCCACGTTCGTGACTGCGGATCCGGAGGCCCGTGGCCGTCGCGTCGAGTTCACGCGGCGGGCGGTCGACATCGCCGCGGAACTCGGAGCAGGCTGCGCATCGGCCTGGTCGGGCGTGGTGCGGGATGCCGCCCCGAGCGACGTGGTCTGGGAGCGGCTCGTCGGGGCCGTCGCGCCGGTCGTCGACCATGCGGCGCGGCGCGGCGTGTCGCTCGGCTTCGAGCCCGAGCCCGGCATGTTCATCGACTCGCTCGCCCGCTTTGGGCTGCTCCGCGAGCGACTCGGCCGGCCAGAATCGCTCCGGCTCACCGTCGATCTCGGCCACCTTGAGTGCATGGGGGAGCGTCCGCTGGCGAAGCGGCTCGCGATGTGGAGCGGCGAGATCGTGAACGTGCACGTGGACGACATGCTCGCCTGCCGCCACGAGCACTTGCCGTTGGGGCAGGGGGACGTCGAGGTCGCCCCGCTCCTCGCCGCGCTCGCTGCCGCCGGCTACGCGGGGGGGCTCCACATCGAACTTCCCCGCCAGTCACACCGCTGGCTCGAAACCGCCCGCGAGTCGGCCCGCACGCTTCGCCGCGTAAAAAATCTCAAATGATCTGCGAAAAGCCTCATGGACATGGGGCCTTTCGTTTCGCATGGTGAGCAAGTGATTCCAATCACTTTCCCAGCGAGACATCTCTCTCCATGACCAGCACGGCAGCTGCCCGGCGGAAGGTTCGCACCGCCATCGTCGGCCTCGGCTTCGGGGCCGAATTCATCCCCATCCATCAGCGGCATCCGCACGCGGAGCTCGTCGCCATCTGCCAGCGGTCGAAAGACAAGCTCGACCAGGTGGGCAACGCCTACGGCGTCGAACGGCGGTATCAGTCGTACGCCGACGTGCTCAAGGACAAGGAAATCGACGCCGTCCACATCAATTCACCGATTCCCGACCACGGCCCGATGTCGATCGCGGCCCTCGAGGCGGGCAAGCACGTGATGTGCACGGTGCCGATGGCCACGAGCATCGAGGACTGCAAGAAGATCGTTGAGCTGTCGGAGAAGACCGGCCTCACATACATGATGGCGGAAACGGTCGTCTATGCCCGCGAGTTCCTGTTCATCCGGCAGCTGGCCGCACGGGGCGATCTCGGCAAGATTCAGTTCGTGCAGGCGAGCCACCAGCAGGATATGGACGGCTGGCCGAACTACTGGCCGGGGCTGCCGCCGATGCACTATGCCACCCACTGCGTGGGCCCGTGCCTGGCCCTGGAGCGGAAGGATGCTGAGGAAGTGAGCTGTTTCGGCTCGGGCCGGATCCGCGAGGAGCTGGTCGCGAAATACGGTTCGCCGTTCGCGATCGAGAGCGCCCATGTGAAGCTGCGCATGAGCGACGTCGTGGCCCGCGTGATCCGCTCGCTGTTCGACACGGCCCGGCAGTATCGCGAGAGCTTCGACGTGTATGGCTCGAAGCAGAGCTTCGAGTGGCAGCTCATGGAGGGGGAGGAGCCGGTGCTCCATACGGCGAAGCTGCCGGAGCCCGAGATCCCCAAGCGGGTGCCGGTGCCCGACTTCGCGCACCTGCTCCCCGAGCCGATCCAGCGGTTCACCACCGGCGGCGTCTACGACGCAGGCGACCACCAGCACCTCTCGTTCACGCAGGGAGGCGGCCATGGCGGCAGCCATCCGCACCTCGTGCACGAGTTCGTCACGGCCCTCGTGGAGGGTCGCGATCCGTATCCGAATGCCCGTCAGAGCGCCAACTGGACCTGCACCGGCATCCTGGCCCACGAGTCGGCGATGAAGGGTGGCGCTATCATGAAATTGCCCGAGTGGAGTTTTTCCGGCTGATCGTCCGCTCGTCGTGGGCCATCACGACGAACCGCACGAAGGAGCGGCCGATCGCGACAGCCACGTCGGGCCGCTTGGCGAGCAGTCTGTCGATGAGCCAGGCCGCCTCGGCCAGTGCCGCGGGCTGTACCCGTTCGCTCGCCACCACCGGAATGCCCCCAGCGGCCCGCACGTACTGCGTGTAGACCGGCGACGGCGAGGAATCCGGTGAGATGGGTGTCGATGCGCATTGAAGAATTCCCAGGCGATGAGTGTAGCCGTGCGGGGGCGGTCGTGATGGTAAAAAAGAACCTATGCCCCGCTCCCGCACCGCGTCGCTTCGCCGTTCGCCGCGGGTCGCCGTGCTCATCGAGGCGTCGAACGCCTACGGCCGCGGGTTGCTCGAAGGCATCCACCGTCACGTCCGCGAGCACGACCCCTGGACGATCCTGCTGCCCGAGCACGGCCGCGGCCTGCCGCCGCTGGCGATGCTCGCCCGCTGGCAAGGGGATGGCGTGATCGCCCGCATCGAGACGCCGGCGATCGCCGCCGCGGTCGGCACGCTCCGGCGCAGGCTCGGCATCCCCGTGATCGACGTCAGTGCCGCACGTCTCCTGCCCGACGTGCCCTAGGTCGAGGCGATCGAGGCCTGGCTCATGTCGCTGCCCAAGCCCGTGGGGCTCTTCGCCTGCTACGACATCCGCGGCCGGCAGGCGCTCGATGCCTGCCGGCGGGCCGGGCTTTCGGTCCCCGACAACGTGGCCGTGCTCGGCGTCGACGACGATGCCGTGCTCTGCGGGCTGTCGAGCCCCCCGCTCTCGAGCGTCATTCCCGACGCCCGCGGCGCAGGCCGCCTCGCCGCCGAGCTGCTCGAGGCGCTGCTGCGCGGTGAACCGCTGGAACGCGATGAGTGGCTTCTCCCCCCCGTGGGCATCGCGATGCGGCAGAGCACGGATGTTTTGGCGATCGACGATGCGGTCGTCGTCGCTGCCGTCCGCTACATCCGCGAGCATGCCTGCGACGGGATCAAGGTGGCCGACGTTCTGAAGGCGGTGGGCAGCGGTCGCCGCGGGCTCGAAAGTCGGTTCACCCGCCGCGTGGGCCACACGCCGCACGAGGAGATCGCCCGCCTGCAGTTTCGCCGCGTCGAGCAGCTGCTCGCCGAGACCGACCTGCCGCTCGCCACGATCGCCGCCCGGGCCGGCTTCCGCCACACCGAATACATGACCGTGGCGTTCACCCGCCGCCACGGCGTGTCGCCGAGCCGCTGGCGGCGCAGCCGGCGTGGCTGAAGGACACGCTCGTAGGCCCGTCACTCCGTGACTGGCTTCTCTCCGGTGTGGGTCTGTCACGCCGTGACAGCTGCTTTCCGGTCACAGCGTGACCGGGCTACCGTGACCGAGCCTACGGCTGCATCGCGTCGGTGGGGCGGGGGCCGCAGTCCTTGCGGCCGGAGCCGGCGAACCGGCTCGTGGCCCGCACGGTCATGTCGGCGTCGCACGTGATCTGGCAGGAGAGCCGCAGCCCCGGCGTGCCTGCGAGCCCCTTCGCCGCGAGCACGTCCCGCTCGGCCTGCCGCATCGTCGCCGGCTCACCCGCAACGAACTCCACGCGGCACGTGGTGCACCGCGCGATGCCACCACAGGCGTGCAGCTGGTCGATCCCGCACTCATCGACGAGCGCATTGACGAGCCGCTTGCCGGCCGGTACCTCGAACGAACCGACACCTTCAACCGTGAGCTTGGGCATAGATGTTTCCTTGCAATGAATAAAAGCAGGTGATCCGTCGAACTCCAAAACGGGTAGGCGAGGGGGTCGGTGCAAGCTCGAGGAGCATTTGGACCGAGTCTTCGAGGTCCCGCGACGAGACTTGTACCGCCCCCGAGCCGGTGATCTCCGTAATGAAGACGCCGTCTACAGTCCGGCGGCCGCGGGTTGAACCGCAGCCGCAGGCCGTGCTGGGGTTGCCGCTGCCGGAGCAGGCTGGGGCTTCGGCCCCTTCTCGTCAAGGTTGGCAGCGAGATCGTCGGCCGTCACGCTCGACGCCACGCCCCCCTCCGGCACGTCGGCGCCGCA
>JAPOJV010000181.1 GCA_029978085.1 bacterium
AGTCTTCGAGGTCCTGCGACGAGACTTGTACCGCCCCGGAGCCGGCGCGTCTCACGGCGTGACGGGCTTACAGCGTCGTGTCGCCGAGCTTCGAAACGAAGCTCGCGGTCATGGCGGCGAAGACGGGAGCGATGCGGTCCCACTCGCGGTCTTCCGCCTGACAGAACAGCAAGTAAACGGCGGTGGGTGTTTCCAGGGTTCGCACCTGGGCGGTGTTGGTGAGGTCGAGGCAGTAGAAGTTCATGTCGAAGCCGGGAAGCCGGTGGCCGGCGACCACGTCTTCGGCCGCTTCGCTGTCGAGATCGCGATACTCCTCCTGCATCTGACTGAGCACGGCACGCGAGAGTTCGCCCGCGTCGCCGCCCGGAGCGTGGCCGCTCAGCGACCAGAAGCCGCCTTCGGGCGACTGCACCGTGACCGCGGCATGGCGGCCGGCGGAGTCGCCGATGTCGACCGACCAGTTGTCGGGATAGTCGAAGGCGAGGCCGAATCGATCGAAGTGCACGGCGGGTTCTCCGGGGATAGACGACGAATTGTAGTCGTTTCGTCGGCGCGGGAGCGGTCTGGACCGTTTCGCCACCGGCGGCTATTGTCCCGCCCCTCCCGACGGTCGGCCTGCCGCTGATCGCCGGCCCGACCGTCTTTCACTCCCAGTCGTTTTCCTCCGGATTCGCACCGCATGGCACAGTCGCTCGGCACGGTCGCCGCCGTGGGCCGCCCCCGGTCCGCCGGCCTCCTCGACTACGCGTTGCCCGCGGCCATCCTCCTGGCCGTGCTCGTCGTGCTCGCGCCCGTGCCGGCGGCGATCGTCGATCTCCTGCTGGCGGCCAATCTCACGGTATCGGTGCTCGCGCTCCTGGGAGCGCTTGCCGCCCGCACGCCGCTCGAGATGAGCGTGTTCCCCACGTTCCTGCTCGGGGCCACGCTCGTGCGGCTCGTGCTGAACATCGCAACGACGCGGCTCATTCTCTCCCGGGCCGCGATCGACGGCGAGGCTGCCGCCGGGCAGGTCGTGCAGGCGTTCGGCGAGTTCGTCGCCGCCAACAATCTCGTCGTCGGTGCCGTCGTGTTCGCGATCATCGCGATCGTGCAGTTCGTGGTGATCACCGCCGGCTCCACGCGGACGAGCGAAGTGGCGGCCCGGTTCGCCCTCGACGGCCTGCCGGGGCGGCAGATGGCGATCGACACGGAGGTGCAGGCCGGCACGCTCACCCGCGAGCAGGCCCGCCAGGCCCGGCTCGATCTCCAGCGGCAGGCCGATTTCTTCGCCAGCATGGACGGTGCCAGCCGGTTCGTTCGCGGCGAGGCCGTGGCGAGCGTGATCATCACGCTCATCAACGTCGTCGGCGGTCTGGCGATCGGCGTCATCGAGCATGGGATGGCCGTCGATCGGGCGCTCGATGTCTACGCGCGGCTCACGATCGGAGACGGCCTGTCGAGCGCGATCCCGTCGCTGTTCGTGTCGGTGGCCACGGGGCTCCTGATCTCCCGGTCGAGCCACGCGGTCGATCTCTCGCGGGAACTCGGCCGTCAGCTCACGGCGCAGCCGCATGTGCTGGCGATCACCGGTGTCTTCCTGGCCCTTCTCTCGCTCACCGATCTGCCGTTCCTGCCACTGGCGGGCATGGCCGCGGCCTCGTTCGTCGGCGCCTGGCTCGTCAGCCGGCGCG
This sequence comes from bacterium, assembly GCA_029978085.1. Lineage (GTDB taxonomy): Bacteria > Planctomycetota > Planctomycetia > Pirellulales > UBA1268 > QWPN01. The sequence goes on from JAPOJV010000181.1 coordinate 1,671, forward strand.
GCCGCACGGCGGGCAGCCACGACGCGTTGCATGCCGCCCACACGGACGATGCCGCGGCCGCGACATCGGAGACCGTGTCGGCCGCCGGCGGGCTGTTCGCCGACGAGCGGATCGTGGTGGAGCTGGGCCGTGGGCTCGTGGGGTTGGTGGCCGGAGCGGCGCCGGTTCTTCCGGTGGTCGCGGCGGCCCGTGGCAGGATCGCCGGCGACCTTGGATTCCTCGTGCCGCAGGTGGCGTTTCGCGACGACCTTGGGCTGCCGGCCCGCGGCATGCGGATCAGTATCGCGGGGGATGTGGTGGCCGAAGAGGAACTGCCCGCGGGCCGGCTCCTGGCGGTGCCCAAGCCGGGCGAGTCGCTCGAGCTCGATGGACCGGCCGCGGTGGAGCCCATCGCCGGCCGGCGGGCCACCTGGGTGGGCCATGCCCAGGCCGACCACGCCCGACGTGCAGGGGCGACGGTGCTCGACGACGCCGGATTCATCGCTGCAGCCATCGAGGGGGCGGTCCGCCGCCACGGCGACCGGCTGCTGTCGCGAGAGGACACCAGCCGGCTGATCGAGTCGCTACGGTCGAGCCAGCCTGCGCTCGTCGAGCAGATCGTGCCCGGCGTGCTCTCGATCGCCCGCATCCATCGCACGCTCCAGTGCCTGCTCGCCGAGGGAGTCCCGGCCCGGCCGCTTTCGGAGCTCCTCGAAATCATGTCCGATCATTCCGCCGAGGCAGCCGAACCGTGGCAGCTCGCCGAGATCGTCCGTCGCCGGCTGGCAGGCCAGATCTGCCGCCGGGCGCGCGATCCACAGGGCAGGCTCACCGCGGTACGGCTGACCGGTGCGGCTCTCGACGCCTGCCTCACGGCCGCGGCGTCGGGATCGCTGCCGCAGAAGCTGGTCGGCGACATCCGGCGTGCCGTGCGCGTGGCCGTGGAGCGGGGCGGGGCGGCGACGGTCGTCGTGCCGGCCGCGACTCGGCGAGCCGTGCGGCTGGCGGTCGCGCGGCAGCTGCCGACGGTGCTGGTGCTCGCCGACGAGGAAGTGGCGGGCGAACGTGGCCTGGAGGTGTTCGCGACGGTGGCAGGGGAGGAGCTCAGCAAGGCCGCGTAAGCGGTTCGGGCGCCGGGAATCACATTCAAGAAAACGAGATTCAAGAAAAAGGGTTCAAGCATACGCAGCCGCGGCGCCGATGAATCGGACGCCCGGTGGTCTCTATCGGGTTCGTGCCAGGACGGTGCGGGCCGGTCAACTTCAAGGAGGATGATGTGGCACAGCACGCGACCCCGACCTCGCCCGAGGAAGTCCTCGACATCTGGAAGCGGTTCAAGGCCGACCAGAGCAACGAGGATCTGCGGAACCGCCTCATCGAGATCTATCTGCCGCTCGTGAAATACAACGGCGAGCGGATCTGGTCGCGACTCCCGGACGGTGTCGAGCTCGACGATCTCGTGTCGGCCGGGACGTTCGGCCTCATGGACGCGATCGACGCCTTCGACATGTCGCGGGGCGTGAAGTTCGAGACCTACTGCGTGCCGCGAATCCGCGGCGCCATGCTCGACGAGCTGCGGACCATGGACTGGGTGCCGCGGCTCGTGCGCAGCAAGGCCAGTAAGCTCAACGAGGCTGTCAAGACGCTGGAGGCCAGACTTGGCCGCGCGCCCGCCGACGCGGAGGTGGCCGAGCACATGGGCCTGTCGCGCGAGGAGTTCGAAAAGCTGCTCGTCGATGCCAACGCGGTCAGCCTCGTGAGCCTCAACAAGAAGTGGTGCGAGACCGACAGCTCGAAGGAAGTCCAGGAGATCGACATCCTCGAGGACAAAAAGGGGGAAGACCCCACGCGGCGAATCCAGAAGGGCGATCTGATGCGGCTCGTCACGAAGGGGCTCAATCGCAACGAGCGGCTGATCATCATCCTCTACTACTATGAGGAGCTGACGATGAAGGAGATCGGGGCCACCCTCGACCTCTCCGAAAGCCGCGTCAGCCAGATGCACAGCGCCATCGTCGAGCGGCTGCAAAACCAGCTCGGCCGGAGGAAGCGGGAATTCGCGATGTAGATCGCTGCGCCGGCGGGCTTTCGTGGTTCTGGGCAAGCTGGGCAGGGCCGGCTCCGGCGCAACAGGAAAAACTGGCACGAAAAAATTTCGTTCAAGAATTTCGGTTCAAGGTTCGGTTGGTCCCTGGTCGATGATGAGAATTTTGCCGCGGCGACCGGCCGCTGAAAACGACCGGCCGCTGTCCGACGATTGGAGTCGCCGGAACGCGGAAGCGCGGCAACAATAGGAGCGAATCAGTCAGGCTGATCACAAACGGTTTCCGCATCGAACCCTTTCCAAGTGTCCCGCGTAGAGGTGGGCGTGTGGGGGAGACGGAACTCGAAACACTGCCTGCAAGGAGCACGATCATGAACATTCTCGGTGTCTTTTCGACGCATGGCTCGCAGGGCCTCGGTGCCGTGAAGGGTGTGGAGGCTGCGGAGTCGGCTCAGGCCGCCGCCCGTCAGCAGGGCGTTGGCGAGGTGCACGACGCCGTCACGCTGTCGGTCGACGCGGTGCGAGCGGCCGACGCCACGTCGGACATCCGCTTCGATCGTGTCAACGCGATCCGCGCGGCGATCGCCGACGGCACCTACGAGACGCCTGACAAGCTCGACGCGGCCCTCGATCGGCTGCTCGAAACGCTCTGATCGCACGGCTGCCGGGCCCCTCGTGAGCCCGGCAGCCGTCGTTCGGCGGACGGCATCGGTGTGGTAGGATTCTGACGATCCTCGGAATCATCCCATGACCGTCGCCCACGATTTCTCGCTCGGTTCCGTCGAGGTAGCCCTCACGCCCGCCCAACGGTTCGCCGAGTTTCTGCAGGCCCGTGGCAAGCGGGTCACGCGACAGCGGCAGGTCATCGTCGATCACGTGTCGAGCCGGCACGAGCACTTCGACGCCGATCAGTTGCTCGACGACCTGCGGAAGACGCCGGAAGGCGCCGGGGCGAGCCGGCCCACCGTCTACCGCACGCTCGCTGAAATGGTCGACGCGGGGCTGCTCCACAAGATGGTGCTCGACGGCCGGGCCGTCTACGAGCACGACTACGGCTATCCGCAGCACGACCACCTCTACTGCTCGGTCTGTCAGCGGCTGATCGAGTTTTCGAGCGACGAGCTCGTCAAGATCCGCGACGCCGTCGCCGCCAGCCATCAGTTTCGCGCCACCGGCCACAAGCTGATCGTGACTGGCATCTGCCTCGACTGCCGCACGAGCAAGGCCAAGTCGCGGCATCAAGACCGCGTGTAACTGGGCCGCAGCCGATTTTCGCTCCACGTGGGGGTCGGGGTTGCCCTGTGCCCCGTCGCCGGACGCTCGCTTCGGGCATCCATGCCCTGCGCTCGCTCGATGCCGCCTTCGCTCTCGGCATCCTGCCTTCGCTCGGCGGCATACGCCGGCGACGGGGCAGTGGCCAGCCCCTCACGGGTCCATTGTCGGCAGAGGGCAGAGGGCAGACACTTGCGGGTCGTTGTCAGTTCGTCAGCAGTTTTGCGAGTTCGATGGCGAGGATGATGCCCACGCCCATGAGTGATTCGCCGGCGATCAGGCCGCTCGAGACGGGCACCGTGTAATCCTCGGCCGTCTTGGGAGAGGCCTTTGCCACCAGCCAGGCGATGAGGGCGCCGGCGAACATCGAGAT
>JAPOJV010000122.1 GCA_029978085.1 bacterium
AAGCTCGAGGAGCATTTGGACCGAGTCTTCGAGGGCCCGCGACGAGGCTTGTACCGCCCCCGAGCCGGTGTGCTGCGGATGGGCAACGGATTCTCGAGCTCGCAAGCCACATGCGGCATCTCGCGCCAGGCATGCCAGAAGAGGAAGAACACACCGACGGAGAAGAGCGGATCGGTGGTGAGCCCGAGCAGTGTGATGGCCGCCGCATCGAGCACGTCGGCGACCGCAGCTCGCCAGCCGTCGTGTCGCGCAGCATGGATCACATTGCAGATCAGCACGACGAGCGAGACCGCGACGATCGTGAGTCCCAGGCCGCGAACGTCCGCGGTGGCGAACTGCGGCTGCCCACCCACAACAGCTGCCACCTCACGGGCTACGTCCGCTGTTGCGTCAGGCCACGCGATGAGCGGCACACCGACCGCGACTCCGCCGAGTGGCAGCCCGAAGTGCCACGCACTCAAGACCACGAACGCCGGCAAGACGATCGCCGGTGCGGCCACGAACGCGAGCAGTGATACCCCGAGGACGGCGACATACCCGCTCGCTGCGATCGCCAGTTGCCGCCCCTTCAGACGACGCCGCGCGACTGCAAGATCCGCCGCCCCGTGCGGCAGCCCGACGCACACGAGCGACACGATCCACGGCCACGCCGCATACCGCGCCGACCACTCATCGCCCCACAGCCAGCCAGTCACAGCCAGCACGAGCATCACACAGAGCGGAAGCACGCGGAATGCACACACGGAAGCCTCCGACGTGCCTGAGCAAGGGAGCCGGTCGGGGGTCGCGCGCAGCCGCCGGTGAATTTTGACTGCCAGAGTTGGCGGACCACGTCAGTTGAGCACGCGACGTCAAAATCCGCCGGCGGCGAGCACGTGCCCCCGACCGGCGGTTTTGACGAGTTGGCCCGATGACCGCAGTCACTCGCGCCAGCGCGACTCACCAGCGTGCCCCAGAGCCTGGATGCCGTGGTAGGCCACCAGCCCGAAGCCGACCTTGTTGATCACGTCGGCCACGTTGTAGACGATCTCGCGCAGCTCGCCGTAGCCCGAGCGGGCCATGAGGAAGCCGATCGGGTAGATCGCCCAGCCGAAGAGCACGAACAGCCGCATGCATTCGAGCGCCCGTGCAAGCGGCTCCGGGGCGGCGGCGATCGACTGGCCGAGCTGCAGGTAGAGCACGCCCACGATCAGGGCCTCGAACACGCAGGAGACGATGAAGAACGTCCACCACTTCTGCGAATCGACCGGCGAGGTTTCGGCGATGAAGGCGGTGACGATCATCGCCACGTCGAGGATCACGAGCTGCCAGAAGAACCGTGCGCCGCGGTCGCCGAGCCGCAGGAGCAGCGGAAACTTCACGAGCAGGAGGGGCGTGGTGAAGAGCCAGTCGACGTAGCGCAGGGCCGTGGGGAATTGTCCGCCGGACTCTTGGTAGGCGTGCGTCATCTTGAGGTAGTGGAAGCAGGCGATCGCGCAGATCAGGCCGGCCACGACCATGGCGCTGCGGTACGGCGGCTCGACGTCGTTGCGGAGCAGGAAGAAGTAGAGAGCCCCCGCGCCCATGGCGACGGTGCCGGCGAAGAAGAGGTAGAGCGTGATCGACTGAAGTGGCGGATTCTTCGCGAAATCCAGCGACAGGGCGGCGACATCGGCCGCCTGAGCCACCAGCGGAAACATGCCGAGGAGCAGACACATGGCGGACCTCCGGGAAGAGGGGGCGAGGGCCGCAGCCATGCGGTGACAAGGGCGGGCGATCCCGCCACCGACAACTCTACGCGACCAGGCAAGTCGCGAGTTGTGCAGGCCGGTGTGGCCAAGTCACGCCGTGACTTGTTCTCCGGTCACGGCGTGACCGGGCTACGCGTGACCGGGCTACCTACCGCCTCAGGCCGTGCGGGTGACGTGCACCGCCACGTCGATGGCATGCCGCCCTCCCCCCACGCAGACACCCTTGATCGGGCTCACGTCGGCGTAGTCACGCCCCCAGGCGACGGTGATATGCAGGAGCCCCGCCTGGCAGTCGTTGGTGGGATCCACGTCGAGCCAGCCGGCGAGGCCACCCCAGGCGGCGAGCCAGGCGTGGGAGGCGTCGGCCCCCACCATGCCGGCGTCGTTCGCGTCGGCGCCGGCCGTGCCGTGCCCCCGCCGTTCATTGCAGAGGTAGCCGCTGACGTAACGGGCCGGCAGGCCGAGCGAGCGGAGGCAGGCGATCTGCAGGTGGGCGAAGTCCTGACAGACGCCGCGACGATGGGCGAAAACCTCTTCGACCGGCGTGCTCGTGGTCGTGGCGGTGGGGTCGTAGACGAAGTCGCGGTGGATGCGGCGGGTGAGATCCATCACGGCTTCGGCCCACGGACGGCCGGGCGTGAACGACTGCCGCGCCCACTCGGCGAGCTGCGGGGCCAGGCGGACGAAGGGCGAATCGAGCACGAACTCCCGGGCCGCGATCGCCTCTGGGTCGGCCGCGGAAGCCACCGCATCACGGATCGCCTCCCAGGCGGGCGAGGCATGCTCCTGCCACGGGCGAGGCGGTTCGACGGCGACACTGCTCGTCGCGATGACCACGAGCCGTTCATGCCCCTCCTCCACCGAGAAATAGCCGACCTGGTTCCCGAAGTAGTCGGTGGAGGTGGAGATGCCCGCGGGCGCCGGGTCGACCTCGAGCGCCGTGGCCAGGAGCCGCTGCCGCGACAGTTCGCGGGGCACGAGATGCACCTCGTTATGACAAACGGGCACCGGCTCCGAGTAGGAGTAGGTTGTCGTATGCCGCACGTCGTAGCGGACGGGCTGGTGGGCCGAGCCGTTCTGGTCGGTCATGGGTGAGGCTACCTGGTGGATGCCTCAATTATGCCTGCGCGGCGGGCTGCCGCTGCTGCCGGGCCTGCGCAGCGATGTCGAGGCCGACGTCGTCCGACCAGGCAGCGAGCAGGCGGCGAAAGACGGGGCCGGGGCCGCCGCAGCCGACCGGCTGGCCATCGAACCGCGTGGCCGGCAGGATGCAACTGGGCGTGCTGGTGAGCAGGAGCTCGTCCGCGGCGGCGAGATCGGCCGCCCGCAAGGATCGTTCCTGCCACGGGATTCCGAGCCGCTCGGCGAGCCGCCGTACGAAGGCGAGGCTCACGCCGCCGAGGACATCGGCCGGTGGCGGCACGGTGATCACGCTGCTGGCGACGACGGCGAGATTGGCCGTCGAGGTCTCGCTGATCCGACCGTCGAGGTGTTCGAGCACCGCGCGGGCGCCGGCCTCGGCCGCATGGGCCTCACGATCGGCGAGATGGTAGTGAAGCCGGCTGCGGACTTTCGCATGCACCGGCCAGCAGGCGTCGGGCACCTGGCGGGTGGCCACGGTGCGCAGGGCCACGCCCCGATCGTAGGCGTCGGCCCAGAGCCGGAAGGCGAGCGGGAACGTATGCACGACGACCCGCGGCGGACTGCCGTGCCCTTCATGCTGGGCAGGCAGGTCGCCCGGCGTCACGAACACCACGAGGCCGAGGTCGGGGCCCGGCTCGGTCGAGCCGCCGCACGCCGCGATTGCGACGGCATGGTTGTGGGCTGCCACCGCTTCCGCAGCCGCACCGATCGTGGCCAGCGTCACAGGCGGCACGATCCCGACGACCGCAAGCGACTCTTGGAGCCGGGCCAGGTGCTCGTCGACAAGAAAGAGCCGGCCGCGGATCGTCCGCAGCTGCTCGGTGACGGTGGCACCCAGCACGAAGCCGGCGTCACCCAGGGGCAGGGCCAATTCCGCCCGGGACATTACCCGGCCGTCGGCCCACGCCACCTCTCCGGAAATGGCCTCGCGACTCGACATCCCGGGGCTCGACATCACGCAAAGTGGAGGATAGGGGATTCGAACCCCTGACCTTCTGGCTGCCAGCCAGACGCTCTCCCAATTGAGCTAATCCCCCTCGTGTCAGGCGGTTGCATGACGGATGTCGAGGGCGCGAGTCACTGGCGTCGCGATGCCTGGAAAGTATCGCTCCGCGGCGCGGGTGTCAACGCGACGGGGCCGGCCGGCCCGTGAACGGCCAAAAAGACCACTGGCGACGACCTCCACCGCCAAGCAGACTTGCCTGCACGTTCGCCGAGGCTGAGCCGCGTCCATGCCCCCCCCAACCCGACCACCCGATGCAGCCCACGCCGCCGCGAGCGGCGTGAGTGATCGGCTGCGCGCCGCGGTCACGGTCGCTCTGGGCGTCTACCTCATCGGCCTCGTCCTCGCGCTGCTCGGCAACGGGTCGAGCGGCGCATCGGCACTCGTGCGCACGATCAAGAGCCGTCTCTACGCCCCGTGGCTCGTGCCGGCCTGGCTCGACCTCGGTCACGACCATCATCTCACGTATGGCATGCCGGAAGATGCCGACCACACGCTCGAAGTTCGAGCCACGGGCGACCACAAGGCCACGCCGCTCCGACTGCCCGGCCGACTCACCGGCGAGCGGGCGGCCCGCTGGCGGCGGCTCGCGGCCGCACTCGCCCGAGAGGGCGACGATCAGGCCGTAGCCCTCGCCGCGGCCGTCGCCGCCGGCAGTTTCGACGACCTGGGCTCGGAGGATGTGATGCTGCGCGTGCTGCGGCGACAGCTCCCCGACCGCCGCGCACTTCCGCTGCCCACGGGCTCGAGCGTCGTGACCTCCGCGCGGGTCCGCCGCGTCGGCGGCGAACTCCAGCTCATCAAGGCAGATCCACCGGGCGAAGTGGCGCCACTCGTCTCGCCGGCGACGCAGCAGCCAGCAGCCGACGAGGCGACGCGATGAATGGCTCAGCCTCCGCCGGCGGCACATCGCCGATGTCACCCATCGAAGCCACGTGGACCCGCTTCTGGTTCGAGCCCGCCGACCCGCGGCCGCTTGCGCTCATCCGTATGGCCACGGCCCTGCTCGCGCTCGTGCTCCTCTCCAGCTACTCGGCCGACCTCGACACCTGGTTTGGCCCCGCTGGCATGATCCCCGCCGATCCAGCGGCAGCCTGGCGGTCTCCGTGGGGCTGGTCGCTCTTCGATCTGGCGGGTTCGTCCGGCAGCCTGCGGCTGCTCTTCATCATCACCGCGGTTGTCCTCATGCTGCTCGGCGTCGGCCTCGCGACGCCCGTCGTGTCGCTGGCGGCGCCGATCTTCTGGGCGTCGCTTCTGCACCGCGGCCCGATGCTCGCTGGCCCGGCCGACGACTGCGTGGCCGTGCTCCTGTGGTGCCTGGCGATCGCCCCCAGCGGCGCGGCCTGGTCGCTCGACCGCTGGTTCCGCGGGGGCCCGAGTCCATCGCCCTCCATTCGCAGTCGAATCGCCCTCGGGCTCATCCAGGTGCATGCCGCCGCGATCTCGCTCACATCGCTGCTCGCCCAGCTCAAGGGAGACGTCTGGTGGGATGGCACCGCCGCCTGGTGGCTCGCCGCCCGGGCCGACTCGCGAGTCGTCGATCTCACGGGCCTGTTCGCCCGGTCGGAGTATCTCTGCAATCTCGTCACGCATGGGATCACGCTGTTCGAGGCGGTGTTTGCGATCGGGATCTGGTTCACCGCCACCCAGACGACCGTCGCCCGGATCGGCCTCGTCGCCTGGCCGCTCATCGGCCTCCTCGCGGGCGAGCCGTGGTGGGGGGTCGCCATGGCGATCATGTGCGCCGGGAATGCCCACGCCCCGTCGCCGGACGCTCGCTGAGGTCGCATACGTCCAACGTGTGTTGCCGGCTCGGGGGCGGTACAAGTCTCGTCGCGGGACCTCGAAGACTCGGTCCAATGCTCCTCGAGCTTGCACCGACCCCCTCGCCTCCCCGCGCGCGTTAGGCAGGTTGGTGCTTTGCTTCGATCGCGTGTGCTTTATTCGCCCGCCAGCAGCCGATTGAAGCCAGCTTCATCAAGAATGGGCACGCCGAGCTTTTGGGCTTTGTCGAGCTTGCTGCCCGCCTCCGCGCCGGCGACGAGGTAGTCGGTCTTCTTTGATACGCTCGACGAGGCGCGGCCGCCGGCCTTGCGGATCGCCTCCTCGGCCTCCTGCCGTGAGAAACCCTCGAGCGTGCCCGTCACCACGAGCGTCTTGCCCGTCAGCGGGCCCGCCTCGATCCGCTCCGACTCGGGCACGTCGAGTCGCACGCCCGCGGCCCTGAGCCCGGCGATCACCCGCCGGCCGTAGTCGCTCGCCAGCCATTCGTACACACTCGCGGCGATCACCGGGCCGATTTCCGGCACCGCCGAAATCTCGTCGACCGGTGCCGCGGCCAGGCTGTCGATCGAGGGAAACCGCTCGCAGAGCAGCGCCGCCACCCGCGGCCCCACGTGCCGGATGCCGAGCGCGTTGAGCACCCGTACGAGCCCCCGTGACCGACTGGCCGCGATCTGGGCGACGAGCGCCCGGGCCGACTTCTCCCCCATCCGCTCGAGCGGCTCCAGTTGCCCGACGGTGAGTCCGTAGAGATCGGCATAGTCCTTCACGAGTCCGGTCGCGACGAGCTGCTCCACGAGCTTGTCGCCGAGGCCCTCGATGTCCATCGCGCCCCGCGAGGCGAAGAACCGCAGCCGCTCGCGACACCGCGCCGGACAGTCGACGTTGGGGCAGCGGATGTACACGCCCTCCTCGTCCTTGACGAGGCCCGTGCCGCACTCGGGGCACTCCGTCGGAAACTCCCACGCGGGCAGATGGCCTTTCCGCAGGTGCTTTTCCACCCGCACCACGTGCGGGATCACCTTGCCCGCCTTCTCGACCACCAGCACGTCGCCGATCCGCACGTCCTTCCGCGCGATCTCGTCGGCGTTGTGCAGGCTCGCCCGCCGCACGATCGTGCCGGCGAGCTCCACCGGCTCGAGGTCGGCCACCGGCGTGATCGTGCCGCCGCGGCCCACCTGCACGCGGATGCCTGCGAGCTTCGTCGTGGCCTCGAACTTTTCGAACTTCCAGGCGATCGCCCACCGCGGGCTCTTGGCCGTGGTGCCGAGCCGCCGCTGCTGATCGAAGCGGTCCACCTTCACCACGAATCCGTCCACCTCGAAGTCGAGCTCGTGCAACTCCTCGATGAGCGCGGTGCCCCGCTCCACGAGGGCGTCGATCGAGTCGAACACCTGCGTGCCCGGCGCCACGGGCATTCCCGCCGCCACGGCCCAGCCGAGCAGGCCCGTCTGCGAATCGACGCCCAGGCCGGTCGAGTCGCCCACGCCGTGGCAGAAGAACCGCAGCGGCCGGGCGGCACACTCCCGCGGATCGAGCAGCCGGATGCTGCCGGCGGCGACGTTCCGCGTGTTGGCGAACGGCGGAAGTCCCTGCTTCGCCTGCGACTCGTTGAGGGCCACGAGGTCGGAGTTGGTCATGTAGACCTCGCCGCGGATCTCGATCGACTCCGGCGGCGCGTCGATGTCGAGCCGCAGCGGCACGCCATGGATCGTCCGCACGTTGTGGGTGATGTCGTCGCCGACGGTGCCATTGCCACGCGTTGCGGCCGAGGCCAGCTGGCCTCGGTCATACGTGAGCGACACCGCCACGCCGTCGATCTTCAGTTCCAGCACCCAGCGGATCGGTTCGGCCGCGTGCTCGCCCCCCTCGTGCAGCAGTTTCTCGACGCGGCGGCCCCACGCGGCGAGGTCGTCGACGGAATACGTGTTGTCGATCGAGAGCATCGCCACGCGATGCCGCACCGACTGCAACTCGGGCACGGGCTCGTCGCCCACCCGCTGCGTCGGGCTGTCAGCCGTGACGAGCTCCGGATGCTTCGCCTCCAGTTCCCGCAGCTCGTCGATCAGCCGGTCGTAGTCGCGGTCGGAGATCTCCGGGGCCGCCTCGACGTAATACTTGCGATCGTGATGGCGGATCTGCTCTCGCAGCCGCTCCACGCGAGTCCGGGCCGTGGCCGTCACGAGCGATCGGCTCCGGACGTCTCGCGGCGGCCGGCCTCACGCGCGGCCCGCTCCCGCTCGCCGGCCACGTGATCGACGGCCACCGCACCGACGGTCGCGATCGCCAGCACGAGAAGCTCGCCCGCGAGAATCGCCGTGCCGTGACGATCCATGAGCTGCTGCACAGGATGGGCCCGCGTCGCCGCCGCGCGGTCGGGCCGCACGCCACGGAGCACGGCCATGCAGTAGCTCATCGCGGTGATCGTGAACAGGAAGCCCACGATGCCGAGCAGAAGATAAAACGGATTGCGACGCCGCCGGGACATGGCGGCAGTATAGGCGGCCGAGGTCCGGCCGTGGCTGCCGATGTTCAGGCGGCGACGGCCGGCCGCGTGAGAAGCGATTCGGCCGCGGCCACGACCCGCTCGACGTCGATGCCTCCCATCGCCTGGGTGTCGGTCTTGCGGTCGTCCCAGACGGGGCGGAGCGCCGGCGGCGGCTCCACGCTCACGTGCTGACGGCCGTATGGTCCGTTCCGCCCGGCCGGCACGGGCCCGAACAGGCCCACGCAGGGCGTGCCCACGGCGGCTGCGAGATGCAGAGGGCCGGTGTCGCCCGAAATGAACAGCCGCGACAGGCGGCAGAGCTCGCCGAGATCCTGCAGCGTCGTGGAAGGAGCCATGATCGCCGCGCCGAACGAGTCGGCGGCGATCCGCTCGGCGGCGATTCGCTCCTGGCCGCCGCCCCAGACGACGACGGTGGGCTGACCGTGCCGCCGATGCAACGCCCGCGCTACGGCGGCGAAGTGCTCGACGGGCCACCGCTTCGACGCCCAGCCTGCACCCGGATTGAGGAGCACGGGGGGCGTGGGCAGCCGCAGCGAGGTCAGCCACTGTTCCATCCGCAGCCTGCTCACCGGCCACCGCGGCATGTCGAACGTCGGCTGCGACACGCGGATGTCGAGGGGGGTGAGCAGTTCACAGTTGCGTTCGACGATATGCGTGGCGGCCTGCCGCACGGGATGCGTGTAGGCGAGCCAGGCATGCTCTCGGGAGGCGGGCCGGGCCGGGCCGATTCGCTGCGGCGCATCCGTGAGCCACGTCGCCACACCGCTCTTGAGAAGCCCCTGAAAGTCGACGGCGAGATCGGCGGCGAACCACTTCAACTGACGCCGCAACGATGCCACGGCGCGGGGCTGGGTGAGCCAGCCGCGGGGGAGGCGAAACAGGTGGTCGACGGCCGGATGGCCGGCGAGCACGTCGGCGGCCACGCCCTCGACGGCCCAGCCGATGCGGGCCGCGGGAAATGCCCGCTTGAGCGCCACGGCCGCAGGCACGGCATGGAGCACGTCGCCGATGGCCGAGAGTTTGACGATGACGATCGAACGCGGTGCGGCCATCGGTGCATGGAACCCCGGAGTGTGGAGGGGAACAATCGCGATTGCCTTACGACACTGCAAGGCCAGTTTTCGGCCGGATAACGTGCGGGCCGGCGTGGGCTTGTCACGCCGTGACAAGCATTCCGGTCACGGCGTGACCGGGCTACCGTGACCGGGCTACCGTGACCGGGCTACCGTGACCGGGCTACCGTGACCGGGCTACCGTAACTGCC
>JAPOJV010000057.1 GCA_029978085.1 bacterium
CGATACCTACGTGCTCGAGTCCGACACCACGCACTATCCGGTTCGGCGGCATCAAGGTGTGTTCATGGCGCTGTATTGTGATGGGCATGTGGCGTCACTTCAGCAGTCAGACTTGCTCGATACGATGTTTAAATGGTCGGGGCAGTAGGGATGTCTCAGCGGGGCTTTGCCATGCTGAACCGTAGTGTGGTCGTGGAAGCCATTCGTAGCGGCAATCTTCCGCCGAGGTGGAGGCATGCCTAACCAAGCGTTGGAGCAGACTCGCGACAACGTCCTGCGGTATGGTGAGTCCTTTGGCTGCGAGCTGCTCAACTTTTCCGTTAGGCCATACATGAGGCCCAGAGCCCGAGCCGGGCTGGCGTGTCGTTGATTCCGGGTTGCTTGCCGTGGACGTGTTCATTCACGATACGTACATCTCAGTGCCGCCCGGCGTAGTGGCGGTGGTGGGGGTATTGATGCCCCATCCCTCGCGGTGTTCCTGGCACGCAACCGTGGTTAGTTGGGATTCAGCCGTTGATGACATCGCATTGGGCCCCTGGTAAGATGAAGCCATGATCGACATCGACCAAACCCTTACCGAATTGACCGCGTTGCCGGTTCTCGACCGGCTGCGAGTCGTCGAGTCCTTGTGGGACAGCATCCCAGACGATGCTCCGATTGAGATTTCCCCTGACCAGCGAGCTGAACTGGTGCGGCGACTCGACGCCCTCAAGCGAGCGCCCGAACAACTACTCACGTGGGAAGAAGTCCTCGCTCGGCTTGGTCGCGCGGGATGACGTGGAAGCCTCGGTTTCTTCTCGAGTTTGCCAACGACCTTGAAGCGGGGCGCTGTTGGTACGAGGCTCGGACTCCTGGGCTTGGCTCCGACTTTGTCTTGGAGTGCTCACGCGCCCTTGCAGCAATCCAGAAGAATCCGGACTGGGTGCAAGCAGATTCCGATGGCATCCGTTCCCGTCGCATTAATCGCTTTCCGTACGTGATTCATTTTGTCCTCAAGCAGGATGTGATTGTCTTTATCGCAGTCATGTTCGGAGGGCGGGATCCATCAGCGTGGCGTGGGCGGGCCTAACCAAGCGCTGAAGCAGACTCGCGATAGCGTCCTGCGGTTTGGTGAGCGGTGTGGTCGCGAGCTGCTCAACTTGGCCGTTCTCCCGCCCAAAAGCGGCTCGCAACAGATATGTGTACGGGCGTTCCTGCTTCTGGTATCCTCTGGGTCTTATGCCTTTGCGGCCCCTGAACGACGTGAGGTGCTCCGATGACATTTACTGCCGTTTTCATGCCGGTGCCCGAGGGATATATCGGATTTGTAGAGGAGATCCCTGGCGCCAACAGTCAGGGTGAGACGCTTGACGAGGTTCGAGCGAATCTTCGCGAGGCCGTCCAACTAGTGCTTGAAGCAAATCGGGAGTTGGCAGAGCAAGCACTGATCGGCCAAAAAGTTGAGCGCGAGCCTTTTGAACTGGCTTCCTGATGAAGCGCGTCGATCTGATTCGTCACATCGAAGCCAGTGGTTGTGCCTTCCTGCGTGAGGGCGGCAGGCACACGGTTTACGTCAATCCGACCGCACGAAAAGTATCCACAGTTCCGCGGCACCGCGAGATCAACGAATTCATGGCGAAGAAAATCTGCCGTGAGCTTGAGATTGACGAGCCCGGCAAGGAAAAGAAGCCGGCCAAGGGAGAACCAAGCGATGCAGCGGACTCACAATAAAATCGGTCGGTGTGGTTCGCGTATGGCCGCGAGCCATTGATCTTTGCCGTTGTCTGATCGCGGACATCGAGTCGCTTACCTCCTCCGGGGCATCCGCTATCGATCAGCGACCAAAGCAAGTAGCGGCGACCGGAACCGGGGTCGCGCAGTACGAGGTGCTTCCGCTCATCAACGCCTCTTAATAAACGAAAAAACCCCCGCGAAGGCCGCTGTTGTCGGCCATTCGCAGGGGTCTTCGAAGCAGAGGCTCCGGTCGGAGTCGAACCGACGATGGCGGATTTGCAATCCGCTGCCTTAGCCACTTGGCTACGGAGCCGATGTCTGAATCTGTACGAAACGCTACGGAAAAATGGGCGACCTGGTCAAGGTCTGTGTGTCACGCCGGCTTTGCCGGTCATCCCGCACATGCTGACGTGAACGATTACGCTTAGCATCGGCGATCCGGTGGCTCAGGCTTCAATTCCGTTGTTTTCCGCCTGTTTCGAGCCGGGTTTGGCCGCTTTCCCCGGCGACCGATAGAGTATCGAGCCTTCCTATTTCCCCGTTTCCACCAGGAGTGCTCCGCGGATGACGACGCAGGGATCGTGCGACATCGGACTCATTGGCCTCGCCGTAATGGGCGAGAACCTCGCCCTCAACATCGCCAGCCGCGGCTATTCGATCGCCGTCTTCAATCGCACGACCAGCGTCACTGACGCCTTCACCGGCGGCCGCGGCAAGCAGCCCAACGTGGTCGGCTGCCACTCGCTCACCGACCTCGTCGCAGCACTTAAGCCGCCGCGCAAGGTCATGATGATGGTCAAGGCCGGACCGGCAGTGGATGAGCTCATCAAGACGCTCATTCCCCTGCTCTCCAAGGGCGACGTGATCATCGACGGAGGCAACACACATTACGCCGACTCGGAACGGCGCACCAAAGAGGTCGAGGCTGCCGGCCTGCTGTACATCGGCACGGGCGTCTCGGGAGGAGAGGAAGGCGCGCTCAAGGGCCCGAGCCTGATGCCCGGCGGATCGAAGGCAGCCTGGCCGCTCGTGCAGCCGATCTTCCAGGCGATTGCTGCGAAGGTGGGTCCCAAGGGCGACATCCCCTGCTGTGATTGGGTCGGCCCCCGCGGTGCCGGTCATTACGTGAAGATGGTGCATAACGGCATCGAGTACGGCGACATGCAGCTGATCTGCGAGGCCTACTGGCTGCTCAAGCAGGGAGCCGGTCTCTCGAACGATCAACTCGCCGACGTGTTCGCCCAGTGGAACAAAGGCGAACTGGACAGCTACCTGATTGAAATCACCCGCGACATCTTCACCGTGAAGGATCCCGACACGGGCGACTTCATGGTGGATCGCATCCTCGACAAAGCCGGTGCGAAAGGCACCGGCAAATGGATGAGCCAACTCGCCCTCGATCTCGGGGTGCCGAGCACGCTCGTCACCGAGGCCGTGTATGCCCGTTGCCTGTCGGCACTCAAGGAGGCACGCGTCAGGGCGAGCAAGCTCTTGAAGGGCCCCGACCTCACCACGCACGATCGGCCCGCCGAATTCATCGAGCAGGTGCGGCAGGCTCTCTACGCGTCGAAGATCGCGAGCTACGCCCAGGGCTACGTGCAACTGGCCGCCGCGGCCAAGGAGCACGAGTGGCCCCTCGACTATGGGGCCATTGCCATGATGTGGCGGGGCGGTTGCATCATCCGCGCGCAATTCCTCGAGCGGATCTACGAGGCGTACAAGGCGCAACCCGCCCTCGAAAACCTCATGCTGGCACCCTACTTCGCCGATGCGTTGGCCAAGGCGCAGCAATCGTGGCGGCACGTCATCGCGACGGCGGCCACGATCGGTGTGCCCGTGCCCGCATTCATGACGGCGCTCGCGTATTACGACGGCTACCGTCATGCCACGCTGCCGGCGAACCTGCTGCAGGCACAGCGCGACTATTTCGGCGCCCACACCTACGAACGCACCGACAAGCCTGGCACGTTCCACACGGAGTGGCTCGATCTCCGGCGGGCGGTGGGCTGAAAGAGAGGCATCCGATGGCAAATCCATATCTCGAGAACCTATTCAGCCTGCAGGCGCGGACGGCTGTCGTCGTCGGCGGCACGGGCGTGCTTGGCGGTGCGATCGCTGAAGGCCTGGCAAAGGCCGGCGCGTTCGTCGTCGTGGCCGGCCGGGGCGCCGACCGCGGTTCGGCGCGGGTCGATGCCATCAAGGCCGCGGGCGGCGATGCCACCTTCGTGAGCGTTGATGCCGTCGATCGCGAGAGCGTGAAGGCCCTGCTCGATGCGACGGTGCACGCCCGGGGCCGGGCCGACATTCTCGTGAACTGCGCCGGCGTGAACTCGTCGGTTCCCTACTTCGACATCCCAGACGACGACTTCGCCCGGGTGCTCGACACCAATCTGAAGAGCACCCACCTCGGCTGCCAAATCTTCGGCAGCCACATGGCGGCGCTCGGGGGCGGTGCGATTCTCAACATCGGCAGCGTTTCGGCCGACAAGCCGCTTTCCAAGGTGTTCGCCTACTCGGCCTCGAAGGCGGCCGTGGTGAACTACACGAAGAACGTGGCCCGCGAACTGGCCCCCGCGGGCGTGCGGGTGAACGTGCTCTGCCCGGGATTTTTCCCAGCGGAGCAGAACCGCAAAATCCTCTCGCCGGAACGGACCGCCGCGATCATGTCGAAGACGCCGATGAATCGCTTCGGCACGCCCGACGAACTGCTCGGTGCCGCGATCCTGCTCTGCGCACCCGTCGCGGGCAGCTTCATCACGGGCGCAGAAGTGTATGTCGACGGCGGTTTCACCGGCATGAGCCTGTGACATGACGCACACCGTCGTGATCTTCGGTGCCTCGGGCGACCTGACGAGCCGGAAACTCGTCCCTGCGCTCTACAACCTGATGCGGTCGGGCTCACTTCCTCCCGACACGCGGATCGTCGGTTTCTCGCGCACTCCCATGACCGACGACCAATGGCGGGCGAGCCTGCGCGAGACGACCGCAACGCACTGCGACTGCGGGCCGCTCGACGATTCCTCGTGGAATCGATTCGCCTCCGGCATCCATTACCAGCCCGGCGACATCGGGCGGCCTGAGGACTTTTCGGCGCTCGAGGCCCGCCTCACGCAGCTCGAAGGAAGCGGCGAGGCGTCACGGGTCTACTACCTGGCCACCGCGCCCCAGTTCTACGAGCCGGTCGTATCGGCCCTGGGCGCCCACGGCATGGCGACCGAAACCCACGGCCCGCGGCGGATCGTGGTTGAGAAGCCATTTGGCACGGACCTCGCCACGGCCCGGGCGCTGAACGATCACCTCCACACCGTGTTTCGCGAACGGCAGGTGTTTCGCATCGATCACTACCTCGGCAAGGAGTCGGTGCAGAACATTTTGGCGTTGCGGTTTGCCAACACGATTTTCGAGCCGATCTGGAACCGCCGATATATCGACCACGTGCAGATCACCGTGGCCGAAGAGGTGGCAGTCGGCCGGCGCGGGGGCTACTACGACACGGCGGGCGTGCTCCGCGACATGTTCCAGAACCACCTCCTGCAGCTACTGATGGTGACTGCCATGGAGGCGCCGGTGCGGTTTGAGGCGACGGCCGTCCGCAACGAGAAGGTGAAGGTCCTCGACGCGATCCATCCGCTCAGCCTGGCCGAGGTGGCCGCCGCGGGCGTACGGGGCCAGTACCGCGGCTACCGCGGCGAGCCTGGCGTGCCGGCCGGCAGCCAGACGGCCACCTTCGGCGCGATCCGGCTCGAGATCGACAACTGGAGGTGGCAGGGCGTGCCCTTCTACCTCCGGAGCGGAAAGGCGATGAGCTGCCGCACCACGCAGATCGTGATCGGGTTTCGTCAGCCGCCGCTGGAGCTTTTCGCAGAGGGACGACGAACCTTTCACCGCGAAGCCAACCGGCTCGTCATTCAGATCCAGCCCGCCGAGGGCATCCAGCTCCACTTCCACACGAAGGTCCCCGGAGCGGGCATGAAGCTTCGGCTCACCGACCTGGAGTTCAGCTACTCCCGCGAGTTCGCAGGCCGGCTTCCGGAAGCCTACGAGCCCCTCCTGCTCGACGTGATGGAGGGGGATGCGAGCCTGTTCGCTCGGGCGGACGAAGTGGAGAAGTCGTGGGAGATCATCGACCCCTTCGTCCAGGCCTGGAGCGGCACCACCATGCCGCCGATCGACATCTACGAGCCCGGCGAGTGGGGGCCGATGACGAGCATTGACTGGATGGCCGCCCAGGGACGGGCCTGGTTCGACCAGTGTCCGGTGCTCACGTGACACGGGCCTCTGTGGCAGCGCAGACGCTGTCGATCGGCACCGTCCGACTCGACGCGCCGGTCGTCCAGGCGGCGCTGGCCGGCTACAGCGACCGCGCCATGCGGGTGATCGCTCGGCGGCACGGGGCAGCGTATTCGCTGGGCGAGGTGCTGCTCGATCAGTTCGTCGCCACCGTCGGCACGAACCGCCGCAATCTGGCGAGGCTGGCGGTGGCTGCCGACGAACACCCCGTCGGAGGCCAGCTGATGGGGGCGAATCCGGACGACTTCCCGCCGGCGGCGCGGCGGCTCGTCGCCGAGGGCTACGATGTCATCGACATCAACTTTGGCTGCCCGGTGAAAAAGGTGCTGGGCCGCTGCCGCGGCGGCTTCCTGCTCTCGCAGCCGCAGACGGCTCTCGAAATCGTCGACAAGGTGCGGGCTGCGGTGCCGCCGCACGTGCCCGTGACGCTCAAGATGCGCCGCGGCCTCGACGACTCGGCCCAGAGCGCCGACAACTTCTGGACGATCCTCGACGGAGCATTCGCCCGTGGCGTGGCCGCGATCACGGTGCACGGCCGCACGGTGCAGCAGAAGTATGTCGGCCCGAGCAACTGGGACTTCCTCGCCGCCGTGAAGCGACATGCGGGAGACCGCACCGTGATCGGATCCGGCGACCTGTTCTCCGCGGAGGCCTGCGTCGCCATGCTCGACCGCACGGGCGTCGATGGCGTGAGCGTGGCCCGCGGCGCGATCGGCAATCCGTGGATCTTCGCCCAGACGCGTGCGCTGCTGGCCGGCAGTCCAGCGCTCCCCTGGCCCACCATCCACGAACAGCGAGAAGCGCTCCGCGATCACTGGCGGCTCGCCGTCGAACTGCATGGCGAGCAACTCGCCGGCCGCTCGATGCGGAAGTTCGCGATCAAGTATGCCCGCGTCCATCCGGAGTTTTTGGCCGTCCGCGACGCATTCATCAGCGTCAAGGTCAACGCCGACTGGCAGGCCGT
The DNA here is from genome assembly GCA_029978085.1 of bacterium. GTDB lineage: Bacteria > Planctomycetota > Planctomycetia > Pirellulales > UBA1268 > QWPN01. The sequence continues at coordinate 6,968 of JAPOJV010000057.1, forward strand.
GCTCGATCGCTTCTATGCCGTCGACGGCCCCGGCCGCGATCCAGCGGCTGACGTCGACGAAACGATGTGACCGCGGGCCGCGAGCGCCCCCCGGGCCTCCTGCGGCATCACGCCTGCCACGATCCAGCGTGTGAGCGCCCATACCGCAGCCTCGCGCACGACGGGCTCCATGTCATCCAGTGCGGCGACGAGCGAGGCAAACGCCGGCGGGTGTGGCCGATTGCCGAGCGCAATCGCGGCCGATCGCGCAAGCCCGTGCCGCTTCGCCCGCAGGAGCGGCGAGCCCTTGAATCGCCGTCGAAAGCCCGCTTCATCGAGAGCCAGCAGGTCGGCGAGCGACAGCGACGCCTCGGCCTGCCGCGGCTGAAACGCCGGCTCGTCGGACCCCGGCGCATGGCGGTTCCAGGGGCATACCTCCTGACAGATGTCGCAGCCGAAGATCCAGTCGCCCACGCTGGCGCGAAGGTCGTCGGGCACCGCCCCCCGATGCTCGATCGTGAGGCTGCTGATGCAGCGATTCGCGTCGAGCACGCGTGGGGCCGGAAATGCCTGTGTCGGGCAGGCATCGAGGCAGGCCGTGCAGGTGCCGCAATGATCGGTCACGAGCGGCGCGTCGGCAGGGAGGTCGACGTCCGTGAGGATGGCCGTGAGGAAGAAGTAACTGCCCGCCCTGGGGTCGATGAGCATCGTGTTCTTGCCAAACCAGCCGAGGCCGGCGAGCCAGGCAAAGTCACGCTCGGCCAGCGGCGCCGAGTCGACGACGCCACGAGTGCGACAGCCGGGCACGCGTCGCTCCAGCCACACGCCCAGATCATTGGCCCGTGCGCGGAGGAGATCGTGGTAGTCGTCGCCCCAGGCGTAGCGGGCCACGCGTCCCTGCCCCGGCTCCACGACCGGCGCTGCACCGCCCCGCGTCGCATGATCCGTTGCCAGCATGATCACGCTCGCGGCCCCCTCCAGCAGGAGCGTCGGATCACCGCGCAGGGGTTCGTGCCGGGCGAGCCACTCCTGCATCGGCCCGGCGAGACCGCGCGCGAGCCACGTCCGGAAGGCATCGTGGTGAGGAGGCCGCGCCACCGGCGCGATGCCCAGTCGGCCAAATCCGAGCGAGGAGGCGACGCTGCGCAACTCGGCGACGAGTCCGCCTGCGTCGCCCTCTCTCCTCCCCGACTGCCGGGGCGTGCCTGGGACCAGTTTTTCTTGCATCACGTCCACCATGAAACGCAAAACCGGGCAGCCTGGGGAAGCTGCGCGTTCCCTGGGCCACCGCACGACCGGGGGAGGAATTGATCTGGACCATATCGCCGCACTCGCTATCGTCCGCCCCCATTGTCCTCGACGGCGGAACCGTTTCCATAACCGTCTTCCAGCGGAGTGATTGCCGTGCCCCCCGATCATGAACTCGCATCGGCCAACGACCACCGCTCGTACATCTGCCTGGCGACGGCGGCCATCGCAGCCATCGCGCTCCTGTTTCTCGCAGGCTGCCAAACCCCGAATGCCGCAAACGTGCCTCCGCCGGCCACCGGCATGATCGGTCAGCCGGCCCAATACGGCAGCTGGGCCACGATGCCCCAAGGGGCAGCCTACCCCGCCTCCTCGAGTGCACCGCCGATGCCTGGTCCTGCCACCCAGTGGCAGTCGACTATGCCGACCGCTCCGGCCGCGCCGCCCCCCAACACATGGTCGTGGTCACAGCCGGCCGCACCGCAGCAGACGTATGGGGCGCCGCTTCAATCGCCCCCCCCGAACATGAACGCCCAGGCCCAGCAGTTCGCCAACCAGGTGCAGGCCGCGCCTCAGCAGTACGCCAACCAGATGCAGCAGACGCTGGCGAATCAGCAGCAACAGCTCACCAATCAGGCCCAGGCCACGGCGAATCAATACCAGCAGGGCCTCAACAACCAGTGGCAGCAGATGAACAATCAGCTGCAGAACCAGACGCAGCAGGCGTTCAACGGCGCGCAGCAGCAGGCACAGCAATACACGAACCAGGCCCAGCAGGCCTTCACCAACGCGCAGCAGCAGGTGACGGCACAGATGCCGCAGCAGCCGGCCCCGAGCACGACCTGGAACCCGTTCGCCACGAGCGCCTCGTCGATGCCCCCTGCCCGCGCCACGCCGGTCACAGCGGTGCCGCGGTACTAACGAGAGGGCCCGGCGGAATCGCTATCGGCAGTCCTGTTGCTCCGCCACGGGCTGATATCATGCGGGATCAGAACGCTCTCTCACTCTGATCCACGGGCTCATTCATGCTCGACTGGCTGAAAGGCATCGCGCCGGGCCGACGGCCTGCGATCACGGCCGCGACACGGCGACAGGTCCGCCGCATCGAGGAGCTCGCGCCCGCCATGGAGGCGCTCGACGACGTCGCCCTCAAGCGGCTCGGCCGCTCGCTGTCGTATCGCGCCAAGGCGGGCGAGCCGGTCGATTCGCTGCTCGTCGATTGCTTTGCCGCCACCCGCGAGGCCGGCCGGCGGCGGCTCGGCATGCGGCATTACGACGTGCAATTACTCGCCGGTGCGGCGCTCGTGCATGGGGCGATCCTCGAAATGCAGACGGGTGAAGGGAAGACGCTCGTCGCCACGCTGCCGCTTGCCCTGTATGCACTCGCCGGCAAGGGCGCTCACCTGGCGACCGTCAACGACTATCTCGCCCGCCGTGACGCGGAATGGATGCAACCGATCTTCGAGAGTCTCGGGCTCACGGTGGGCATCATCGAGTCGCAGATGGACTTCGACGCCCGACGCAAGGCCTATGCCTGCGACGTCACATATGGGACGGCCAAAGAGTTCGGGTTCGATTTCCTCAAAGATCGGCTCATGAATCGTGAGATCGCAGAGGGCCGCGGTGATCTGGGGGCCACGCTCACTGGTGCGGCCGCCGGGTCGGCTGCGAAACTGCTCCAGAGGCCCTATTGGTTTGCGCTCGTCGACGAGGCGGACAACGTGCTCATCGACGAGGCCCGGACGCCGCTCATCATCGCGTCGCCGCCGGGCGAGGCGCAGGCGGTCCAGCAGGCGCTGTTCCGCTTCGCCGCAGGTGCAGCCGAGCTGCTCGAACTCAATGACGACTTTGAGCAGGATGTGCAGAAGCAGACCTGCGAACTGCTGGGCCGCGGCCGCAACCGTGTGCGGGCCCTCGATCGTCCACCCGCCCTCGAGGCCACGAGCCTGCTCGAACTCTACGACGCCGTCGAACGGGCCCTCCGGGCCCGACAGTTCTTCACCCGCGATCGCCAGTACGTCGTGCGCGACGGCAAAATCGTGATCATCGACGAGTTTACCGGCCGCGCCGCGGAGGGGCGTTCATGGCGGGACGGCCTGCATCAGGCCGTCGAGGCCAAGGAGGACATCGAGGTGACGGTGCCCTCTGGCCATGCGGCCCGGATCACGATCCAGGATCTCTTCGCCCGCTGGCCGCATCTCGCCGGCATGACGGGCACGATCGCCACGAGTGCCGGCGAAATTTCGCGAACCTACGGCGTGGCTGTCGGTGCCGTGCCCACCAACAAGCCCGCCATCCGTCGGCGGCTGCCCACGGTCGTCTGCGGCGACTATCAGGAGAAGCTCGGTCGCATCGTCGCGGAAGTGAAGGAGATGCATGAGGCCGGCCGGCCGGTGCTCATCGGCACACGGTCGATCGACAAGTCGGAGGACCTTTCCCGCCTGCTCGAAGCCGCCGGACTCCGCCACACCGTGCTCAATGCCCGCCACATCGAGAAGGAAGCGGAGATCGTCGCCCAGGCTGGCCAGCTCGGTCAGATCACGGTGTCGACGAACATGGCCGGCCGCGGCACCGACATCAAGCTCGGGCCGGGTGTCGAGGAACTTGGTGGGCTGCACGTCATCTGCACGGAACTGCACGACTCGGCCCGCATCGATCGGCAGCTCGTCGGCCGCTGCGGCCGACAGGGCGATCCCGGCACCTGGCGGCTGTACGTCGCCCGCGACGACGAAATCCTGACCGCCGGCTACGGGCCCAAGGGGGCCGCCCGGATCTCCGCACGCCTGCGGCGACAACTCTCCGCCAATCCCGAACGCAATCCCGAACGCTTGTTCCGCATCTTCAAGCGTGCCCAGCAGCGGATCGAGGCCCGTCATCGCCGCCAGCGGCGAATCCTCGAATACGTCGAGCGTCAGCGGGCGGAAGCCCACGTGCAGATGAGCCAAGATCCGTATCTCGACGCGGCATCCTGACCGGCGTTGACGCACGCCGGGCCGGTGTGTGAGGCTGTCATCATGATGACCTACCGGCATTCCGCCCCCCTCCTGCATTCGATCGCGATCGTGATGCTCTGTGGCATTCACGCACGCGGACAGGAGCCGGCGTCTGCGGCCCAGGTGCCAGCGGCCGACGGCACGACCTCGGTCGTCGTGCCGAGTGAACCGACGGCCCCTGCCACGCCCGTTCTGCCTCCTGGTGCACCGCCGGTCGTGCCTGCGACGCCGCCAGCGACTCCTCCTGCAGCCGCGGCACCGAATGCAGCCACTGAGTTGCTCGGTGCGATGCTCGAACCGCTCGCGGCGCGGCCCTCCAGCCTGGCCGATGCCGCGATCTACACTCGGCCACTCCCGCTGCTCGAGCCGCTCGAACGATCGGGTGACCGGGCTCGCCGACTCTGGATCGTGCAGGCCTACTGGAAGGTGTCGGCCGCCTTCGCCAGTGTGCGGGCCACCACGGAGGCGATCGAGCGGCTCGACCTGATCGCCCCCGGCAGCGACCCTCACGACCGTGCCACGCTCGACGTTGCCGCCGCTGCCGCCCGAGCCGATCTTGCCGAAGCCAAGGCCCAGCTCGGTATCGCCCAGCAGGAGCTCGTCGACCTGGCCCGCCTCCCGCTCGGCGAGCCGCCGCCGTGGCCGGTGGATCGGCCGCTCGCCAGCCCCTACGAGACCCACTTCGAGGCGATCTTCGCCAACCGCGTTGCGACCGGCCGGGTGCGGGCCATCGCCCGCACGCTCGGCGCCAGGTACGACGCGATCGAGTCGCGGGCGGCTGCCGTGCAGGCCGCCGCGCAGGCGATGACCATGGCCGAGGCCGACCATGCGAAGGGCAACCGGCCGATCGAGGCGGTCATTGCCGCCCACGATGCCCTGGTCGAGCAACAGCGTGAGTTTCTCCAGGCAACGCGGGCCTATAACCTCGACATCGCGGAATATGCCATGGCAGTGGCCGACCTCTCGATGCCCAACGACCAGTTCGTGTCGATGCTCATCGGCACGCCGATCCAGTGGCGGCCCGCGGCAGCCGGTCAACCGCCGGCAGCACAGGCCGAATAGGCTCGCCCCGCGGTGATACGATCAGTGCCATGACTGACCCCACCACGGCCCATGCCACGCACGCCCCCCCTGCCCCGCTCCACATCGGCCCGGTGGTGGTCGATCCTCCGGTGCTCCAGGCCCCGATGGCGGGCTACACCAACTACGCCTACCGGCAAGTGGTGCGGGAGTTCGGTGGCGCGGGCCTGCTGGCGACGGAGATGATCGCCGCCCGGAGCGCCCAGTGGCTGGAGACACACCGCGGCGAGCATCCGGATCGGCTCTGGGGCGTCCACGACGAGCCCCGGCCGCTGGCGGTGCAGATGTGGGACAACGACCCGGACAACCTCGCCCAGGTGGGCCGGCGACTCGCCACCGAGTTTCGCGTGAGCGTCGTCGATCTCAACTTCGGCTGCCCCGTCCGCCAGGTGACGGAGAAGGCCCACAGCGGCTCATGGCTGCTCCGTGATCCCGACCGTGTGGGCACCATCGTGCGTCGCGTCGTCGAAGCCTGTGACGGCGTGCCGGTGACGGCCAAGATTCGCCTCGGCTGCGCCGACAACTGCCGCACGGCCATCGAGGTCGCCCAGAGGGTGGAGGAGGCGGGAGCCTCCTGCCTCACCGTCCACGGTCGCGTGGCCGCGCAATTCTTCACCGGTGAGGCCGACTGGGAGGCGATCGCCGCGGTCAAGCGGAGCGTGTCGCGGATTCCGGTCGTGGGCAACGGCGACATCGACTCGGCCGAAACGGCCGTCATGCGGCTACGGACGAGCGGCGTCGACGGCGTGATGATCGCGCGGGAGGCGCTGGCGCGGCCGTGGATTTTCGCCCAGGCCGCCGCCCTGCTCCGAGGTGAGACGCCACCCCCGGATCCGACGCTCGACGAGCAGCGAGAGATCGTGCTTCATCACTACGACCTCGTCTGCCGCCGCTTCGGCGTCGACCAGGGCACGCTGCTGATGCGGAAGTTCGCCTGCTCCTACGCGCAAGGCCTGCCCGGCGCCCGCGACTTCCGGGGCCGGGTGTCGCGAGTCACGACCCAGGAGGAATTCCTGGACGTGATGCGAACCAATTTCCCGCGCTCGCCCAACGCTCAGGCGAGCCCGGGCCAACGGGCCTGCACGTCCCTGCCGGCGTAGATCCCGCCGTCGCCAAGCGACTCGGCGATCCGCAGCAGCTGGTTGTACTTCGCGATCCGGTCGCTTCGGGATGCGGAGCCGGTCTTGATCTGGCCGGTCGAAAGCCCCACGGCGAGATCGGCGATCGTGGCGTCTTCCGTCTCACCGCTGCGGTGACTGGCGATCGAGGTGTAGCCCGAGCGGTGGGCGAGCGACACGGCCGCGATCGTTTCCGTGAGCGTGCCGATCTGGTTGACCTTCACGAGGATGCTGTTGGCCACGCCCTCCGCGATGCCGCGGGAGAGCCGCTCCGAGTTGGTCACGAAGAGATCGTCGCCGACGAGCTGGACCTTGCCGCCGAGCTTCTCGCTGATGAGTTTCCAGCCCTTCCAGTCATCCTCGGAGCAGCCGTCTTCGATCGACACGATCGGATACTTGCCGGCGAGGTCGGCGAAGAAGTTCACCATGCCGGCCGAGTCGAGCGTCTTGCCCTCGATCGTGTAGGTGCCGGCCTTGGCGTCGTAGAGCTCCGTTGCAGCCACGTCGAGCGCGATCGCCATCTGCTCGCCCGGCGTGTAGCCCGCGTTGCCGATCGCGGCCAGGATGACCTCCAATGCCTCGGCACAGGTGCCGATGTGCGGGGCGAAGCCCCCTTCGTCGCCGACGGCGGTGGCGAGCTTCTTGTCCTTGAGCACCTTCTTGAGGGCGTGGAACGTCTCCACCCCGGCCCGCAGGGCGTCGTCGAACGTGTCGAACCCGAGCGGCATCACCATGAATTCCTGCACGTCGAGCGGGTTGTCGGCATGCGCGCCGCCGTTGATGATGTTCATCATCGGAGCAGGCAGGAGCCGTGCGGTGGCGCCGCCGAGATACCGATAGAGAGGCAGGCCGCAGTGCTCGGCAGCCGCATGGGCCACCGCCATCGACACGCCGAGGATCGCGTTCGCCCCCAGCTCCTTTTTGTTGGGCGTGCCGTCGAGCTCGAGCATCAGTTCGTCGACCGTCGTCTGATCGAGGGCGTCGATGCCCTCCAGCTCCTCGGCGATCCGCGTGTTGACGTTCTCGACCGCCTCGAGGACGCCCTTGCCGAGATAGACCCCCTTATCGCCGTCGCGCTTCTCCCAGGCCTCATGGGCCCCGGTGCTCGCCCCCGATGGCACGGCGGCTCGGCCAAAGGCGCCATCGGCCAGCGTGACATCGACCTCGATCGTGGGATTGCCGCGGCTGTCGAGAATCTGGCGGGCGTGAACGTCGACGATCGTGGACATGCAGGGCCTCGGGGTGAAGGAGGGGAGACGAACCGGTCGAATGTGGCAGCATCATGCCGCGGCGCGGCGAAAGACGCCAGATCGGCACGATTTCGGCCGTCCACGGCGAATCCCGTGGAACGAACGGCCCAGTCCACGGTCTGGTATCTTTGCAGAGCTCCTGCCGACTTCTCTCGCCTCTCCCCTCCCCTCTCCACTGCACCTTCATGTTCACCGGCCTCGTTGAATCACTCGGGCGGGTCGTGGCCGCAGCGCCGGAATCGCCCGGGCTGCGGCTCTGCGTCGAGTCGGCTGCAGTCGCCGCCGACGTCGCGATCGGAGACAGCATCTGCGTCAGTGGCTGCTGTCTGTCGGTGGTGCGGATCGACGGCCCGCGGCTCGACTTCCAGCTTGGTCCCGAAACGCTCGCCCGCACGACGCTCGGCGGTGTTGCGGCCGGCGGCCACGTGAATCTGGAACGGTCGCTGCGGTTCTCCGACCGGCTCGGGGGGCATCTCGTCACCGGCCATGTCGATGGTGTCGGGACGCTCGCGTCGCGAACGCAGGAGGGGGACTGGGTCACCTGCCGGTTCGCGGCCCCCGCCCCACTCCTCGCCCAGATGGCACCGAAGGGATCGGTCACGGTCGATGGCGTGAGCCTGACGGTCGTGGACGTGACACCGACGGAGTTCAGCGTCGCACTGATCCCGCATACGCTCGCCTGCACGACGCTCGGCGGCCTCATGAAAGGCGGTGGCGTGAACCTCGAGACCGACCTCATCTTCAAGTACGTGGCCCGATGGATGGACGCGCGGCCCGTCACAGGCGGCACTCCCCCGGCGGCCGGTGCCGCGGAGGCAGCCTGATGACCGACGACTTCGTGCCTGCCGCCCCGCCCCCCCGGCAGACGACCGCCTACCTCAAGAAGCTCTTCAGCGAGGTCGGGTTCACGATCGATGCCCGCCGCGGCCAGAATTTCCTCGTCGATCTCAACCTCATCGATCTGCTCGTCCGCACGGCCGAACTGCGGCCCGACGACGTGGTGCTGGAGGTTGGCACGGGCACCGGGGTGCTCACCGAGCGGCTCTCGGCCGGGGCTGGCCACGTGATCACGGCCGAGATCGACCCTCGGCTCGCGCAGTTGGCCCGCGACCGGCTCATCGACCGCGACAACGTGACGCTCGTCGAAGGGGATGCGCTGGCGGCGAAGCACCGATTCGCCCCGGAATTGCTCGCCGCGATCGACGCGGCCCGCGCCGCCCACCCCGCAGGCCGCTTCCTCCTCGTGGCCAACCTCCCCTACTGCGTCGCCACGCCCGTGATTTCCAATCTGCTCGCCCGGCCGCGGCCATTCGACGCAGCCGTCGTCACCGTGCAGCGGGAGATGGCCGACCGCATGACCGCCGTGGCCGGAACGTCGGCCTACAACGCACTCTCGGTGTGGGTCGGCGGGCAATGCCATGGCCAGATCGTGCGCGTGCTGCCGCCGAGCGTGTTCTGGCCGCGGCCGAAGGTCGACTCGGCGATCCTGCGGCTCGACCTCCAGCCGGAACGCCGGTCTCGGATCGCTGACCTCGCCCGGTTTCAGGCGTTCGTCCGCGACGTGTTCTGCCACCGTCGCAAACTGCTGCGGGTCGTGCTCCTGCGGCTGGCGGGAGGCAAGCGGGAGGCCACGGCCCGGGAGCGGGTCGGGGCCGTGTTCGCCCGACTGGGCCTGGCCGAGGATGCCCGGGCGGAGGACATCCCCCCCGACCGTTTCGTCGAGCTCGAGCAGGTCTTTGCGGCCGGCTGAGCGGCCGGAGCGAGCCGAAAAACCCGACGCCAGCCGCAGGGTCGGCTGCGATTCCCCCCGTTTGGGCCGCTCACAATCGGCGTTCTTCGCGGGGTACTCCGAAACTTCCGGTTGTCTCGCGCGGGCGGGTAAACTGTGGCCTCGTGGCCGTGCCTGTGCCGAATCCCTTCTTCGGTCACGGCGCGACGCCGGAGCGAGGGTGGAGACGAGTCCAGAGTGATCCCGAATCCTGCCAGCGAAGCCTCCTTCGCCCCGACGATCGTCGACCTGCTGCGGCAGCGGGCCGCCTACCGCCCCCACGACCGGGCGTTCACGTTCCTCGTGGATGGTGAAAACGAGGAATTGAACATCACCTACGCCGAGCTGGACCGGAAGGCCCGGACGGTCGGCGGCTGGCTGATGGACCGCGGAATGGTGGGCAAGCGGGTCTTGCTCCTCTACCCCTCGGGGCTCGACTTCATCGCAGCCTTTATGGGCTGCCTCTACGGCGGTGCGATCGCCGTTCCGGCCTACCCGCCTCGGAAAAATCGCTCCGTCGAGCGAATCGAGGCGATCGCCGCCGACGCCGATGCGGCCGTGGCCCTGACCACCCGCGACGTGCTCGACCGGTTCGACGGCCTCAAGGCGGCTGCGCCGAGCCTCGAACACCTCATCTGGAAGGTCGACAGCGAGCTCGAGCCCGCCTGGGCCGACCGCTGGGAGCGTCCCGACATCGATGGCGATACGCTCGCCTTCCTGCAGTACACGAGCGGCTCGACCGGCACGCCCAAGGGCGTGATGCTCTCGCACGAGAACCTGCTGCACAACTCGCTGCGGATCATGCAGGCGTTCGAAATCACCCGGAGCCAGTCGGGCGTGTTCTGGCTGCCGAGCTTCCACGACATGGGGCTCATCGGCGGCATCCTCGTGCCGCTCTACGGCGGGAAGTTCAACGTGCTGATGTCGCCCGTGGCGTTCCTGCAGAAGCCGCTGCGGTGGCTGCAGGCGATCGCAAAATATCGGGCCACGATCAGCGGTGGCCCCAACTTCGCCTACGAACTCTGCGTGCGCAAGACGACGCCCGAGCAGCGGGCGGCGCTCGATCTCTCCAGCTGGTCACTGGCCTTCAACGGCGCCGAGCCCGTCCGCGCGGAGACGATCGACGCGTTCTGCGAAGCCTTTGCCGTGAGCGGCTTCCGCCGGGAGGCCTTCTATCCGTGCTACGGTCTGGCCGAGAGCACGCTCATGGTGACCGGCGGGATGAAGTTCGAGCCCCCGGTGCTCCGCGCGTTCGACGCCGCCTCGATCGACACGGGCACGGCCCTGTCGCGGCCGGCCACCGCCGCGGGTGCCCGACGGCTCGTGGGCAGCGGCCGTGAACTCGATGGCCAGGACGTGCTGATCGTCGATCCACAGACCTGCGAGGCACTGCCACCGGGCCGCGTCGGCGAAATCTGGGTGAGCGGGCCGAGCGTGGCCCAGGGCTACTGGAACCGCCCTGAAGACTCGACCGCCACGTTCGGAGCGATGCTGTCGCAGCCGGAGCCGGCCGTGCCGGGCCAGCAAGTGTCGAAGTGGCGGCCGAACCCCGGCCCCTACCTCCGCACGGGCGACCTCGGCTTCTTCGACAACGGCGAACTGTTCGTCACGGGTCGGCTCAAGGACCTGATCATCATCCGCGGCCGCAACCACTATCCTCAGGACATCGAACACGCGGTCGAACTGGCGAGTCCACTCGTGCGGGCCGGGTCGGTGGCGGCATTCGCCGTCGACGTGGAGGGCCGCGAGCGCGTGGTCGTGACCGCCGAACTCGAACGCGGCCGCCGCGAGCCGGCCGAGATCGCCGCGGCCTTCGAGGTAATCCGCAGCCGTCTGGCCCTCGACCATGAAGTGGCCGTCGAGGCGATCGTGCTCGTGCGGCCCAACAGCATCCCGAAGACGTCGAGCGGCAAGATCCAGCGGCACGCCTGCAAGCGGCAGTTCCTCGACGGCACCCTCGAGGTCGTGGAGCAGCATGTCGGCTGGCTGGCCGCCGCGGCTCCGGCAGCGGCCGCAGCGGCCGCGCCCCGGCTCGCCCGGCAGCGGCCCGTCGGCGA
>JAPOJV010000041.1 GCA_029978085.1 bacterium
GGGGCAGACGGCCGGCGAGATCGATCCCGAGGCGTCCCGGCATGTTGATGTCGAGAAACACCACGTCCACCGAACGGCCGGCCAGAAACCGTTCGGCGTCGTCGGCGGTGGCGGCGGTGCCGACGATATCGACGGCGTCGAATGCCTCGAGCAGCGACGCCAGTCGCTCGATCGCCTTGGGTTCGTCGTCAACGAGCAGTGCGGCGATCATGCTGTGGTGTGTTCCATGGCTGCGGGCGTGGTGTCGATTCCTGTGGGCGAGGGGTTGGTGGCGGGGATACGGATTCTCACCCGCACCCAGCCATCGGCCTCGGTGTGCGTGAGCGTGGCGGAGGATCCTACGAGGAGCTTGAGTCGGCGGTTCAGCGACGAGAGGCCCGTGCCGGTGGACTGGCGAAGGATCGCGGGCGCCCAGCGGCCCGTGTTGGCCACCTCGACGACCAGCCAATCGGACTCGCGGTGGGCAGAGACGACCACCTGCACGGGCCGAGCCCCTGATGCGATGCCGTACTTGATCGCGTTTTCCACGAGCGGCTGGATCATGACCGGCGGCACCAACACGCGACGCACATCCCTATCGCAGTCGATCCGTGTGGCCAACGCGTCGCCGAACCGGGCGGACTGCACGGTGAGATATTCCTCCAGGGCGTCGATCTCGCGGGCCAGCGGCTCGAGCGTGGCGGCCGGCCGCAGCAGGAACCGCAGATAGTTGGCGAGCGCCTGCGTGACCGTGTCGATCGCCTCCGGATCGTCGCGGCTGGCGATCACCGTGTTGAGTGCGTTGAAAAGAAAGTGAGGGCTGATCTGGGCCTGGAGCCGTTCCAGTTCGTTTCGCAAGGCGAGCGATTCGGCCTCCATCGCCCGGAACTCGGCCGAGTTGCGCTCGCGAATGAGTTGATACCCGAAATAGAGGGCGCACCAGTTGGCGAGCAGGGTGAGGTTGATCGCGAGGCGGGCGACCAGTTCGAGCTTGCCGAGGCCGGCCTGCGCCGGCTGCATGATCAGGTCGAGGCCGGCCAGGAGCAGCGTGATCACGACGGCCGACGAGATGGCGCCGCCGGCGACGAGACCGATCTTCGACACGTTGAGTCTGGCCAGTACGGCAGGCTGTTTGGACAGCCACCGCATGGCGGCGGTGGCCACGAAGCAGAGGGCGATCCGTTCGGCGAGGAACGGCCAGGCATGCGGGATCACCGGCCGGCAGACGGCGCTGACGATGAGCGAGGCAGTGAACGCGATCGACCAGAAGGCCGTGTGGCAGAGCCAGAACGCGAGTTCTCCGCGGCTGCCGGCGGACACGGGAAGGGCTTCGACAAGCCTGCTGGTGCGGTCGGAACTCAAGCGATGAACGTCAGAGAAGGTAAGGCAGCCCGGCACTCGCCGGACACAACAGACCGGCTCTACCGCATGACTTCGGCGCTGGGAACCGTTTGGCTGGTGGCCGACGGCCTCAGGCGGCGTGGAGGCAGAGCCGACGATGGATCGCCTCGATATCGCGCACGGACAGGCTACCGTCGGGGCGGCTGGCGGCGACGACGCCGACCAGTTCGGCCAGCCGTGCGACCGTCGCCGGAATGCCCGCGGCGAGTTCGTGAATCGTGTGGACGACGGCGTCGTCGGGCCGCGCTGTATCGGGACGCTCGAGCATGGTGTCGAGCACGCGTCGCGTCTCCGCGGCTGAGAATGGGCGGAGCACGGCGCGGAGCAGCACCGCCCGCTCGAGGTTCGCGTCGCGGGCGATCAGTGACAGCAGCCTGCCGTGCCCGGCGAGCACGAGGCTGGCAGCCGGCCGCCGCCGCCGGCAGCGGTCGAGGAGCCGGTGGATCATGGTGCCGTCGCAGGTGTGGGCGTCGTCGGCCAGCACGATGTCGGGGAGCGGCGCGTCTGCCGCGTCGTCGTGCCAGTCTCGGAGACTCCGCACGACCGACTGGCGCGAACCGCCGTGCGCGGTGGTGGTGAGGAGCGACAGGACGGTCGAGACACCCGTTCCGGGCGGCCCGCAGAGCACGGCCAGGCTTCCGGGGCGTTGCATGGCGTAGGCGAGCCTGGCTGCCGCCGCCTCGCGCGACTCGACGAGCGGGCCGGGGAGTTCAGTGGGCGTCATGCTGCAGGCTCCGCGGCCGGGACGTCGTCGGTGAACGTGAGCACCTCGCCGAGCACCTCGATGCCGAGCGATTCGAGCACCGTGTGCCGCGCGGCAGCGGAGGGGCGATCGGCGCGGCGGACAAGAATCGCAGCCTCGCTGCCGACGACAGAGCGGGCCAGCCAGTGCCTGCGGATCGGTCCCGGCGGAAACCAGATGCCCGCATCCACCAGCACGATCCGCTTGTCGTGCGATTGACCCGCGTCGGCAGCCGTGGCCGCAGCGAGCTCTCGCGGCGTGGTGCAGCTGACGTCGCGGCCCCGCTCGCGGAGCACGGCCGCCAGGCATTCAATGAGCGTGGTGCGGCCCTCGCGCGGTTCGCCCCCGGCCACGGCGCATCCCCGGCGGCCCCGGAGCCGGGCCGCCTCGACGTGCGCGGCCAGGGCGTTCCACTCCGACCAGGCAGCGTGCAGCAAACGATCCGCGACCGATCCGCCGCCAGCAGGCACCGCCGGCACGACCGGTTCCCGGGGATCGAGAACGTGTTCACGAAGGAGGGAACGCCCCTCCGCCCCGTTCGAAAGGGAAGGCGAGGGGGTCGGTGCAAGCTCGACGAGCATGTGGACCGAGTCTTCGAGGTCCCGCGAGGCGACTTGTACCGCCCCCGAGCCGGTGCACAGCCCATTGCGGAGCAACGGGCCTACGGCCGAAACGGGAAGGCGAGGGGGTCGGTGCAAGCTCGAGGAGCATTGGACCGAGTCTTCGAGGTCCCGCGGCGAGACTTGTACCGCCCCCGAGCCGGCGCGATCCCGTTGCCACCGCCCCACAAATGCAGCATCGATCTCGTCGAGCGAGATGGTGGTCATGGCATCGCTCATGGTGTGGGTGTGACCGCGGCCGGCAGCGCTGCGGACGGCGGTTCGAGGGCGAGGCGTTCGGGCCGCTGCTGACTGGCAAGCCGCACGCTCTCGTGCCACGCCGCCAGCGACCAGGCGACGGCCGCCACCACGGCCAGTGCAGCCACCGACATCGTCGGGAACGCTTGACGCGGTCGCGGCGCCGGCCGCTGGGCCGGTGTGCATGGCCTCACCACCGCCTCGTGGTCGAGGGGGGGCAGGCGGGGAAACCGGGCGATGATGTCCATGGCAGGATTCCCTTCGACACCACCATCGTCGCCGGCTGCCGGCTTGCTTGAACCGGGCTCCCCTTGGGGGCGGGCAGCCAGCCGCGCAGGGCCGCTTGCGTCCCGCTCCGTGCGCCAGCCTGCGCAGTATGCCCCGCCTGCCGGGTTGCCTATGATGCCTGAACAGCCGCACTTTCGGCGGCCATCGTCAACGTTCCCCGTCACCGTTCGGACTCTCGATGACTGGACCTGCCTCGCCGTCCCGAATCAACGCCCTTCACGACCTGCTTGCCAATCGGATCGCGATCCTCGATGGCGCCATGGGCACGATGGTGCATGCCCTGGCCCTCGACGAGAACGGCTTTCGCGGCGCCCGCTTCGCCGAACACCATCGCGACCTGAAGAACTGCATCGACGTCCTCACGCTCACGCAGGGGGACGCGATCCGCGGCATCCACACCGCCTACCTCGAGGCCGGCGCCGACATCGTCGAGACCAATACGTTCGGGGCCACGAGCGTCGCGCTCGCCGACTTTGGGCTGCAGCATCTGACCCGTGAGATGAACCTCGTCGCCGCGTCGCTGGCCCGGCAGGCGGCCGACTCCGTGATGGCGAAGACGCCCGGTCGGCAGGCATTCGTGGCCGGCTCGATCGGGCCCACGAACAAGCAGCTGTCGATCGCCGGCAACGTGGCCGACCCGGGCCACCGCGACGTGACGTTCGACCAGATGGTGGCGGCGTATCGCGAGCAGATCGAGGCGCTCATCGAAGGCGGCGTGGACCTGTTGCTCGCCGAGACGGCCTTCGACACCCTCGTGCTCAAGGCCTGTCTCCATGCCATCGAGCAGGTGTTTTCCGATCTCGGCCGGAAGCTGCCGGTGATGGCCTCGTTCACGATCTTCGAGGGGGGCCGCACGCTCTCCGCCCAGACCGTCGAGGCCTGCTGGACGAGCATCTCCCACATCGACCTGATCTCGGCCGGCATCAACTGCGCCTTGGGGCCGGAAAAGCTCCGCACCCACGTGGCTGACCTCTCCCGGATCACGCCGCGTCTGGTCAGCTGCTATCCCAACGCCGGGCTGCCCAACGCCCTCGGCGGCTTCGACGAGACGCCCGAGATGATGGCCTCGGTGCTCGAGGAATTCGCTCAGTCGGGCTGGCTCAACATCGTGGGCGGCTGCTGCGGCACGACGCCGGCCCACATCAAGGCGATCGCCGACGTGATGCGGAACTACCCGCCGCGGCAGCCCGTCGCCCCGCCGCAGCGGAGCCGCTACTCGGGCCTCGAGATGCTCGAACTGCGGCCCGAAAGCAGCTTCACGATCGTCGGTGAGCGGACGAACGTGACCGGCTCGCGGGCCTTCGCCCGTCTGATCAAGGAGGAGCGATACGAGGAGGCCCTCGGTGTCGCCCGCCAGCAGGTGGAGAACGGGGCCAATATCATCGACATCAACGTCGACGAGGGGATGCTCGACGGCGTGAAGGTGATGACGAAGTTCCTCACGCTGCTCTCGAGCGAGCCCGAGATCTCCCGCGTGCCGATCATGATCGACTCCTCACGGTTCGAGGTGCTCGAGGCGGGGCTCAAGTGCATTCAGGGCAAGGGGATCGTCAACTCGATCAGCCTCAAGGAAGGGGAGGAGAAGTTCCTCGAGCAGGCCCGGATCGTGCGGAGCCACGGGGCGGCGGTCGTCGTGATGGCCTTTGACGAGGAGGGGCAGGCGACCGACGTCGAGCGGCGGGGGGCGATCTGCCAGCGGGCCTACCGACTCCTGACGGAGGCAGCCGGCTTCCCCCCCGAAGACATCATTTTCGACCCCAACATCCTCACCGTGGCCACGGGCATCGAGGAACACAACAAGTACGCCGTCAACTTCATCGAGGCGACGCGGCAGATCAAGGCGGCGATGCCAGCCGTGAAGGTCTCGGGGGGCGTGAGCAACATCTCGTTCTCGTTCCGCGGCAACGAAGTCGTCCGCGAGGCGATGCACTCCTGCTTTCTGTATCACGCCATCCAGGCGGGCATGGAGATGGGCATCGTGAATGCGGGCCAACTTGCCGTCTATCAGGAGATCGAGCCGGATCTCAAGGAGCGGATCGAAGACGTGCTGTTCGATCGGCGGCCCGATGCAACGGAGCGGCTCGTCGAATTCGCCGAGACGGTGAAGAAGCAGGAGGGGAGTGGTGTCACACAGGCCGATACCTGGCGGAGTCTCGACGTGGAGGCCCGGCTCTCGCACGCCCTCGTGAAGGGCATCGTCGATCACATCGATGAAGACGTGGAGGCAGCCCGGCAGCACTACGCGACGAGCCTGGAGATCATCGAGGGGCCGCTCATGCGGGGTATGCAGACGGTCGGTGATCTCTTTGGTGAGGGGAAGATGTTCCTGCCGCAGGTCGTGAAGAGCGCCCGCGTGATGAAGAAGGCCGTGAACCATCTCCTGCCGTATATGGAAGCTGAACGGCAGGCCTCCGGTTCCGCTCAGGCCAAGCGGGGCAAGGTGCTCATGGCCACCGTGAAAGGCGACGTCCACGACATCGGCAAGAACATTGTCGGCGTGGTGCTCGGCTGCAACAATTATGAAGTCGTCGATCTCGGTGTGATGGTGCCCTGCACGAAGATCATCGACGAGGCGATCCGCAACGAGGTGGACATCGTCGGCCTCTCCGGCCTGATCACGCCGAGCCTCGACGAAATGGTGCAGGTGGCGCAGGAGTTCCAGCACGCGGGGCTGACGATGCCGCTTTTGATCGGTGGCGCCACCACCTCGGCCCGGCATACGGCCGTGAAGATCGCCCCCAAGTATGCCGGTGCCGTGGTTCACGTGAACGACGCCTCCCGGGCCGCGGGGGTCGTCGAGAAGCTCTTGAACCCGCTCGCCCGCGATGAGTACGTGCGGGCGACCCGCGAGGCCCAGGCCCGCGACGTCGAGAACTTCAAGCGGCGGCAGGAGACGAAACTCGTCTCGTATGCCACGGCCTGCGAGAAGCGGTGGACCACCGACTGGGCCACGACCCCGATCGACGTGCCGGAGTTCCTCGGCGTGCGAACGCTCGAAAAGATCCCGCTCGGCGACCTGATTCCTTACATCGACTGGTCGCCCTTTTTCCTCTCGTGGGAACTCAAAGGCAAGCATCCGGCGATCTTCGACGACCCGGTCGTGGGAACCGAGGCCCGGAAACTCCATGGCGACGCCCTGCGGATGCTCGACGAGATCGTTCGCACCGATGCGCTCGTCTCGAAGGCCGCCTACGGCTTCTTCGCCGCCAATTCCACCGGCGACGACATCATCCTGTTCACCGACGAGTCGCGGTCGGCCGAGATCGGCCGGGTGCACACGCTCCGGCAGCAGTGGGAGCGGAAGGGACAAGACATGTTCCACGCCCTCGCCGACTTCGTCGCCCCGGCGGAGAGCGGCCGCAGGGACTACGTCGGCGCCTTCGCCTGCACGGCGGGGCACGGCTGCGAGGAGCTGTGCCGCAAGTACGACCGCGACCACGACGACTATTCATCGATCATGGCCAAGGCCGTGGCCGACCGGCTGGCCGAGGCCTGCGCCGAGTGGCTGCACGCCAAGGTTCGCCGGGAGTGGGGCTACGGCAAGGCCGAACACCTCTCGAGCGAGGACCTGATCGACGAGAAATACCGTGGCATTCGTCCGGCGCCGGGCTATCCGGCCTGCCCGGACCACACCGAAAAGCGGTCGCTCTTCACCTGGCTGAATGCGGAGAAGGGGGCGGGAATGACGCTTACGGAAAGCTGCGCGATGCTACCGGCCGCGAGCGTGAGTGGGCTCTACTTCGGCCATCCGGAAAGCCGATATTTCGCAGTGGACCGGATCACGCGGGAACAGGTGGAGGCCTACGCGGCGCGGAAGGGCATGCCGGTGAGCGAAATCGAACGCTGGCTGGCGCCGAACCTCGGCTACGACGCGTAGCTCTTCCTGAGTCGCCCAGCGATCTGGGAGGCGAGGGGGTCGGTGCAAGCTCGAGGAGCATTGGACCGAGTCTTCGAGGTCCCCGCGACAATCCGAAGGACCGCGAAGCGGCGACTTGTACCGCCCCCGAGCCGGCGCCCACTGACGAGCGAGGAGATGGCACCACATGTGGCGCGATCCCCCGGCTCGCGTATGCGGGCTTGTATGGACGCAAGGGGGGTGTCGTGAAACAACAGCGACCGCGGACACGACGGATCGTGATGAACGGCGGCGGGGTGGACCTGCCGGCGGCGGGTACGGCTACGCTCGTCATCCGGTTCCTCGACTACGTGCGGCACGAACGGGCGCTGGCGGAGAACACGCAGGCGGCCTATCGCCGTGACCTGCGGGATTTCCAGGAGTGGCTCGGTGACCGGGCAGCGGCGACCCTCTCCGTCCGCGACCTCGGCGACTACTTCGCGGCGCTGGCGAAGAAGGGGCTGGCCCGGGCGAGCATCGCCCGCCAGGCGGCCACGCTGCGGACGTTCTACTCGTTCCTCCAACTCGAAGGCGTGGTCACGGAGAGCCCGGCCGAACTGCTCACGGCAGCCAAGCGAGACGACGCCATTCCAGGCACGCTGTCGGCCACGCAGGTCGATCGGCTGTTGGCAGGGCCCGAGGCCACGACGCCGGTCGGCATCCGCGACCGGGCGCTCCTGGAGCTGCTCTACGCCACCGGCTGCCGGGCATCGGAGGTGTCGGCCATGCGGCTCTCCGACGTGCACCTTGCCGAGAGCTTCTGCACCTGCCGCGGCAAGGGAGACAAGGAGCGGGTCGTGCCGCTGGGGCGGCGGGCGATCGCGGCGCTTGCCGCCTGGATCGACGGGCCACGGAAGGCCTTCGCCACCCGGGCGGGAACGCAGCCGGCCTGGGTCATCCTCTCCTCACGCGGCAATCGGCTGTCGCGGATGCGGATCTGGGAGGTGGTGCGGGAGCATGCCGCCGGGGCCGGCATTCCGCCCGACATCGGCCCCCACACGCTGCGGCACAGTTTCGCGACGCATCTTGTGGCCGGTGGCGTCGACCTGCGGCACGTGCAGGAGATGCTTGGCCATGCGAGCATCGCCACGACCCAGCGTTACACCCACGTCGACGCGGGCCGGCTGAAGGGCGTGCACGAGAAGTTTCACCCCCGCCGGTAAGAAAAAGGTGCCAGCCACCAAATTTGGGTGATTTCAATACGCAAAGCCACAACGAGGGGCTCGCAGATTACCCAAATTTGGTGGCTGGCACCTTTTTCTAGCGTCGTTTGGGTGGCGTGAACTTGATCTTCTTGATCAGGTCGATCGTTGTGCCGTCGGCCTGGGGCACGCCCGACACGGCCGAGACCGCGTTCACGACGTTGACGTACTTCAGGTTGTAGTCACAGTCGAGTTCGACCTCGGTCTTGTCGGCGTTTGAGCCCGGGCCGGTTCCCACGAGGTCGATCACCTTCCGGCGGAGTTGCTCGAAGTCGGGCACGCCCTGGCCGTTCATCGTGATGCCGGCGAGTTTGCCGTCGA
This sequence comes from bacterium, assembly GCA_029978085.1. Lineage (GTDB taxonomy): Bacteria > Planctomycetota > Planctomycetia > Pirellulales > UBA1268 > QWPN01. Next base: position 8,686 of record JAPOJV010000041.1, read on the forward strand.
AGTCGGCCCGCATCTTCACCTGCACCGGCGGCAAGGCGTCTTCCGAGGCCGCGCCCGCGCTCACGCCGAGGGGCATGCGAATCTGGAAGTCGCCTTCCGAGACGACCGTCTTGAGCGTGAGCATGAAGAAGGTGATCAGCTGAAAGACGCAGTCGATCATGGGCGTCATGTCGATGCTGATCTTGTCGGGCAGCTTTTCCTGCTGTCTGGCCATGCAGCACCTACTTCTTTCTGCGCTCGTCGTACTCGGCCCGCAGCACGAACTTCTCGAAGCCCTTCTCCTGGCAGAGCTTGATGAGGTCCTGTACCTGGCCCGTCTTGGACCGGCCGTCGGCCCGCACGATCACCGTCGCGGCACTCGGCTCCTTGCTGGCCGAGATCAGCACCCGCTTCTCGTTCTCCAAGTAGCCTCCCATCTCCGGGAGGGGCACGGACTCGCCGTTGTAGATCACGCTGCCGTCGAGCATGAGCTGCAGCGTGATCGGGTCTTCGGCAGGGCCCTTGGCCGGCTTCGCCAACTGGCTCGACGGCAGCTGGATTCGATCGTCCTGGACGGCGGTGGAGAAGTTGAGGGTGAACATGAAGAACGTGATCAACTGAAAGGTCATGTCGATCATCGGCGTCATGTCGATCTCGGTCTTTTCGGGACCATCGCTCTGTCGCTTCGCCATGGCGGATGACTACTTCTTCCCGAGGTTCTGGAACCGCGACATGAGCCGCATGCTCTCGTCGTCGACCTCCATGTTGAACCGTTGGAGCCAGTTCTTGAGCAGGCCGTAGCAGGCGATGGCCGGAATGGCCAGCCAGAGGCCGATGAGCGTCGTCACGAGGGCCTGCGAAATGCCGACGGCGAGCTCGTTCGGCTTCGGGGCCGTATCCTGGGCGGCGATGAGCATGAACGCCGACACCATTCCATCCACCGTGCCCAGCAGGCCGAACATCGGAGCGAGCGCGCCGACGAGCGACACGTAACTCAGCTTGTGCTCGAGCTTCATCGCCTGCTCGCCTTCGGCGGCCTGCATGGCCTCGACAGCGGCCGGGTAGCCCGACTGCAATTTGCCCATCCCCGCGGCGAGCACGTGGCCGAGATACGAGTCATCATTCTTGGCGAGTTCGTAGGCCTCTTGAAACTGCTTCTGCTCCAGGTGCTGCTCAAACGCCTGGCTCAGCGCCGGCGGGATCAGCACCTGCTTGCGAAACTGGAGGAAGCACATGACGAGCAGGGCGACGAGGCCGAAGGAAAGCAGCAGAAACACGATGATGTACTTCGGACCGAGTGCCTTCGCCAGAAATGCGAGGTAGCTCGTGCCGTCTTCCTCGGCGGCCTCTTCCTCCCCGCCCTCGTCCTGCGCCCAGGCGATATCGGGAGCGATGACCGCGGGGGCAACGGTCACGGCCACCCAGGGCGCGACCAGGCAGGCTGCGACGAGCATCCGGCCGAGCCATTCAGGCAGCCATCCCATGGCTCGAATCCCCGAGGCGTTCCGGCTCCCCATGACCGCGTCTCCCTGCATGTTCTGCTCCTCGAAAATGTGTTTTCGTCAGTGACTATCGAGCCTACCGTCAATCGCCCATACGGCCAAATCGGTCCAGCGACGGCCGTCAGGACGCCGCGCCCCCGGCCGCCAGCTTCTTGGTCCATGGGCTGTCCGGATAGGTGGCTTCCAGGGCCTGCTTCGCCTGCCGAGCCCGCTCCGGGTTCTGCGCCTTGTCCCAGAGCTGGGCCAGATTGAAGAGCGCCTCGGCATGGCTCTCGGGCTGGGTGTTGTAGACGAGATCGACCGTGAGGAAGGCGATCAGCGCGTCCTGTTCCTTGCCGGCCGCGCGGTAGGCGTCGCCCAGCACGGCATAGGCCTTCGAGAGCATGTCGCGGTCCTCGGGGTCCGCCCCCTTGACGACCTTCTGAATCAGTGCGATCGCGTCGGCGTCCTTCTCGAGTCGGGCCAGGCAGCGGGCCGTGCCAAGCGAGGCCTCGAGTTTCTGCTGCTCGCTGGCTGAATCCTTCGGGTCGGTCTGGACCCTCGCGGCATTCTCGAAGTCCTTGAGGGCCTCCGCGAATTTCCCCTGGGCTAAATTCAGGTTGGCTTTGGCCGAAGCGGCACGCACCCTCAGTGCGGCCGGCCCCTTCTCGAGTGCTGAATAGACGGTGGCGGCATCCGGAAACTTCTGGGCCTTGGCGAGGAGGTCGCCGAGCATTTCTGCGGAGCGATAGAAGTGATGTGATTTCGGGTTCTTGCTGACGAAGTCCCGCAGGGCTTTCTCTCCCTCGGCCAGCCCGTTGCCCGTGAGCGTGGCCTGTCGGGCCAGGGCTGCGGCCTTCACGAATTGCATTTCTGCCAGCACGCGGTCCGACGCTGCCTGGAGGTCGGCATCCTGCACCTTCGTGAGTTCCTGGAGCGCGGAGGCGGCGTCACCCCGGAAGAGCATGCCGCGGGCATTGCGGAGGGAATCGGGCTCGTCGGCGAGCGCCACCTCGCGAATGCGGTCGATCGGAACCTTCTTTACTTCCTCGGACCGCTGGTCCTTGATCTCGATCTCGTTGGGCGAGGCCACGACGATCTCGCCGGAGATCTCCGACCGGTCGAGAAGGCGGACACGGTCCGGAGATTGGCCGAAGGCGGTATTCGAGGCCAGCATGGCGCAGGCAACGAGCAGCAGCCGGCTGGCGGGCCTGGAGAGCCGGTGCGGCATGCGACACGTGTTCAGAGGCGAACGCACGATCATTTCTCCTGCGGTGTGGCTGCGGCAGCTGCGGCGGCCTGTTCGTCGAGTTCCGCGAAGCCGCGCGGGTTCACGGCTCCCTGCTTTTTCTGGATGTCCTTGAGCACCTTTTCGTAGCGGGCGGCCAATGCCTCGCCGCCGAGATCCGGATAGAGCTTGCGGGTCATGGAAATAGCCGTGGCCGCCTTGCCGAGCAGTTCGTCGGCCTCTTCCTCCGGCTTGCCCGGCAGCTTGGCCCGGTCGAACAGGCAGAGGGCCACGTTGAGTCGCGACTCGAAGAACAATGTCCGCGACCGCAGTGACTTCTCGTCCGTGCCGGCAAAGGCCTGCCGCGCAAGCTTGTTGGCCAGGCCATTCCAGCCCCAGATCACGCTGCCCGCGTTCTTGCGGCCGACGATCGCAGCCTTGAGCAGTTCCTCGGCCCGCCCTGGGTTTTCGCCGACCGCTTTGAGACCCGCCGCCTGGAGCAGTTCGGCCGCCTGCACCTGGGTGTCGAGCGAGTTCTGCCGCTTGGCATCCTTGAGAATCCAGTCGATCTGCTCGAGCGCCTCGTCCCACTTGCCGCGCTCCTTGAAGATGTTCGCCATCCGCAGCCGGATCGACGGCTCGAACTTCGCGATCTCGTCCCGCTCCTCCTTCGGCGTGGCCTGGTCGTCCTTTTTCTTGAGTAGCCCGGCATACACGGTGGCGGCACGGTCGAGATACTGCTCGGCCTTCTCCTTCGGCACGACCTTGCCCATGTCTTTTCCGGAGCCGAGCGACAGATACGTCGTGGCGATCCAGGTCTGCGACGACACCTTCTTGTCGCGGGACGCGAGGCGGTCGAGGAACTTCTCGAAGCCAGCCAGCGTGACTGCTGCCTTCTGGGCGGCGGACGCGTCGCCCGCTTCGACGGCCTTGGCCTGAGCCTCCAATTGGCCCTGCAGGTCGCGGCCCATGGTGAAGTACATCGCCGTCAGCTTGGCCGAGGCTTCCTCGCCGTCACCAGCCAGTCGCTCGAGGCCCTTCATCGCCTCCTCGGCCTTTTCGAGCTGCTCGGCTTCGATGAAGCACCGCAGGGCTACCGTGTAGACCGCCTCGGCGAACGAGCCCTGGCTGAGCACGGGGTCGGTCTTCGGGTCGTTGACAACGGCCCACGGGCCGGAGCCAGGACGCTCGAGCACTTCCAGGCCGACCGCAGGCTCACCGTCATCGAGGGCGATCTGGCAGCGGGCGAGGGCTGCCGACACCACGACCGGGAGGGCCGTGCTCGGTTGCACGGCCTTCAGGCCCTCGTCGAGCTGTTTTCGGGCCTCGGCCTTCCAGGCCTTCGTCTCGTCACCGGGACGGCGATTGCCTTCGTCGAGCCGCCGATCCTCGAGCACTTCTCGCCACAGCGCCGTGCCGCCACGCAGGAGCAGTTCGGCACGGCGGGGCGATTCGGCAGGCACCCGCCCGACGAGGCCGACGATCCTCGCGGGATCCCGGGCTTCGGTGGCGGCCACCATCGCGATCAAGGCCGCATCGGCGGCGTCGGGTTCCGTAGGCCAGGTCTGCATGATGCGGTCGGCCACGCCCGCCGCCTGCTCCTTGGCGTTCTGCTTCCAGGCCGTGTCGACCTGCTTCTGCTGGAGCTGCTGCCAGCTCACCATCGCGATCTTGGCCGCCTGCCGGCTCCCCTTCGCATTCGGGTAGCGGTCGAGCAAGAACGCCCCCAGTGCCGCCGCGTCGTGGTACTGCTGGCGTTCGTAGAGGAGATAGGTGAGCAGATAGCGGGCCTGATTGACCGCGCTGACGTCGGTGTCGGATGTCGCCGCCTTCAGGGCCGCGCGCAGCTGATCGAACGCCTTGTCGCGTGCTGCGGTCGCCCTCCCCGCAGCCTCCTCGGCGGCAGGCGTGCCCGGCTGCTGCTTGGCGGCGGCCTGAGCCTCCTGCATCGACGCCAGCGACAGGCGGGCCTCTTCCATGAACGACTCGAAAGTCTCTTCGGTCGCGATCTCCGGAGCATCCTTGCCGATCTTAGCCAGGAGCGCCCGGGCCTCGGAGGCGAAGTCCTTGTTGGCCTTGGCCACATCGGTGGCGAGCTTCTTGATGTCGGTGAAGGCGTTCTTCTTCTCGGCCGGCGGCAGCTTGCCGGAGGCCCCTTCGAGGAACTCGGCCGCCCGATACTTCAGCGTGAGCCAGTCGGTATCGAGCCGCTCCGGCGGCACGTTGGTGAGGGCGAACGCCCGCTGGTCCTTGTCGAACAGGTCGAACTTGCCCAGCGCGGTGTAGCAGTCGAGGACGGTGCCGACCGCCTTCGCCCGTAGCGAGATCGCCAGCGGGGCCTTGGAGTCGAGCACCGTCAGTGGAGCAAGCGTGCCAATCGCCGTGTCGAGCCTCTGCGTAGGGGGATTCTTGGGGTCTGGCTTGTAGCCCGGCGCCTTGCTCTTCGCGAGATCGTCCTTGCCGAGCAGCGCGTAGTTTCGCGCCTCGTAATACCGGGCGAACAGGCCGCCCCCCTTGGTCGGATACTTGTCGGCGATCTCCTTGAACTGCTTCGCCGAGGCATCGACCGTGTCACGCCACTCCTTGGAGCCATCGGCATAGGCCTTGGCCTTCTCGAAGTAGGCGCTGGCCACCATGAGCCGAGTCTGAATCAGCTTGCCCTGAAGCTGTTCTTCGAGCTCCTCGAGTTCGGCCAGTTCCTTCGCAGCGCTGCCAACGCGGGGCTTCGGCTTCTTCGGCTTCTCGTCGCCACCGCCGCCCCCCTTAAATTCTTTGATCCGGTCGCGAATGGCGCGGTACTCGGCGATCACCGCATCTTCGGCGTTCGTTACCTCGGTAATCGGCTGATCGGGCTTCACCTTGCCTTCGAGCGCCTTGATCGCGGCGTCGAAGTGCGCCGCCGCCTCGGCCAGCAGGCTTTTGGCGTCGGCGCCCGGCTTCTTCGCCTGATCGACCTTGGAGCGGCCGCGTTCGATCTGCAGGTTGCCCTTTTGCGTGTAGGCCTCGATGGCCCGCGACCCGGCAGGCGACGCCTTGAGGAAGGCATCCAGTTCCTGTTCCGCAGTGGCGAGAATCTCCGCCCGCCGCTTGGGGTTCGACTCCATGCGACTCGTGCCCAGGAGGGCGACCGCGCGGCGGAACGGAACCTCCTGCTTGAGGTCGGCGGGCGCGTCGGGGTCCGCAGCCACGCGTTCGAGTACCCACATGACGACGTCGGGCATCTGTCGCTCGCCGAGCCGGTCGAGCAGCTGCCGCGTGGCCGCAGCCGGAGCCTCCTGTGCCGCTGAAGTGCCGCAAACGCCTGAGGCCACGACGAAGACCGCCGCGACGAAAGCCGGAACGCTCGGTCGTCGGCACCGGGGGGCGAAGGCTGTGGTGAGGAACATCATGGTGAGACCCCGGGCGTATACCGCAGATTGTGGAAGCGGGGCCGCGATCCGTCAAACCTGCCGCCGCTCAACGGCTCCGGTCGACGGCGGATTCTCCCCGCCTCAGGTTCCAGCCGCGGCGCCCCGCCGGACTGCCCGCGAGGCGGCAAGCCACACGGGGAGCTGGCCTGCCGCGGGCAGCTTCACCACGTGGGCCGAACGAATGCCGGGGCACGCCCTGACGGCTGCCAACGCCTCGGCCGATGGTTCCTGATCGAGATTGAGCACGCCGATCGCATCGCCGCCAGGAGTCGAGCGGCCCACGGTCATCTGGGCGATGTTGATGCCGAGCCCGCCGAACGTCGTGCCCACCGTGCCGATGATGCCCGGGACGTCCTGGTGGGTGAACACGAGCAGCACGCCGTCAAGATAGGCCTCGAGTCGGTGCCCCTCGAGCTGCACGAGCCGGGGCATCGCATGGCCGAAGAGCGTGCCAGCCGCGCGGTGCACGTGGTCGCCAGCGACCAGCTCGACCGCCACGACGGAACTGAATGCCCCGGGGTCGGTGCGGCTCTGCTCGACCAGATCGATGCCCCTCTCTCGCAGCAGCACTTCGGCGTTGACGATGTTGACATCCTCGATCGCCGCCTCGAGCAGGCCCGCCGCGAAGGCGGCGGTGATCAGCCGCGTGTTGCGGGAGGCGACCTCGCCGCGATAGGCGATCGAGCAGGACCGCGGCGGACCGTCGTCGAGCTGCGCGAGCAGCTGGCCGAGCCGCCAGGCCAGGTCGAGAAACCCGCGGACGCCCTCGAGTTCGGCCGGGTCGACCGCGGCCGAATTCACCGCATGGCGGATCGTGCCCGTGGTGAGGAAATCGACCAGCAGGCCGACGCCCTCGACCGCCACCTGCGACTGAGCCTCTTCCGTGCTCGCACCCAGGTGCGGCGTGACCAGCACGCCGGGCATGCCAAACAGCGGGCTTTCCGTGCACGGCTCCTTCTCGAACACGTCGAGCGCCACACCCGCGATGATCCCTCGCTTCAGCCCCTCCACGAGCGCCTGCTCCTCGTAGATGCCGCCCCGCGCGCAGTTGACCAGTCGGATGCCCGGCTTGAGGGATTCGAGCTCCTTCATGCCGACGAGATACTTGGTCTCTTCGGTGAGCGGCGTGTGGACGGTGAGGTAATCGACCTGCGGCAGGAGGTCGCGGGCATTCGTCACGAGCTCCACGCCCAGCTCTGCGGCACGGTCGGGCGAGAGGAACGGGTCGAAGCCCATGACGTGCATGTCGAAGGCCCGCGCCCGCTTCGCGACCGCCTGGCCGATGCGGCCGAGGCCCACGATGCCGAGCGTCTTGCCCGCGAGCTGCACGCCCATGAACTTGTTGCGGTCCCAGGCATGCGACCGCAGGCTGGCATCGGCGGAGGCAACGTTACGCGACAGCCCGAGCAGCAGGGCGAAGGCGTGCTCCGCGGTGCTGACGGTGTTGCCGGCGGGCGTGTTCATCACCACGATGCCCTGCCGCGTGGCCGCCTCCTTGTCGATGTTGTCGGTGCCCACGCCGGCCCGCACGATCGCCTTCAGCCGATGGTTGCCCGCCAGGGCGGCTGCCGTGATCTTCACGCCGCTGCGACAAATCGCGCCATCGTGCGCGGCCAGCGCCTCCTTGAGGGCGTCGCCCGCGAGGCCGGTCTTCACCTCGTAGGTGATGCCCTGCGCGGCGGCGGCATCGAGCAGAGCCGTGCCGTCGGAACTCAGGGTGTCGAGGACGATGATCGAGGGCATGGATGGTGGTCCGGGGGGTGACGGCGGGTGGCCAGGGGAGAGTCCGGTCATCGCGGCCGGCGCGCCGGCGACGGCGGGGCGTCAGGATCGACGGGACTGCTGAAACTCGAGCATGTAGTCGCGCAGCGTCTCGACGCCCTCAACCGGCATCGCGTTGTAGATGCTGGCGCGGATGCCGCCGACGGAGCGGTGTCCCTTGAGGTCGACGAGCCCACGGGACTGGGCTCCCTTCAGGAAGTCCTTTTCAGTCGCTTCGTCGGGCAGGCGGAAGGTGACGTTCATGTCGGAGCGACAGTCAGGACGGGCGTGCCCGGCGTAGAACCCGCCGGAGCCATCGAGCACGTCGTACAGCAGTTTCGCCTTGGCGGCGTTGTGTCGTGCCATGCCCGCGAGTCCACCCATCGAGTCGCGGATCCAGCGGCAGACGAGACCGAGAATGTAGACGGCGAACGTCGGGGGCGTGTTTGGGCGCGAGCCGTTCTTCACGAACGTGCGGTAGTCGAGCATCGTGGGGAGGTCGTCCCGCGACCGTTCGAGAAGATCCTTGCGGATGATCACGACGGTCACGCCGGCGATGCCCGCATTCTTCTGGGCACACGCATACATGAGCCCGTACCGGGCCACGTCGATCGGCCGCGAGAGGAAGTCGCTGGAGCAGTCGCAGACGAGCGGCGCCGAGCCGACGTCGGGGTCGTGCTTCCACTGAACGCCCTGGATCGTCTCGTTGCTCGTGATATGCACGTAGGCCGGGGCGGGGGAGAGGCTGATCTCGCCTGCCGCCGGGAGCCGGTCATGCTTCGAGGCCTCGCCGTCCCAGGCGACGTGCACCTTGCCCTCCCGGCGGGCTTCCTTGATCGCAGTGGAGCCCCACGTGCCCGTCAGGACGTAGTCCGCAGCCGCCGACTGTCCGCGCAGCAGATTCATCGGCACCATCGAGAATTGCAGGCTCGCGCCCCCTTGGAGCAGCACGATCTCATGATCCGAGCCGATGCCGAGCAGGTGCTTGAGTCCCTCGAGTGTGTCCTCGAGGATGCGGTCGAACGCCGGGCTGCGGTGACTGATCTCGAGGATCGAGCTTCCAACGCCGGGCAAGGCCAGCAGGTCGGCCTGGGCCTCCTCCAACACCGACAGCGGCAACACCGCGGGGCCCGGGGAAAAATTGAACACCCGTTCGACCACCGGCCCCGTTGCTCGCTCCATCACGTGCGGCTCCACTCGCTGCTGGCGTCAAAACCTCGTCTTACAGCGGCAGAATAGGGGTCGTGCACAGGACGGTCAACGGGCTGGAAATCCGGGCGGCGCCGGCATGGCAGCGGGCGGAACGGGTGGCGGTGTCGGTGGTGGAAGCGTGGCCGTCCGCGGGTCGGGCGCGGCCCCCTGGATCGTCGCCACGCGGGCTGCCACCATCGGCTGGGCAGGGTCGATGGCCAGCGCACGCGAGTAGTTTGCCAGCGCCTGCGTCTGGTCGCCGGCCTGTTCCCGGAGACTGGCCAGTGCCACCAGGGCGCGGGGGTTGTTTGGATCGACGGCCAACGCGTCGACGAGCTGGTTCTCCGCCTCGCGGACGTCGCCATGCTCCTGCGCCAGCCGGGCCAGCTCGATGTGTGGATTGGGATTGCCGGGCTGACTCCGCGCCCAGGTCTGCAGCTGGGCAACGGCATCGGCCTGGCGATTTTCTTCCACGAGGAGCACGGCCAGCGCCCGCTGGCAGGCCTCGTGATTCGGGTTCCGTGCGAGGCAGAGGTGGTAGTACTGCTCGGCCGTCGCCATGTCGGCGGGCCGGCTGAAGAGCTTGGCCTGCTGGTGATACGTGGCGCCCAGGTTGTAGAAGCAGTCGGCGTTCCCCGGCTGCTTCGCCAGCGCCTGCTGAAACTGGTTGACGGCGCCCAGGTAGTTGCCCTGCTGATAGAGCTTCACCCCTTCGGCATTCTGGCTGCGGGCCGTGCCTCCGCAGCCCGTGCCAACGGCCAGCCATCCTGCCACGAGCAACCAGCCACTCAGACGCACGGCGGCCTCCACACCCGCCGGCCGGCTCCGAGCCGGCTCCACGCGGAGGCGGAACGGTAGCGGCCTGCAATGGCTCGGGGCAAGGTCGCCGCAGTTTGCCTGGTTTGCCTTGCGAGGGGCCTGCGGTGGGCCCTCATCGGACTCGTAAGGGGCTGCCCGTGCCCCAGGAGCCGGCGTATGCCGCCGAGCGCAGCCCGGGCACCGATCCGCGTTAGCGGATTGGTCGGCGAAGCGAAGGCGGCATCCGAGCGAGCGAAGGACAGGATGTCCGAAGCGAGCGTTCGGCGACGGGGCATGGGCAGCCCCGAACCCACGCCACAGGAGGTCACCCGGTGTCAGGCGGGGCACTCGGCAGGGTTGCGGGTGTAGCCGAGTGACTTGAGGACCTCGAGCACTTCGCTGCACGTGGGGAAAGGCCGGCCGCTGGACCGTTTGTACTGCTCGAGAGCCCGCATGAATTCGAGCTCGTCGGAGCCGTAGTCGCGGTCGCAGGTGGTCGGGTCGATCTTGCGGCGGCGGGTCGTGCGGGGCGGCTTGATGGCGGCGGTGGGCATCGCAGGGCTCCTCGGGGCGGTGGAAGACTCTGCCGAAACTATGCACGCTGCCGGCTGCGGTGAGGCTGCCGGTCCGGAAAACTGTGCCCCCGAACCGTGCCGGTCATGCCGGTTGTGAGGGCATCGTGCCCGTCAGCGGTTCTCGAAGAACTTCTTGAGGGCCTCGGCCGCCGCGTCGCGGGAGGAGTCGGACTTCTTCTTGGCCGCCGTGGGCAGGACGCCGGGGGCCGACTTGGCCGCTTTGATCGCGTCGCCCACGGCCGCCGGATTGCGGGCAACAACGGAGGCGTCGCTCGATGCTGGTGCGCCGGCTGGCTGGACGAGCTCCGCGGGGGGCTGGAGTGGCATCGTCTGCGTCGTGTCGAACATGCCGGCCGGCCTTTCGTCGGCCACGAGCCACCGCGACACGTCGTCTTCGGTGCCCGCCTTCGCCGTCGGATCGACACACGAGACCTTCAGTTCAAGGGCGCCGACCCGGACGATATCGCCATCGACGACCTTCGTCTTTTCGCTGATCCGCTGGCCATTGACGAACGTGCCGTTGCGGCTGCCGAGGTCCGCCACCCAGACCTCCGCCGGACCGACGATCACCTCGCAATGCCGGCGGCTCACGTCCTCGCTCAGGGGCCGGACATCACACTCCTCGGCGCGGCCGATGAGCAGACGATCGCGCTTGATGGCGATGGAACGGCCGGCGCTCTTGCCCGAAGCAACGATCAGCTTGGCGACCATGGTGGGCGTGTGGGAGGCGGGGAATCGAGGGGAAGGAGAACCCGATTCTATACAACAGACACCCCGGCAGGGCCAGATGGGGGAGGTCCCGATCAACGCCGGGCGAGCCAGCGAGAGTCCGCATAGCCCGCGATTCGGGCGGCGATGTCCCGCTCATTCGCTGCCACGAATCGCCCAGATTCCCAGCCAAAGCTGCCGCCGAGTGCTGGGCCGAGCAGGGCGAGCCAGGAGTCAGCGAGCATCCGAGCGGCGGGCGGGCGGAGTGCGGGAACGAGGTCTTCGAGTCCCGGATGCCGGGCCACAGAGCCGACACCAGGGTTGGTGCGGAGCAGAAGGCTGCCATGCTGCACGACGGCACCGGCCAGTCGGCGCTGGGCGCTGCCCATGATTTTGGGATCGATCGCGGTCGGCCCATCGCCGGCCCCCGCCACCACGAGGTCGCCCCCCGCGCGCCGCGAGAAGCAAAAGAACTCGGCGTCCATCGGCTCTGCTGCATAGAGCCGGGCCTCGATGCCCGACGCCTGCAGTACCGCCGCCATGGCGGTATGTGCGGCCGTGTAGAGCTGCTGCGCGGTCTGCCCGAGCGGGTGCTGTTTCGGCACTGCGAGCGCATAGGTGAGATCGCTGCCATGGACGATCGCGCCGCCACCGCTTGGCCGCCGCACGAGTGCCGCCGAGGCGATGTCGGGAATCGCCTGGGCATCGGCGAGCTTTTGGAATGCGCCCAACGAGACCGTCGGCCTGGACCAGCCATAGAACCGGATCAGCGGCAGCCCCGTCCGTTCGGCCTCGGCCCCAAGGGCCTCGTCCGCCGCCATGTTGACGACGCCCTCGGCATCGCCATCCCACCACGCCGAGAGCGTTTGCACGGGATCAGTGGGCCGAGTTTTTCACGACGGCGTCGTAGGCCGCCTGGTCGAGCAGGCCGGCCATCTCCGCGGGATCATCCGGGCGAATCTTCATGATCCAGCCGGCGTCGTAGGGATCCTTGCCGAGCAGATCGAGCTGGCCGGGCAGTGTCGAGTTGACCGCCACGACCTCGCCCGACACCGGGGCGTAGAGATCGCTCACCGCCTTCACACTCTCGATCTCTCCGAACGATTCGCCCGCCTTCACCCGCTTGCCCACAGCCGGCAGTTGCATGAAAACGAGGTCAGTCAGCGCCTCCACCGCGTAGGCGGAAATGCCGACCGTCGCGAGGCCGTCGGCCTCGGGCCTGATCCACTCGTGCGTCTTGGCGAACTTCAACTCGGCGGCCATGGCGATCTCCGCGGGTCTGTGGGGGGCAACCAATGCAGGTGGGTGCAGGATACCGCAATCCCGTCGTCTGTCAGCCGCTGCTGCCGCCGCGGCGGTAGAAGGGGAGCGGGACGACCCGAGCGGGCTGGGCGGCATCGCGGATCAGCACATCGACGACCGACCCTGTGGCTGCCGTCGCAGGGTCGACCAGCGCCATCGCGACCGCGTGGCCGAGCGTCGGGGCGAAGCTGCCGCTCGTCACGACGCCCACCGCCGCAGCGGCCGTGCTGCCGGCAGGCACGACGACACTGCCCTCGCGGGCGGACCGCTTCGAATCGAAGGCCAGGCCCGCCCGCACGCGGGCCGGCGTATGTGACTTCATCACCCGCAGGGCAGCCGCCCCGGGAAACGCCCGGGGTTCGCCCGCTGCCGTGTCGAGATTCACCGCCAGTCCCAGGCCCAACGCAAACGGATCGCTGTCAGCCTGCAGTTCATGCCCGTAGAGCGGCATGCCTGCCTCGAGTCGCAGTGTGTCGCGGGCACCCAGGCCGCAGGCCCGCACCCCGCGGTCGGCGCCGGCGGCCAGGATCGCCTCCCAGACGGCGGTCGCGTCGGCCGCAGGCACGACGAGCTCCACGCCGTCCTCGCCTGTGTAGCCCGTACGGCTGACCGCAGCAGGAAAGCCACCGACGAGAGCCTGCGTCGCCCGATACCCACGCAGCCCGCGGATGCGGGCGGCGTCGTCAGCCGGACAGAGCCCGCAGACCAGGTCGATCGCCAGGGGGCCCTGCACGGCGATCATCGCCGTTTCGGTCGTGCGATCGGTGAGCGTCACGCCGCCCGCCGGCAGCCGGCTCCGCAGCCAGGCGACCACGGCCGCACGGTTGCTGGCGTTGACGACAAGCGACATCCGGGACGAACCGTCCGGGGCATCGGCCTCACGGGCCACGAGCGCATCGTCGAGCACGGCGAGGCCCGAGGGCGATCCCCCATCGCTCGTGATGAGCGTGTAGCGGCACTGGCCCGGCGTCATATCGCTGACGCGGCGGGTGAGCAGCGATTCGAGCCAGGCCTGCGAGCCGGGCCCGTCGACCGAGAGCCGGCCCATGTGCGACACGTCGAACAGGCCGGCCGCCCGCCGCGTGGCGAGATGCTCGTCCACGATCGACGCATACTGCACCGGCATCGACCAGCCGGCGAAATCGACCATGCGGCCGCCGTGAGATGCATGCCAGCCACAGAGCGGGGTCCGCAGAAGCGAGTCGGTCACGATGCGTTCCAAAAAGATTCGGTTACTGGAAAGCATCGGAGTGTACGAGATCGCTGGAGGGGCTGCCCATGCCCCGAGAGCCGGCGTATGCCGCCAAGCGCAGGCAGGATGCCGAAGCGCAGGCGGCATCCGAGCGAGCGAAGAACAGGATGTTCGAAGCGAGCGTCCGGCGACGGGGCACGGGCAGCCCAGAACCCCCACGCGCAAGGTCGCCGATCTCGACGTCCCCAGATCA
>JAPOJV010000244.1 GCA_029978085.1 bacterium
TAGGTCATCGAGCCGTAGCTCCGGAGGCCCCCGTTGGGCAGCGTGCCGGCCTGGCTTTCACCGCCGTTGGCCGGTGTGTAGTAGAAGCCGCCGTCGGGATTCTTGGCCGGGTGCGGCAGCGTGTTATGCGGCCCCTCGAGGTTCTGCGTGCGCGACACGAACGCCAGGGCCCGCTGGATGGCCGGATCGTTCTGGCTCGTGCCCACGCTGCGGAGGGCCTCGATCATGAACGCGGTATTCGAGAGGTCGGGGCGGCCCTTGCTGCCGTAGCCCGCGCCGCCATAGGCGGGATCGTCGGTTCCCTTGCCCTCGGCGTCGTCCCACTGGAGCCCCTTCACGAAGGCTTCGGCGGCCTGAAGTTCCTTCACGTAGCGACCGCCGTAGTTGCAGGCGGCGAGCGCCATGATCGCGATCGACGTCTCGTAGTTGGCCACCTTCGAGTCGGGTGTGTGGATGCCGCCGTCGACATTCCTGAACTTGAGGAGGTACTCGAGCCCCTTCTTCACGGCCGGGTCGTCGGCCGGCGTGCCGCTCTGTGCGAGCGCCGTCACTGCGAGCGCCGTCACGGCCGGCCCGACCTGCGACGAGAAGCTCCCGTCGGCGGCCTGCCCCTCTTCGATCAGATACCTCGAGCCCTTCTCGATGGCGGCCTTGACGGCGGCGGAATCGGCGGCGGCAGCCGGCAAGGCCCAGATCGCACAGCCGACGAACGCGGCACCAATGGCGTGGAACGCTCTCATGCGGCACCTCCGGCCGAAAGCATATGCCGCCGGTGCCCGCGGGTGAAGCCGATCAGACAGGTGCGGCCGGCAGCAGGCGCGGATGGGCGGGCACTTGGCGGGGCGGAGGATCACGCCCCTCCTCGAGGCTCCACTGCTCCCGCTCCTGCTCGCTCGCGTAGTACGTGAGCCACACGGTCATGTCCTCGGCATCGCTCGCGCTGCAGTCCCAGTGGAAATAGTTGTCGGGCAGATCGACCCGCTTCACGGCCGCCGGGAGGATGTCGCGGCGAATGAGGGCGTAGAGCTCGCGGTCGGAGAGGTGATCGGTGTAGTCGAGCACCACGCGCTTTTCATACAGCCGCTCGATCACCTGCCAGAGCCGATCATGCACCTGCCCGTCGTCGAGGGTGCACGCCGGCTGCATCGCCAGCGGTGGCTCAAACCACCGGGCGATCTGCACGAGGGGCGCCTGCTCCCAGGCGAGCATCGATTCCAGAAACCGGTTTTCGACAGGGGTGGGCAGAAGCCGAAAGTCGATCTCGAACACCGCCTCGTCGAGATAGGGTTCCATCGCGTCACGCAGCTCCGCGTTGCGGAGCAGGCATTCGACTTCTTCGGGATCCGGGTGCTGAGCGAGGGGCATGCCGTGCGATTCCTGCGGGTTCGTCAGTGGGAGCGGCACCGACTCGTGCCACGACTCCTGCCGACAAACACCGACGATACCCAGCCCACACCCGGGTTCAATCATTTTGCACCGTGATTTCAGCCGTTTTTTGCCCTCCAGCCCGGCACGACCCCTACGACATGACGACTCTCCGCCGCCGGCCAATCCCGCCAGGATTGCCCCGCCAAACCTATTTCCCGCGGTCGGATTCCGACAACGCCCCTTCCCGGCTTCGGGGCTGCCCACGTCTTGAATACCTCAACGCGCCCAAGCCGGCTTCGGGGGAGCGGCAAAAGTCTCCTCACTCCGGCCGCCGCGGCCGTCGTTCGGGAAGCGTTCGCCGACTCCCCCAAAGCCTCCCTTTCCGTTTGAGGAGGCTTCTGGCTCCCCGTGTCCCGGGAGCCGGCGTATTTGACCAGCGCAGCCATGGATGGCGCAGCGCAGGCAAATCCGAGTGAGCCGGAGCCTGGAGGGCGGA
>JAPOJV010000036.1 GCA_029978085.1 bacterium
CCCCAGTTTCGTCCCGAGCGATGCGGTGAAGAGCCGGCTCGAGGCAACGAGGGGCGACAAGAGACAGCGGCAGGCAGAGGCGGAGTGGGCCGTGGCCCGCGCCGGATCCCTGCTCGCCCGGACCGCCGTGGTCGACATGGCCGCCTTTTTCGCCGTCTTGCTCGTCGGCTTCGCCTACGTGTGGCGCCGAGGCGACCTCGACTGGGTGCGGGCGGTGTCGGCCGACCGCGCCGCCGCGGGGTGAGGCGGCGGGCAGTCCTACGGAACAACGAGCATCGCGAGACGGCGAGGGCGACACCATGCGTGGTCCGGCATTTTTGGAAAAACTCGAAGCGGCCCTGCCCGGTGCGGTGACGGGCCGCAATCTCGAGGCCCTCGATCCCTGGATCGAGGTGGCGCCCGAACGGATCGCGGATGTGTCTCGCTGGCTCAAGGAGTCGTCGGAGCCACGGTTCGACGCGCTCGAGTGCGTGACGGCCGTCGACTGGTGCGAGCCCGACCCGAAGAAGGCCGCGAAGGTCGCGTGGCAGCCGCGCATCGAGATGGTCTACCACCTGTGGAGCACCGCCGCCCGCGTGAGCCTCGTGCTCAAGGCCACGCTGCCGCGTTGGAAGAACGACACCCCGGGCGAACTGCCCGAGATTCCGAGCGTGGCCGGCGTATGGCGCACGGCCGACTGGCACGAACTCGAGGTGTTCGACATTTCGGGGGTGAACTTCATCGGGCACCCCGATCAGCGGCGGATTCTTTGCCCCGAAGACTGGGAAGGGTATCCGCTCCGCAAGGACTACGAGATGCCGCTTGATTACCACGGCATCAGAGGACGGTAGCCCGCCCCGGCGCAAAGGACATTCTCATGGCTCAACTCATCGACGACGATCCGCGGATCATCGAATTCGACGTCCGCACCGACGAGATGCTCGTCAACATGGGCCCCCAGCATCCGAGCACCCACGGCGTGCTGCGGCTCGTGCTGCGGACCGACGGCGAGGTCGTCTCGGAAGTGGAGCCGCACATCGGCTACCTGCACCGCTGTGCAGAGAAGATCGGCGAGAACCTGACGCACCGGCAGTGGATCCCCTACACCGACCGGATGGACTATCTCGCGGCCATGAACATGAACCTCGGCTGGGCCTTGGCCGTCGAGAAGCTCATGAAGTATGAGGTGAGCGAGAAGGCCCGTCACCTGCGGGTGCTGATCGCCGAACTGAACCGGATCGCCAGCCATCTCGTGGGCATGGGGGCCTACGGTCTCGACCTCGGCACGTTCAGCCCGTTCCTCTACGCCTTCCGCGAGCGGGAGAAGATCCTCGACCTCTTCGAGGAGGCCTGCGGCGCACGGCTCACCTACAGCTACATCACGGTCGGCGGCCTCACGGCCGACCTGCCGCCAGGCTGGCTGCAGAAGTGCGAGGCGTTCCTCGACCAGTTCGAGCCGATCATCAAGGAATATCACGCGCTGCTCACGACGAACGCCATCTTCGTGAAGCGGACGGCCAACATCGGCGTGATGTCACGTGAACTCGCGATCGAATACGGCTGCTCGGGCCCCGTGCTCCGCGGCAGCGGCGTCGACCAGGACATGCGGCGGGACGGCGAGGCGATCTACACGGCGATGTACGACGGCTATGCCTTCGAGGTGGCCGTGATGAAGGACGGCCACTACCCGCGCGACCACGAGTACCCGCCCGTTCCCGCCGACGCGGTGCTCGGTGACTGCTGGCACCGGTTCTTCGTGCGGATGCTCGAGGTCGTCCAGTCGATGGACCTCGTGCGGCAGGCGATCGATCGCTACTCCGCCTGCAAGGGCACGATCGGCGAACCGCTCAAACTCACCGAGAAGATGCCGGCCGGCGATGCCTATCTCGAGACCGAGGCGCCCAAGGGGCAGATGGGCTTCTATCTCGTCAGCGACGGCTCCGCGATCCCGTGGCGGGTGCGGGCCCGCTCGAGTTCGTTCTCGAATCTCGCCGTTGCGCCCGAGCTCTGCCGCGGCTGCCTCATCGCCGACGTGCCGGCGATCGTGGGGAGCCTCGACATCGTCATGGGTGAGATTGATCGGTAGCTGATCGGCGGGCGAGTGAGCTGCGCCGGCTCACGTAGCCCGGCCACGCCGTGACCGGTAGCAGATCCTGTCACGGCGTGACAGGACTACGAGGCCTGGCGGGCCAACGACCCCGCCGAATTGCTGCCGGGACTTGTGGAAAGAGAGTGGGTAAGGCACACTTCGTGCAAATTTTCACGAAGTCGGATTTCGCCGGGAAATATCGACCCGAATGGCTGAATTTCTCATCACTACTGTCGGGCTTTCCGAGTGGCTGGCGTGGACGGTCACCGCCGTCATCGCGGCCGTACTCGTTCTCAACGTGATCGCCGGCGGGGCTCTCGTGTTCATCTGGGCCGAGCGGAAGATCGCAGGCCGCATCCAGGATCGCCTCGGCCCCACCCGGACCGGCGGACGCTTCGGCTGGCTCCAGTCGCTGGCCGACGGCCTCAAACTGCTCGCCAAGGAAGACCTGATGCCCGAGGGGGCTGACGGCATGCTGTTCCGGCTCGCGCCCTACGTGAGTTTCTGCGCGTCGTTTTGTGCCTTCATTGCCCTGCCCTTTGCCTTCGACTTCATCGGCTGTCGGCTCAACGTGGGCGTGTTCTTCGTCGTGGCGGTGCTCGGCCTCGAGGTTTTCGGCGTGATCCTCGCCGGCTACGCCTCGGCGTCGAAGTGGTCGCTCTTCGGGGCGATGCGGGAGGCGGCCCAGGTGGTGAGCTACGAGGTGCCGCTTGGCATGTGCGTCGTCGTGCCCGTGATGCTCGCCGGCAGTATGGACATGGTGACGATCGCGGAGAAGCAGGCGGGCTGGTTCACGAACTGGTATCTGTTTCACGACCCGTTCACGTTCGTAATCTTCTGGGTCTACGTCACCTGTGCCGTCGCCAGCGTGAATCGGGCGCCGTTCGACCTCGCCGAGGCGGAGAGCGAACTCGTGGCCGGCTTCCATACGGAGTATTCCGGCCTGCGCTGGAGCTATTTCTTCATGGCCGAATACGGCTCGATGTTCCTCGTGAGCGCGATGGCCGCCGTGCTCTTCATGGGGGGCTGGAACGGACCGATCCCGGTGGCGTCGCTGCTGGGGCTCTCCGAGGGCACGGGCGACACGGCGAACTACTTCGTACGGCTGCTCGGCATGTTCAACCTGCTCGGCAAGGCCACGCTCGGTGTGCTCGTGATGATGTGGGTGCGGTGGACCCTCCCCCGGCTCCGGATCGACCAGGTGATGACGACCTGTCTGAAATACTGCACGCCGATCGCTGCCGCCATGTTCGCCGGCGCCATGCTCTGGCAGCTGTTTCTGCCCGGCGGCCTCGTCCCTGGGCTCGACCGACCGGCCGGCGAGATTCGCGAGGGCTGGCTCGAAGGCCCCGGAGGTCGCGGGGCTGCCGCTCCCGCGGCCAGTGACGAGAAAGTCGCCCAGGTGATTTCAAGCCAGGTGAATCCATGATGGCCGCCATGTCTGCAACCGGGCTCGTGGCCACGGCACTGCCGCTGGCCGCGATCAACTGGCACTCGACGTTCTTTTTGCTCTTCGCGGTGCTGGCCTGCGTGTGTGCCGTGGCGGTGGTCGCGGCCGACAACGTGGTTCGCATGGCCCTCTACCTCGTGCTCTCGCTCGGGGCGACGGCAGGTCTCTTCTTCCTCGCCGGTGCCGAGTTCGTCGGAGCGATGCAGCTCATGATCTACGTCGGCGGCACGCTCGTGCTGCTGGTGTTCGGCGTGATGCTCACGGCGCAGGCGCCCTTCGTCTCGATCAAGACCGCCCCTGGCGATCGGGCGCTCGCCGGAATCGTGGGGGCGTCGCTGCTCGCCGTGCTCCTGCTCTCGGCCTTTTC
The DNA here is from genome assembly GCA_029978085.1 of bacterium. Lineage (GTDB taxonomy): Bacteria > Planctomycetota > Planctomycetia > Pirellulales > UBA1268 > QWPN01. Next base: position 3,886 of record JAPOJV010000036.1, read on the forward strand.
CGTTGAGGAGTGGCGTAAGCCGGCTGCGGGCGTTGTCGGCGAACCGACCGCCACGCCGATCGGCATGGCGTTGTTGGGCGTGCGGGTCGACGAGCCGCCGGCTCACGCGCCGGCAGGCGTGCGGAGCGGCTACCTGCTCCCCTTCGAGATCGTGTCGGTGCATCTGCTCGTGGTGCTCGTGGCGGCCGCCTACCTCGCCCGGGCCAAGCGGCGGAAGACGCCGCGGGCGATCGAAGTGGCGGCGTCGGTCGAGCCGCCGGCATCGGTGGCGGCCCATGCCGCGATCGGTCGCGAGCCGGCCGGCCGCAGTGGCTCGGTGCTCGTGGGAGGCCCCCGATGATCTCTTTGATCGGCTCGACGCCGCTCGGCGGCGGGCTCTTCGCGATGGGGCTCTTCACGGAGCCAGTGAGTGTGGCTCACTACCTCGTGGTGGGCGCGATCCTGTTCACGGCAGGCATCGCCTGCATGGCGGTGAAGCGGAACGCCCTCGGCGTACTCATGGGCATCGAACTGGTGCTCAATGGCGCCAACGTCAACTTCGTCGCCTTCGCGTCCCCCTACCTGCAGGCAGAAGGGAGCCGCGGTCTCGGTCTCGACGGTCAGGTGATCGCCCTGTTCGTGATCCTGCTGGCAGCAGCCGAGGCGGCCGTCGCTCTGGCCATCACGCTCAACTTCTATAACAACCACGCCACGGTCGACGTCGATCGCGCCGACGACCTGAAGGGCTGAACCGAACTCCATGGACCTCGCCACTCAACTGCCGACACTCCTGGGCCTCGCCTGGCTCGTGCCGCTGGCGTCGTTCGTCGCGATCCTGTTTTTCGGGCCACGAATGGGGCCCCACGGCCGCAACGCCGCCTGGGTTGCCACGGCCGCGATCGTGACCTCGCTCGTCCTGTCGCTGGCCGCGTTCGTGGCCTGGCTCGGGGCGCACCCGGTGAAGGCCGTGCATCACGGCGGTCATGGTGAAGCCCATGCGGCCGATCATGCCGACGCGGGCCACGGTGATGCCCATCATGACGACCACGGCGGACATGCCGAGCATGCGGCCCCGCCCGCCTACTCCGGTGACTGGTACACGCTCTACGAAGGCGGCCGTCTCAAGCTCTCGATCGGCTGGTACATCGACTCGCTCACCGTGCTCATGTTCGTGGTGGTGACGTTCATCGCCACCTGCATCCACGTCTATGCGTCGGGTTATATGCACGATGAGCTGCACGACGTGACCGACCATGAGGTGCATCTCTCGTCGGGCGGCCACCTCCACCGGCCCGGCCGGTTCCCGCGGTTCTTTCAGGCCCTGTCGCTCTTTTGTTTCTCGATGCTCGGCATCCTGATCGCGGGCAACCTGGCGATGGTGTTCGTGTTCTGGGAACTGGTGGGCATCTGCTCGTGGTTCCTGATCGGCTTCTACTACGAGCGGAAGAGTGCCTCGACCGCCGCCAACAAGGCGTTCATCGTCAATCGCGTGGGCGACTTCGGGATGCTCATCGGCCTGATGGCCCTGTGGGGCGCCCTCGGCACCCTGCAGTTCGCCGACACGACCACGACGGCGGCCGACGGCACGACCGTCACGACGCCCGGTCTCTTCAGCCTCGTGCGGCCGGCCGAGGCGGGACATGCCCTGCGGGTGCCGGACGGCATGGTGACGTTCGCCGCCGCCGATCGGGTGGCGACGATCGCCGCCGCGAAGGCCGCTGATCCAGAGGCTGCGGCCACTGAGATCGCCGGCCGCGTGCCCGGCTGGCGGGATCAGGGGCTCGGCGGTTGGCTCCTCTTCATCGCCGGCCTCGGCATCTTCTGCGGCTGCGTGGGCAAGAGCGCCCAGTTTCCGCTCTTCGTCTGGCTCCCGGACGCGATGGAAGGCCCGACGCCCGTGTCGGCGCTCGTGCACTCCGCGACGATGGTGGCCGCGGGCGTCTACCTCGTGGGTCGCTTCTTCCCCGTGCTCACGCCCGATGCCCTGCTCGTGATCGCCTATACCGGCGGCATCACGCTTTTCATCGCCGCCACGATCGCCCTGGTGGCCAACGACATCAAGCGGGTGCTCGCCTATTCGACGGTCAGCCAGCTCGGCTACATGATGCTCGCACTGGGCGTTGGTGGCTGGGTGGCCGGCCTGTTCCACCTCGTCACGCACGCGTTCTTCAAGAGCCTGCTCTTCCTCTGTTCCGGCTCCGTGATCCATGCCTGCCACACCAACGACATGCGGAAGATGGGCGGGCTCGCGAAGGTGATGCCGTACACGGCCGGCGCGATGCTCGTGGGCTGCCTCGCGATCATCGGGGCGGGCGTGCCCTTCGTGATCGGCCTCTCGGGCTACTACTCGAAGGACTCGATCCTGGCCCAGGCCCTCTCGTTCGCCCAGGCCAATCCGCGGCACGCGATCCTCTTCTATGCCGTGGCCGGCGGCGCGTTTCTGACCGCCTTCTACATGTTCCGGCTCTGGTTCATGACGTTCGCCGGCTCGCCCCGCGATCACCACGTGGCCGACCACGCCCACGAGTCGCCCGCCGTGATGGTGTCGCCCCTGATCGTGCTTTCAGTGCTCTCGGTCGTGGCGGGCTGGACGCTGCCAGGGGGCTTCGGCGTCGCGAATCTCATCGAGCAGGCGCGGCCGGCCGGCACCGTCGAGACCGCGACGGGCGGGTTCGTGTTTGGCCAGTCGCTCACGCTCCCGGCCGAATACCTGAGCCACGAAGGCGCGATTCACGTGACTGCCACGATGACGGCCTTCGGCACTGCCCTGGCCGGCGTGCTCGTGGCCGCTGCGATGTATCTCTGGCGGATCGTGTCCCCCGACGTGGTCGCCACGCTGTTCCGGCCGGTCTACTCGTTCCTCGCCGGCCGCTGGTATTTCGACGAACTCTACCACGCCCTGTTTGTGCTGCCGGCCCTGGGCATCGCCCGCTTTGCCAGCTGGATCGACAAGAGCCTCATCGACGGCCTGATCAACGGCCTCGCCTGGGCCGCTCGGCAGCTCGCCGGAATCGACGCCTGGATCGATCGCACGATCGTGGACGGCCTGGTGAACGCCACCGCCAACGCCACCTGGAACGCCGGCCTCGAACTCAAGAAGCTGCAGACCGGCCGGCTGCGGCAGTACGTGATGTTCATCGCCGTGGGCACGGTCGCGCTCTTCGTGCTCGCCAGCATGCTCTTCCGCTCATCCTTCGCCGGCTGACCGCCGCACTCACCGACACTTCGACACGAACCCGACGGACCTCGCCATGACCGCCGCCGACGCGATTTCGCAGCCCGCCCTCTGGCCGCTGACCGCCATCCTCTTCATTCCCGCCGTCGTCGCGGCCTTTCTCTCGCTGCCGATCATTCCGAAGGCCCGCGAGGAGGCGGTCCGCTGGATCACGCTGGCCACGACCGCCGTCGTGTTCGTGCTCTCGCTGTGGATGGCCTGGCCGCAGTTGTTCGGCGCGGCCGGTCCGGCCCAGTTCACGATCGGCGAGGCCGGCATGCAGGGCATCGTCAAGCAGCCCTGGATTCCCGCCTTCAACATTGAATACCTGCTCGGCGTGGACGGCATCAGCATGCCGCTGGTTCTCTTGACCACATTCCTCTCGATGCTCGCTGCGGCGGCCAGCTGGCCGATCACAAAGCACGTGAAGGCCTACCACGTGCTGTTTCTGCTACTCGAGACGGGCATGCTCGGCGTGTTCGTGTCGCTCGACTTCTTCCTCTTCTACGTGTTCTGGGAGGTGATGCTCCTGCCGATGTATTTCCTCATCGGCATCTGGGGCGGCCCGCGGCGTGAATACGCCGCGATCAAGTTCTTTCTCTACACGCTCTTTGGCAGTGTGCTGATGCTGCTGGCGATCCTCATGCTCTACTTCACGAGCGACCTGCGGATGCTCTCCCTCGAGCAGCTCCAGGCTGCCCACGTGATCGCCCCCGGCCTCGATGCCGCTGCAGCAGCCGACGCTGTGACCGCGATCAAGACCGCCGCCGAGCCGATCCACACGTTCAATCTGCTTGCGTTGGCCCAGCTCGGCCAGCTGCCGAACTCGCCGTTCGCCGCGGTCAATCTCTGGGGCATGAGCCTGGAAACCTGGGCCTTCCTGCTGCTCCTGATCGGCTTCGTGATTAAGGTGCCCGTGGTGCCGGTGCACACCTGGCTCCCCGACGCGCACGTCGAGGCGCCCACGCCGATCTCGATGATCCTCGCCGGCGTGCTGCTCAAGCTCGGTGGCTACGGCATCCTGCGGATCTGCTACCCGATCTGCCCGGGGGCCGGCCTGTCGCTGGCCTGGCTCGTGTGCGGCCTCGGCGTGGTGTCGATGGTCTACGGCGCCTTCGCGGCCCTCGCCCAGAAGGACTTCAAGCGAATGGTGGCCTACAGCTCCGTGAGCCACATGGGCTACGTGATGCTCGGCCTCGGCGTGTGGAGCGCGGTCGCAGGCAACCAGTTCCGCTGGGACGCCTGGGCCCAGGGGGTGAACGGGGCGATGTTCCAGATGCTCGCGCACGGCATCTCCTCGGCCGGCATGTTCTTCATGGTGGGCGTGCTCTACGACCGCGTGCACCACCGCAACCTCGAGGAGTTCGGCGGCATCTTCAACCGGATGCCCGTCTACTCGGGGCTCGCCGTCGCGGTCTTCTTCGCCGGCCTCGGCCTGCCCGGGCTCTGCGGCTTCATCGGCGAGGTGCTCGTCACGCTCTCGAGCTGGAATTACAGCCGCGTGCTCGCCGTGATCTCGGCCTTCACGGTCATCCTCACGGCGGCCTACATCCTCTGGGCGATCCAGCGGGTGTATCTGGGCGCCGAATACAAGGGGCCGCACGGCGACCATCTCACGCCGATGACGGGCCGCGAGCTGGCGATCGCTACGCCGCTGGTGTTCCTGGCCATCCTGTTCGGCGTGGCGCCGCAGACGCTCTTCAGCTACGTGACGCCGAGCGTGAACAAGCAGGTGGAAACGCTGGCCGACTGGACCCGCCGCGTGCGGCCCGACGCGCCGGGGGCTCAAGAGCCGCTGGCGCCGGCAGCCGCTGCCGTCGTGCCGCCGCCAGCCGTGGCCGCCCAGCGCTGAGCCTCGCCGTCAGTCCCGATTCATCGCCCGACCGAACCGCCCGACCCTGAAAGCCCAGCCGTGGACCTCGGATCACTCCTGACGACGACGCTCACCGACACGCTCTCCGTGTCGCTGCCGCTCTTCCGCACGGAACTCGCGGTCGCGGCCACCGTCGTGCTGCTTTTGCTCTGCCGGATGCTGCCGGTGCTCCGGCTCCTCGACTCGGCCCTCGTGGCCCTCGGGGGTGCGGTTTTCGCACTGTGGTTCGCCTGGGTCGATCTCCGCGGCCTCCCCGGCTCGCCGTGGGCCGTGGCCGACGTGGCTGCGACGCCGTTGCGTCAGGAACTCTTCGGCGGGCTGCTCGTGTTCGACTCGCTCACGGCGTATATCCGCCTCGTGCTTGCCGGCTTCCTCGTGCTCTACATCCTGTTCACGAAGGTGTCGGGCATTCCCGATCGCGAAGACGGGGCAGACTTCTACACGATGGTGCTCGGGGCGACGCTCGGCATGTGCCTGATGGCGTCGGCGAATCACCTGCTCATGGTGTTCATGGCGGTCGAGATGGCCAGCGTGCCGTCCTACGCCCTTGCCGGCCTGCTGAAGGGACGAAAGGCAAGCTCGGAGGCCGCGCTCAAGTACGCGGTGTATGGCGCCGGCGCTGCGGGCATCATGCTCTACGGCATCAGTCTGCTGGCAGGCGTGCTCGGCACCTGCCACCTTCCCTCGATGGCCACCGAACTCGCCCGCGTGGTCGGCGAGCAGGGCATCGGCTCGGGCAAGGTGATGGTGCTCGCCCTCGGCGGCCTGATGGTGGCCGTGGGCCTGGCGTTCAAGCTCTCGGCCGTGCCGTTCCACTTCTGGTGCCCCGACGTGTTCGAGGGGGCGGCGGCCGAGGTGGGCGCGTTTCTCTCGGTGGCCAGCAAGGCGGCTGCCGTGGCCCTTCTGCTGCGGCTCGTGTTCAGCCTCGGTGACCCAGCCGCGGCGACGGCCGCGGGTGGTGCTGCGGCTGTCGCCGGCCTCGCGGAGACCCGGCACTTCATGACCTACGTGATCGCCCTCATGGCGGCCGTCACGTGCACGCTCGGCAATCTAGCCGCCTACGGTCAGACGAACATGAAGCGGCTGCTCGCCTATTCGACCATTGCCCATGCGGGCTACCTGATGATGGGGGCCGCGGCCGCAACGGCGATGCTCGGCACGTCGCCCGCCGGGGCTCGCAACGCGGTGACGGCCCTCGCCTTCTATCTCGGCACCTACCTCTTCATGAACCTCGCTGCCTTCGCAATCGTGGCGTTGCTGAGGAACCGGCTGCGGAGCGAGGAGATCTCGGCCTACGCCGGCCTCGTGCGGACGAGTCCGGGGATCGTCGTGGCTACCGCCGCGGTACTCGTCAGCCTGATCGGCCTGCCGCCGCTGGCCGGCTTCGTGTCGAAGTTCCTCGTGTTCTCGTCGATCGTCGAGGCGATCCGGGCCGGTGCAGAGCAGCCGCTGATGCTGGTGCTGCTCGTGCTGGGCGGACTCAACACCGTGCTCAGCCTCTTTTATTACCTCCGCGTGCTCAAGGTGATGACGTTCGATCCGCCCCCGGCCGACCGCCCGACTGAGGCCTTTCCGCTCGTGTCCCTGCCCGGGGCGTTCGTGACAGCGGTCGCCGTTCCGGTGGTCGTGCTCGGTGTCTTTTGGGCTGGGCTCTACGCTGCCGCCCAAATCGCAGGGCGGATGGTGTCGTAACAGAAGAGGCGGGCAGGAGCCCGTCGGTCCAGAGATTCACGATGGCATCCCACACGGCAGCTTCTGATCCGCTCGCGCGGCTCGTCTCCACCCTCGAGTCGTCGCCGGCGATGTATCTCGCCGATTCGGGGCTCGCGTCGTATCCCGGCGCTCCCGAGATCCGTGTGGCGATCGAGTCGCTCGTGGCCGAGCAGAAGGACGTACTCTCCCGTGCGGCCAACCTCATCGCGGACCGCGAACAGCTGCTCCCGCAGGTGGCTTTTCCAATCGCGTATACGGCCTGGCACGACGTCGACCTCCGCCACCTCGCGGCCCGAGTGATCGAGAGCCTGAAACGGCAGGTTGCTGATTTCACGGTGCTGGCTGGAGCCGCAGGCGACGCGGCGGGCAGCGATCTTGCCGGCCGCGCGCAGGAGATCGCCCGGCGGCATGCCGAGACGCTGGAGGGGCTCCTCGTCCGGCTCCGTGCGGGGCTGGCAGGTCAGACGGCCTGACGGCTGCCCGACCATGCAATTCTTCGACAGCCACTGTCATCTCGACCCAATGCGGTATGGGGCCGAGCTGCCCGACGTGCTCGCCCGTGCCCGCGCGGCCGGCGTGGCCGGCATGACCCTGATCGGTACTCGGGCCACCGATAGCGAGGCGGCGGCGGAACTGGCAGCCGCCCATCCGGATCTCGCGGCCGCCGCAGGGATTCATCCCAACGATACGGCCGAGGCCGAGCCCGGCGAGTGGGATCGGATCGTGCGGCTCGCGGAGAGCGGCCGCGTGGCGGCGGTCGGAGAGACGGGGCTCGACTGGTATCGCACCACGGCCCCGGCCGACGTGCAGCGCGACTTCTTCGACCGGCACATCCGGCTCGCCCAGCGGCTTGGCCTGCCGCTCGTGATCCACACGCGGGAGAGCATTCGCGACACGCTCGACATGCTCCACGAAGCCGTGGCCCGCGGGCCGCTCGTGCCGGTGCTCCACTCGTTCACCGGCACGGCCTCCGAGGCGGCGGAAGCCATCGACCTCGGCTGCTTCCTCGGCTTCGCCGGGATGGTGACATTTCGCTCTTCGGCGGCCCTTCGCGAGGTGGCGAAGAGCGTGCCGCTCGACCGGCTGCTCATCGAGACCGACAGCCCGTTTCTGACGCCCGAGCCGTTTCGCGGCAAACGCAACGAGCCTGCTCACGTGGTCCACACTGCCCGCTGCCTCGCCCTCGCCCGCGGCGAGCCGCTCGACCTGTTCGCCGCCGCCACGACTGCGAACGCCCGGCGCGTGTTCACAAAAAAGGTGCCAGCCACCAAATTTGGGTAATTTGCAACCCCCAGTAAGTTGAAGGCCACCCTCAATTACCCAAATTTGGTGGCTGGCACCTTTTTTCGGAGACTCACGCATGGTTCGCACCCCCAGCACGATGCTGCCGCTCGGCACCAGCGCCCCCGACTTCTCGTTGCCCAATGTCGACGGGCGGATCATGAGCTTCGCCGATGCCGCGGGGCCCCGCGGCACCGTGGTGATGTTCATCTGCAACCACTGCCCGTTCGTGAAGCACGTGGCCGACCAGCTGGCAGCGTTGGGCCGCGACTGCGTGGGGCAGGGGGTGGGCGTGGTGGCAATCAGTGCCAACGACGTCTCGTCGCACCCGGCCGACTCGCCCGAGCAGATGGTGCGCGAGGCCGAGGACCGCGGCTATGTCTTCCCGTATCTCTACGACGAGACGCAGGAGGTGGCGAAGGAGTATCACGCCGCCTGCACGCCCGACTTTTACCTGTTCGATGCGAATCGGCGGCTCGTCTACCGGGGGCAGCTCGACGCCAGCCGGCCCGGCAACGAGATTCCGGTGACGGGCCGCGACCTGAGGGCAGCCATCGATGCGCTGCTGGCGGGGAAGCCACCGCTGGCCGAGCAGATTCCGAGCCTCGGCTGCAACATCAAGTGGAAGGCGGGCAACGAGCCGCCGTATTTCCACGCGTGAGTGGCGCGGATGCCGGCTGGAATGGCGGGGTGGCACGACGGTTGGCCATCCACCCTGGAGCCGCAGGTTGTTCAACCTGCGGAAGGCGGTCCGCGGCTGCGTGCAGGTTGAACAACCTGCACCTCCAGGTGACTACGGGAGCGGAGTGACGGGCCGACGGAGCCGCTCAGCGCCGCGGTGCGTCGCCGGAACGGGGAGCCTGGGCACGGCCGGCGAACCTGCCGATGTCATGCGTGTCGCCTGGCTGCAGCTGCGAGGCCCGCAGGTTTTCCCGCTGGATCGCCTCGTAGACCTCCTGCCGGTGAACGGGGATCTCTGACGGAGCGTTGATGCCAAGGCGAACCTTGTCTCCCCGGATATCCACGATCGTGACGACGATGCTGTCGCCGATCATGATGCTTTCGTCGCGTTGTCTGGAGAGTACGAGCATCGTTGGCTCCTTCCCGATCCCGGCTGGAATCCGGCAGTTCCGTGCCGGTTGACTTCTGGATTATGCGCTCTTTTTGAGCGGCGGACGTGCGGACGTGAGTTCGTATTGCAATGGAAGCTCGCCGCTCGCAACGACTTGACGGCCGGTGCGGCCTTCGAGGTTGATGACGATCGGCGCTTTCAAATTGAGCGTGAGGGCTGTGCCGGTGGTGCCGACCACCACCACGATCTGGGCCTGACGGATGTCGCCGATGTCGAGCGGTGTCAGCTCGCTGCGCGGAATCCGCACCTGGTAGTCGGGCACGAACCGCCGCGGGCTCACGACCGCCAGCGCCACATCGCCCCGGGTGGTGCTCTGCAGCCAGCCGAGGGCGTCGTTGGTCGCGTCGGCGAGCAGTGCCCACTCGCGGCAATCTTCCAGGCCCGGCAGGCCGCTGGGGAACCTGATGACATCGCCGCCGGCGACGTCGATCCGTCCAAACCGGCTGGTGTTGATTCGCATGACCCGGCACTCCTTTGCCTCACCACGGCCCGCGGGCCGCTCTGGCCCGCGAGGCGAACTCCCGTCCGCTCTATTGAGATCGGCAGGCAGGGGGGGCGGGGTGAAGAAAAAAGGCTTGGCGAAACGGGAGGGGTGCGGAAGCCTTGGCCGCCTGGGCGGATGGTGTGGGTCGTGCGGCCCGTGCCGTCCGCAGCCTACTGCCACATGGGCTGGGCCCGCCACGCCGCGAGGGGCGCCAGCGTGAGCAGCGGGATCCACGCGCCCAGCGACGCGGTCCAGGCCTCGCCGAGGGCGAGGGCATGCGATCCCAGCACGGTGATGAAGAACAGCACCGTCATCGCCACGCACATCCCCACCGCCACGAAGATCCCGCGTCGGGCCGGACCGGCGACGAGCGGAATGCCGAGCATGACGAGCGCCATGTCGAGCAGCGGCTGGAGCACGCGGGCGTGCACCCGTAGCGGAATGTCGAGGCCGACGCCCAGGCTCGGGTTGCTGATCGCGGCCAGCAGTTCCGGCGTGCCGGAGTACTGGCTCCAGTTTGTGGAGCCGATCATCTGCTCGAACGTCACCTCGCTGGCCACGAAGCACTGCTTGGGCTGGAGCCAGCCGGCCGTAGCGAGGGAAGTCACGATCGGCCGCCCGCCTGTCATGAGCGGCTGCAGCGAGTCGACGTCGGCCGGCTCGCGGACGCCGGAAAGGAGGTAGCCGGCCGGGTGGTCGGCGGTGGCCGGGGTCCACTTCGCCTCAGCGGCGTCGATCTGCGGCCCATAGTCGCCGAGGTGCGGCGGCATCAGGAGGCTCGGGGACTCGATCGTCTGGCTCGCGGCTCGGGCCGCGCGTCCACGAAACAGGATTTCGGTGGCGTGGTCGTAGCGGGCGTCGAACGGCTGCGCCGCCTCGCCGGGGAGATCGTTGGCCGTGCGGGCGAAGGTGTGCCGGATCTGAGGGATCACCAGCTCTCGGCTCACGGCGGCGGCGATGCTCACCACGGCCGCGAACACGATCACCGGCCGGGCGATCCGCCAGCGCGTGACGCCCGCGGCCAGCAGGGCCGTGAGCTCGTTGTGGCGTTCCAGCCACGAGAGGGCGAACATGGCGCTCGCCAGCGAGATCACAGGGCTCGTGGCGTCGAAAAACCAGACGAGCCGGCAGCTGTAATACGTGGCCAGCACCCGGGCGAGCCCCCCGGACTTCGCAGCATGGGAGATGAAGTCCTCCATGTTCGTGAACGCGTCGAACACGAAGTAGAGGCCGGCGAGGCTCACGAACACGATCACGAACGCGTGCAGCATCGCACGGGTGATGTAGCGGTCGATGAGCATGGCGCTTGACGGCCCGTTCGGGGGGGCGACGATGGTGGCGCTGGACGGTCGGGCCGCCCGGCAGGGCCGCGGAGGGTAGGCCGCTTCCCGAGGAGCGTCAATCGGTGTGGGGCGGGCCCCAATGGCCCGGCCGCCCGCCGTCGGAGGCCCTGGATGCCGCTGTCTGAACTCCCATCGATCGTGTCGTGCCGGCGCTGGGCCGCCCAGGCCTTCGACCTGCTCTGGCCCCCGCGGTGCGTGTTCTGCGGGGCCGAGCCACCGCCCGCCGCCGGCGATGAGCGACGCCGGCTTGCGGAGGTCTGCGAGGACTGTGGCCGCAGTCTGGCCACGGGTGGCAGCCGCTGTGGCCGCTGTGGCCAGCCTGGCGACGATGATCCCTGTAGCCGCTGCGGTGGCCGGCTGGGCGAGTGCGCCGGGATCGTCGTGCTCGGCAGCTACGCCGATGCGGTTCGCGATGCCGTGCTGCGGGCCAAGCGGCCGGCGGGTGACCTGCTCGCCGCAGGACTCGCCGCCCTGATCGTGGAGCGGCACGGCGACAGGCTCCGCAGCTGGCGTCCGGATCTCGTGGTGCCCGTGCCCATGCACTGGACGCGACGGCTGGTGCGGGGCACGAGCGCCGCCGACGAACTCGCGCGGGGTGTGGCGGCCGGGCTCGGCCTGCCGGTGCGACGGGCGGTTCGGCGCTCCCGCCGCACGGTCATGCAAAACTCGCTGCCCCGCGGCGATCGCCGCGGCAACGTGGCAGGGGCATTTCGGGCTGGCCGCGGTGTCGCCGGCCGCCGCGTGCTCGTGGTGGACGATGTCACGACCACCGGGGCCACTCTTGCGGCCTGTTCGGCGGCCCTCCTCTCCGCCGGGGCGACGGCGGTGTACGCTGCCGTCGCGGCCCGCGCCGACACGTCCGACGTGCCTTGACCTTCTCTCGTTGCGATGCCTTCCTCCCGTCCTCTTCGTGTCGGCACTCGCGGCAGCCAGTTGGCTGTCACGCAGACCGGCTGGGTCGTCGATCGGCTGCGGGCGCACGGGCTGGATGTCGACGTGCAGACGATCACCACCCGGGGCGACGTGCGGCATGACGTGCCAGTCGCCGGGCTCGGCCAGGATGGCGTGTTCGTGCGGGAGCTCGAGCAGGCGTTGCTCGATGGGCGGATCGACGTGGCCGTGCACAGTCTCAAGGATCTGCCCACCGCCGAGACGCCGGGCCTCGTGATCGCGAGCGTGCCGGAACGGGAGCTCCCGTTCGACGTGGTGGTTGGTCGGCCCGGCACCACGCTGGCCGGACTGCCGGCCGGCAGCATCGTGGGCACGTCGAGCATCCGCCGCGTGATGCAGGTGCGGGCCCTCCGTGACGACCTCGTGGTGCGGCCGCTGCGCGGCAACGTCGATACGCGGCTGCGGCGGCTCGAGGCGGGCGACTATGACTGCCTCATCCTGGCCGGGGCGGGGCTTCGCAGGCTCGGCCTCGCCGACCGGATCGCCGAGGTGCTCGAGCCCGACGCATTCTGGCCCGCGATCGCCCAAGGGGCGCTCGCGCTGCAGACACGGGCCGACGATGCCGACACACGCCGGGCCGTCACGGCGCTCGATCATCCCGCGACGCATGATGCCGTCCGCGCCGAACGGGCCTGCCTGGCCTCGCTCGCAGGCGGCTGCCTCGCGCCGATCGGCGGCTGGGCCCGGATGGATGCCGCGGGAGTGCTCCAGTTGGGCGCCTGCGTGCTGGAGGAAGCAGGGGGCCGCGTCCGCCGCATCGTCGCCGAGGAGGTGATGATGCCCTCGCAGGAGGTGTCTGCCGATTCCGGGGCCGCAGCGCTTGGAGGGCGGGTGGCGGAGTCGCTCCTGACGAAGGGGGCGGCGGAGATGCTGGCCCGGGTGCGGGCCGAGGCGTCGTCAGGCTGAGTGCCGGCTGCAGAGGACTGGTTTTTCTCTCGCACGGCTGCGGCACATTTCGGTCAGGCACCCCCCGAATGTGTTGATTCAAATAACTTGAACTGCTACAGTTCAATGGTCGGGCGTCGTCCCCGACGGAGCACGGTTCTTTCAGCACGGAATTGAAGGGGCACATGTCGATCAAGGTGGTGATCGCGGATGATCACGAGGTGGTGCGCCGTGGGCTGGTGAGCCTGCTGGCGAACTCGGACGTGAAAATCGTCGGCGAGGCGGCGACCGGTGACGAGGCCGTGAAACTCACGAAGAAGCTCAAGCCCGACGTGGTGCTGCTCGACATTCGCATGGCCGGCAAGGACGGACTCGCCGCGCTCGAAAAAATCCGCCACGACATGCCGGGCGTGCGGTGCGTGATGCTGTCGACGTTCGACAATCCGACCTACGTCGCCCGGGCGGTCGCCGCGGGCGCCCACGACTACATGCTCAAGGGGTGCACCCGGTCCGAGCTGATCAATTCCATCACCGGTGCCGCGGCGGGCCAGTTGCCGATGCGGGCCGGCGAACTCCGCCGCGTGGCCACGACCATGGCGAATCGCGTCGCCACGCCCGATCCCGACATCCCGCTCACCCAGCGGGAGACGCAGGTGCTGCGACACATGGCGCTCGGGCTCTCCAACAAGGAGATCGCCCAGTCGCTCACGATCAGCGTCGAGACCGTGAAGGAGCACGTGCAAAACATCCTCCGGAAGATCGCCGTCAGCGATCGCACGCAGGCCGCCGTCTGGGCCGTTCGTCGCGGCCTGGTGTAGTCATCGGGCCCGGGGATGGGCCTTGTCGAAGGCGTCGAGCAGGCGGCTGGTCGTCACGTGGGTGTAGATCTGCGTGGTGACGAGGCTCTTGTGGCCGAGCAACTCCTGCACGCTGCGGATGTCGGCTCCGGCGTCGAGCAGGTGCGTGGCGAAGCTGTGGCGGAGCGTGTGTGGACTGGCCCGACCTGTGAGGCCGGCCGCTGCGAGGTGCTTCTCGAGCAGGCGGGCCACGCCGCGGACCGAGAGTCTGCCGCCGAGTTTGTTGGTGAACAGCGGCTGCGAGGACCGCGTTGCCCGCGGGCTGTCGGTCGGCGGCCTGCGCGGGCGTGGGCGTGCCGCCAGCCAGGCTCGCAGTGCGGCGCGGGCGTGTGAGCCCACGATGCCGAGCCGCTCCCGGCGGCCCTTGCCGCGGACGCGAACCGTCGCGTTGTCGAGGTCGAGATCACCATCGTCGACGTTCACGAGCTCGCGGACACGGACGCCGGCCGAATACATCAGCTCCAGAATCGCCCGATCGCGCAGGCCGCCTGCCGCCTCGGGCTGTGGCGCCGCGAGCAGCCGGGCGATCTCGTCGCCCGTGAGGAACTTCGGCAGCGACCGGGCCCGCTTCGGGCTCCGCAGCGGCTTCGCCGGGTTCGCGGCCAGCCAGCCTTCGCGCTGGCCGAAGGCGAAGAAGCTCCGCATGCTCGCGAGCTTGCGGGCGATCGTCGAGGCGGCGTAGCCGGCCGCATGAAGGCCGGAGGCAAACCGCCGCAACACGAGCGTCGTAGCGGCGCTGGGCGACCGGCAGCCTGCCGATCGGAGAAACTCTTCGAGCTGAAGCAGGTCTTCGCGGTAGCTCTTGAGCGTCAGCGGCGAGCAGCCCCGCTCGGCGGTCAGATGCCGCAGAAAGCGGTCGATCGCCTGCTGGAACTCCGGCTGCAATGGCGCGGGCATGACTCAGGCAGGGCGGTCGGCACGGTTGCCGAACCGGAGCCGTTGCGGCTTCGGCGTGCTGGCCCGCACCTTGTCGCCGAGCACCGCCGCGTCGTACCACGAGAAGCTCAGGTCGGGATGAGCGGCCTGCCGTGCCATCGCGCGAAGGGCGGCGTCACGACTCTCGTCGTCATACAAGAAGACGTACCGCTCGTTGCCCTTCACGAGGGCGACCACGTTGATGTCGCGGGAGTCCATGGATAGCCCCGAGCAGGATCCGCGACCGCGCACACGATCGCCGTTGTGTCTATCGGCGGTTGGGCAGGCCGGCGGCCAGATTCCGGCGCTTCGCCCGCCGGGTCGCCGCGATCGGGCCAGCCCCCCGGCACACACGGGCCTGGAGCACGACCTGGGCAAGGTGTGCGGGGTTCAGGTGAGTTCGGCGAGGCCCCGGAGGCCGATGGGCTCGCGCGACCAGAACGGCTCGCCGTGCAGCGCCCCGATGACCGATCCCCACCAGGCGTCGGCGGCGGCGACTCGTTCGAGCACCGTCGGCCGGGGGGCGTCGGCCGGGAACTGGCTCGCATAACAGGCCAGACTGTGCCGCTTCGACTCGATCGTGGACGAGATGTCGACCACGAAGGCGGGGTGGCGGACGGACCGCAGGTGCACGCAGCCGTAGTAGAAGATTCGCTCGGGATGCCACGGTTCACCGGGGAGATCGCACTTCGTGAGCTTCGCCCAGAACCGGGCCGCCTCGGCGAGCCGCGTGGCGGCGACGTGGTCGGGATGGGCGTCGACCCAATGGGGCGCGAAGAGCCATCGCGGCCGCACTCGCCGGATGACGCCGGCCAACGCGGCCCTGGCCCGCAGCGTGGCCCGCAGTCGCCGGTTGGGCAGGCCGAGATTCTCCCGCCATGTCAGGCCGAGGGCCGCCGATGCCGCCGCCGTCTCGCGGGCCCGGATCTCGGGCGACCCGCGCGGCGTGGGCTCGCCGTCGGTGAGGTCGAGCACGCCCACGCGGAGGCCCTGCTTCTGCATGACCGGGATCGTGCCCCCCATGCCGAGTTCGGCATCATCGGGATGCGGAGCGATGACGAGCACATCGAGCATGGGAGGGTTGTCCGTGGGGTTTCCGCGAGCATACCCTGCGAGGTGTGTGTCTCACCTCACCCCCTTGCAGCGTCTGCCCCCAACCATGCCACTCGAGAAAGCCCCGCCCCCGCCCGACCTGTTCGCCACCGCCGTCGCCCACGCCCGACGGGTGGCCGTGCTCGGCTCGATCGACGCCTTGCTCGGCTGGGATGAACGCACGAAGATGCCTCCCGCCGCCGGCGGCCATCGGGCCGATCAGGCGGCGGCACTCGCCGCTATCGTGCACCGCGAGCGGACCGACCCGCGCCAAGGGGAACGGCTCGAGCGGCTCCTCGACGACCCCCTGGCCCGGCAGGGCACGCCGCAGGAACAGGCGACGATCCGGCTGCTCCACCGCGACTACATGAAGCAGGCCCGCCTCCCGGCCCGGCTCGTCGAGGAATTGGCCCGCACCTGCGTCGAGGCACAGCAGGCCTGGAGCCGAGCCCGCGAGGAGTCGTCGTGGCCGGTGCTCGAGCCGTGGCTGCGGCGGATGTTCGAGCTCAAGCGGGAGCAGGCGGCCTGTCAGCTGCCCGACCGCGACCGCTACGACGCGCTGCTCGACGACTATGAGCCGGGAGCCCGCTGGCCGGCGGTGGCCGAGCGCTTCGCGCGGCTGCGGGCCGGGATCGTGCCGCTCGTGCAGGCCTGCGTCGGCGCCCGACGGCGGCCGTCCGACGCCCTCATGCGACGGCGGTATCCGCTCGACGCCCAACGGCGGTTCGTCCGTGACGTGGCCGCACGGATCGGCTTCGACTTCGACCGCGGCCGGCTCGACACCACCGATCATCCGTTCTGCACGACGATCGGCCCCGACGACTGCCGGATCACGACCCGATGGGACGAGCACTTCCTGCCGACGGCACTCTACGGCGTCTTGCACGAGGCCGGGCACGGTCTCTACGAACAGGGGTTGCCCGGCGACTGGTTCGGCCTGCCCCCGGGCGAGGCCGCATCGCTCGGCATCCACGAGTCGCAGTCACGCCTCTGGGAAAATCTCGTCGGGCGGTCGCGGGCCTTCTGGGACTGGTGTTTTCCCCTGGCCCGCGCGGCGTTCCCAGACGCGCTCGCCGATGCCGACGCCGCGGCCGTGCATCAATCGCTCCTCGTCGTGGAACCATCGTTCATCCGCGTCGAGGCGGACGAGGTCACCTACAACCTCCACGTGATGCTCCGCTTCGATCTGGAGCGGGCCGTCGTGCTCGGCGACCTCGCCCTCGCCGACTTGCCGGCCGCCTGGAACGACCGCTTCGAGCAGGATTTCGGGATCCGGCCACCGAACGATGCCGCAGGCGTGCTGCAAGACATCCACTGGAGCGCCGGCCTCGTCGGTTACTTTCCGACCTACACGCTCGGCAATATCTTCTCAGCCCAGTTGATGGCCGCCGCGGAACGCGATGTCGGCCCTGTGGCAGCGCAGTTCGCCACGGGCAGGTTCGCGCCGCTCCTGGGCTGGATGCGGCAGCACGTGCATGCCGCCGGACGGATGCTCGAATCAGACCCGCTCGTGGAGCAGGCGACCGGCGAGCCCGTGTCCGAGGCGCCGCTGCTGGCGAGCCTGCGGGATCGCTACGGGGCAGCCCACGGGCTGTGAGCGAGGCTTTGTGGCGTCTGGTGGGGGGGCGGACGTAAGAGTGGCCGGGCGCAAAATCCCGGTGGTAGACTTTAACGGCATGTGTGTGGGCCGGCGGCACCGGCCCAGCGACCGCCCTTGGAGCTCCCTCGATGGCTGCCGACGACGACAAGAACGAGGCCCCGGATCCGTGGGCCGACCTCGTAGCCGATGACCTTGCTGGTGACAGTCAAGACAAGGGCGGCGAGGAGATGTCGTTCTCGTTCGTGGACGAAACAACGCCGCCGGCCGCGCCGCAGCCAGACGAGCCGGTCTCGGAAGAGCCCGCAGCTACCGTCAACGACGATGACGTGGGCGCGTGGCTGACGGCGGTGGATGACGACTCGGCAAGTGCCGGTGCGGTGGACGTTGCGGAAGCGGACGCGGCGGATGTCGCGCCGCCGCTTTCCGTGTTCGCGCCCGAGGAAGGTGCGCCGGAACTGGCTTCGCAGTCGTCGATCGAGATCGGCACCGGCTTTTCGGGCATCGACATGTCGGCTGGCGACGGCGGCTCGCAGGCCGAAACTGCGACCGAGGGCCTCGAGAACTGGGGCGGTCTTGATGCCGAACGCTCGGCCGAGAATGACGAGACCGATGCATTTGCCGGAGTCGCCGCCGATGCCGAAACTGATTTCGGCATCGATGCGGGCGACTCCGACGCGACCGAGATGGAAGAGTCCACCCTCTCGTTCGAGGCAGCCGCCCCCGTGGCGGCAGCTGCAGCGACCGCCGTGGCCGCGCCGCGTGCCGCGGCCGCAAAGCCGCGGGCCAAGGGGGGCGGCCTTGGGCCGATGATCGGCGTGGTGGCCGGTGGCGCGATGGCCATCCCGATCACGATGGCGATCCTGCTCTGGGGCTTCCAGCGGGATCCGTTCGGCGTTGCGAAACAACTTCCCGAGTCGATGGCGTTTCTGCTGCCCCAGAAGTTCCAGCCGGGGTTCAAGAAGCGGGCCGCTGCGTCGCCCGACGCGCCGGCGGCACTGTCGCTCGATGACCTGGCTGCGACCACGCCGATTCCCGATGCGCCGGCAGCCGACGCCACCGAGCCGGTGGCCGATGCGGCTCCGCTGGGCGACACGCCCGCGACCGAGTTCGGTGCGGAGTCAGGCTTGCCCGACGCGGCGGTGGCAGCCGTCGATCCACTCGCTCCGGCGACAGACGCGGCACCGAAGCTGGATGCGACCGAGCCCGAGTCATCGGATCCGCTCTTTCCTGATCCTGACGCGCCGGCCCCCGCGATCCCCGACCCGCTCGCGGCGGACGCGACACCGGCTGCAAGTCCGGCGCCGGTGGCTGCCGTCGAACCGGCGCCCCCCGTGCTGCCGCCGCTCGACACTGCCGCGCTCGAGGCCGCCGTGGCCGAGGCGGCTGCGGCGCTCGAGGCCGCTGCTGCGGTGCAGGACCACTCCGACATCGCGGGCAAGAAGCTGCTCGTCGGCTGGTACAAGTCGTTGGCCCGTACCGCCGACGAGTTCGTGAAGCTCGAGAACGAGGCGGCCGACACCGGCCGCCCCCTCGAGGGCACGCAGGAACGGCTGGCCGAGTTGCACGCAGGCCTTGCCGGCCAGGATGCGGTCGCGGCCATGCTGCCGAAGCTGGCCGCCGATTGGCTCGCGTATGCCCGCCGCGACAGCGAGGGCATCCTGTTGCCTGTCACGTTCGAATCGGCCAAGAAGGTGGGGCCATACTGGCGATCGAAGGTGCAGCTCGAGGCCGGCGATCAGATGCGCGAACTGGCGATCATCACCCGCGAGGAGCCGGCAGCGGTGGCGGGCGACAGGCTGCTCGTCACCGGCATCGTGTTCGATGGCGACGTGATCTGGGCGGCCGACGTCCGCTCGCCTGCCGCCGAGCCCGCGACCGTCGATTTTTGAGATTCTCGTGACCTGGGTGCATCGCCGGCTCGCGGACGGCGAAAGTCTCGTCGCGAGGGCCGCGGCGGCCCCATGCTCCTCGAGCGTTCGCCGATTCCCTCGCCTCCCTCATCGATTCGCTTCCGTCCAGGCTCCAGATAGGCTCGAAGGGATCGAGGGTAGTGAGCAGTCGAACCAGTGTCTCAGTCATCGATACTGCGGCAGCTATCCGGGACCGACGGGTGACGGCCGTCGAAGTGCTCGCTGAACATCGCGGGCGGCATGCGGCAACGCACCGGCAGCTCAATGCGCTCGTGCAGCTGCGGCCGGATGCCGAGTCCGACGCGCGGGCGATCGATGCCGGGGCGGTCGCGATCGATGCCGCAACGCATCGACCACTGGCGGGCGTGCCGGTGAGCGTGAAAGAGTGTTTTCCGGTGGCCGGGCTGCGGACGACGCTCGGCATCGAGAGCCGGCGGCACATGGTCGATGCCGCCGACGCGCCGCTCGTGGCCCGACTGAAGGCCGCCGGCGCGGTGATCGTCGGCAAGGCAAACGTGCCGCAGGCGATGTATCTGCACGAGACCGACAATCCGGTCTGGGGCCGCACGAATCATCCGCTCGCGGTCGACCGCGGGCCCGGCGGATCGAGCGG
>JAPOJV010000146.1 GCA_029978085.1 bacterium
CCGGCGTGGGCTTGTCACGCCGTGACAAGCATTCCGGTCACGGCGTGACCGGGCTACCGTGACCGGGCTACCGTGACCGGGCTACCGTAACTGCCGTCGCCGCAAAGATCCGCGTGAAAATCCCGCGGGTGCTGGCGGTGAGGGCCTGCACTTCGGCCACGAGCCGGTCGGGAGCGGCGTGGCCGAGCAGCTGGGCGAGCTTCCGTTGCTCGTCGGTCGACGCGGGAAAGTCGTGGCGAGCCGGAGCATCGAGAAGCCGCAGCCGCCCCTCGATGTCGCGAAACGTGCGGTAGGCATGCACGAGCTGGGTATGGTCTTCGGCCGCAAGGTGGCCGGCCGCCTCGAGGGCGTCGAGTGCGGCGAGTGTTTCCGGGGTGCGGAGCGTTGGGTTCTCGCCGCCGTGCACGAGCTGCAGCATCTGCGCGATGAACTCGATGTCGACCACGCCGCCGGGACCGCGCTTGAGATTCGTCGGCCGCGCCCCCTGCTCCATCCGCAGCCGCATCTGCCGGATCGCCTCCACCTCGGCCGCGGTCCAGCGTCGCTCATACGCCGCTGCCGCGATGATGCGGCCAACTCGCTCGACAGCCGCAGCCGAGCCGATCACGGGCCGCGCCTTCACCAGCGCCTGCCGCTCCCACACCGCCGCCGGGCCGTCGGGGGCGAAGTAGCGGGCGAACTCGTCGAGCGAGACAGCGGGCGGCCCGCTCCGGCCGCTCGGCCGCAGCCGTGAATCGAGCTCGTAGAGCCGGCCGCGGGGCCCGAGCGTGTTGAAGACCTTGCCGGTGCGCTGGGCAAGCTCGCCGAAGAAATGGGCGTTGCTCGTGCCGGCGTCGGGCCGCGGCTGCCGCCGTTGCGGCGTGGCGGAGCCCTCATGGTCGTAGAGAAAGACGACGTCGACATCGCTGGCGTAGTTCATCTCCCGGCCGCCGAACTTGCCCATCGCGAGCACGACCGGCCCGGCCGGCTCGCCCGAGCCGTCGCCCGCCCGTGGCAGGCCGAGCCGCTCTACGAGCCGTGCCTGCTCGTGCCCCACCACCACCTTCAGGCAGGCCTCGGCGATCGCGGTGACGGCAGCGCTCGTCGCCGTCGCATCCTGCCGGCCGATCATGTCGCGGACACCCACGCGGAGCTGCTGCGAGGCCTTGAAGGCATGCAGGATCGGATCAATGTCGATCGCATTCCGGCAGAGCTCGGCGAGGCTCGCCTCCACGGCGGCAGGCGTCGGCAGCCGATCGATCAGCAGGCTGTCGAGCAGCTCGTCGATCATGCCGGGATTGCTCACCAGCAGCCGCGCGAGAAACGGGCACGCCGAGCAGAGCTTCACCGTGAATTCGAGCGACGGCGGATGGAAGCTGAACAGCTCCCACAGCACCCCCTTCCCGCCGAGCGAGTTGCTCACGGCCACGAGGTTCATGAGCGTGGCATCGGGGTCGGGTGTCTGGCCGATCGCGGCCAAGAGCCGTGGGGCGATGGCCGCCAGGAAGTGGCGGCACCGCCGCGTGGAGAGAAACCGCACCTGCTCCTCCCCCAGCGCCACGAGCGCCCGATGGACGGCGGGCACGTCGCGAAAGCCATGTCGCGCGAGCACCTCGTGCACGAAGCCGGGGGTGGGCGCCGGGTCGAGCACGAGGTCGACCTCCGGCTCGGGGTCAGCCTCGCCAGGAAACGCATCGTGGAGCAGGTGGTCGAGAATCCGGCGGTTGAGCTGGGTGGCCTCGGCCAGGTCACGCCGCAGCCGCTCCGGCGAGTCGGCGGCCGTGCCGTAGTCCAGTCGCGCGGCGAGTCGGGCGAATTCAGCGTCCGTGGCGGGCAGCAGATGCGTCTGCCGGTCGGAGAGCAGCTGCAGCCGGTGCTCGACGGTGCGGAGGAGCGTGTAGGTCCGCTCGAGGATCTCCCGCTCCTGATCGGTGAGCCCGCCCGTCTCGGCAAGCCGACGGATCGCCTCGAGCGTGCCACCGGTGCGGACCCGCGGCGTGTCGCCGCCATTCAGGAGCTGGAGGAACTGGATCGTAAACTCGATGTCGCGGATACCGCCGCGGCCATGCTTGACGTCGGAGGCATCGACCCCTTCCCTCACCGCCCGCTGCTCGATCCGTCGCTTGAGCGCCTTGATGCCCGAGATGTCGGCTCGTGTCAGCCAGCGGCGGTAGACCCAGGGGGAAAGCTCCGCGAGCAGCCGTTGCCCGAGCGACTCGTCGCCGGCCACGCAGCGGGCCTTCACCCAGGCCTGCCGCTCCCATGTGCGGCCGCTCTGGTCGTAGTAGTGCAGCATGGCATCGAGACTATGCGACGCCGCCCCCGACGAGCCGTGTGGCCGCAGCCGTAGGTCGACGCGGTAGGCCGCGCCGAGGTCCGTAGCCTCGCCGATCAGTCGCACGGTCTCCTGCACCACGCGATCGAAGAACTCCTGGTTCGTGCAGGGCTTCGGCCCGTCCACGCGGCCGTCGGCCGAATAGACGAACACGAGGTCGATGTCGCTGGAGTAGTTGAGCTCGCCCCCACCGAGCTTGCCGAGCGCGACCGCAGCGATCGTCGCCCGCTCGCCGCTGGGCCCACGGGGTACGCCCCGCTGCCGTTCCACACTGGCAACCGCCGCGGCCACGGCCGCCTGCACGATGCAGTCGGCCACGTGCGAAATTTGGCCCACGACGGTCTCCAGCCGCTGCCCACCCACGAGGTCGCCGTAGGCGATGCGCAGCGTCTCCCGCCGTTTGAACCGCCGCAGTGCCCGCAGCACCCGGTCGGTGTCGGACGCTGTGCCCGCCGTCGGCGTCCCGATCTCGGCCGCCAGCGTCGCCGCCAACGCCTCTCTCTTCTCGGGCCTTCCTTCACCGAGCCGGATCTTCTCCCACGACTCGGGATCGGCGATCACCAGCTCCGCGAGGAACGGGCTGGCCGCGAACAGCTTCACGAGAATGCCGAGCGCCCGCGGATCGCGGTCGAAAAGCGCCGCAGTGGCCAGTGGGCTCCGCACGCCGCCGACGAACCGCTCGATCGCCACGAGCACGCGATCAGCGTCGCCGACCTGCGGCAGAAGCTCCTGCAGCTGGCCGCACATTCCCGCGAGCAGGTCGAGCGTGAGGCCCCGCTCGGCCAGCGCGAGCAACGCTCGATGCGCGGCGGCTCCGTCGGCGAGCCCCGCCGCCGCGGCCCAAGCCGCAGCCGCCGACGGGTCATCGAGCAGCTGCGACATGTCGGCGGGTGAGAGGGGCATGAGCAGGCGCCTCATTCCTGATGCCCGGAAGCCCGTAGCGCAAGCTGAGGGAATAGACGTAGGGTCACAAAAATCGAACCGTATTCCACTTGGCTCGCGCCTCGGGCTTCAAAGGCAGCGAGAGCGACCGCACAAGGGATTCAATAGACATCTCGGGAATCGGACCGCATTCCTCTCGGCTTACGCCTCGGGCTTCAGCGAACCGGTCGAGCTTCGGGGGGAGTTCAGGGTGATGTCGTAGAGTTCGGCCGGGGGTTCGGTGGAAAAAGTGAGGCTGTCGAGGGGGACGGCATTGGCGAGGCCGTCGGCCACGACGCCGGAGAGCGACCAGGCGCCGGCGGCGAGGATGTCGATGTCCACGAGCCGGCCGACGAGCCGCGTGGGCGCGTCGAACACGACGATCCGGTCGCACATCGTGCGGCCGGTGAGCTGGGCGATGCCGTCAGGGCCGGGATCGACGGCCCGCTTCTCGTCGCGGGTTGAAAGCCCCTCCACGAGCACCTGCTGGCGGGTGCCGATGAACCGCTGGTTGCCCGCGAGGCTCACGTCCTCTTGGGCCTCGAGGAGGAGCCGGTTGCGTTCTTTCTTCACGTCCTCCGGCACGTCGTCGGGCAGGCGGTCATAGGCCTTCGTGCCGGGGCGGGGGCTGTACTTGAAGATGAAGCTGTTCTTGAAGCCGGCCGTCCGCACGAGGTCGAGCGTCGTCTCGAACTCCGCATCGGTCTCGCCGCAGAAGCCGACGATGAAGTCGCTCGTGACGGCGGCCTGGGGCAGCGCCTCCCGCACGCGGCCGAGCATCTCCATGTATTCGCCGATCGTGTAGCCTCGCTTCATCCGGCCGAGTACGGCGTCGGAGCCATGCTGGGCCGGCACGTGGAGGTAGTGGCAGACCTTCGGCAGGTCGCGGACGGCCGCGATCAGGTCGTCGGTCATGTCCCGGGGATAGTTCGTCACGAACTTGATCCGGTCGAGGCCGTCGAGCGCGTCGAGTCGCACGAGCAGGTCGGAGAGGCGGCTCGTCCGGCCGCCGTCATTCCACCGGTAGCTATTGACGGTCTGGCCGATGAGTGTGATCTCTCGGCAGCCCTCGGCCACGAGCTTCCGCGCCTCGGCCACGATCGTGTCGGGCGCCCGGGCCTGCTCCGGACCGCGCACGTGCGGCACCACGCAGAACGCGCAAAACTTGTCGCAGCCGGTCTGCGTGCGGATGAACGCCTGGAACGGCGTGGGCCGCATCGCCGGATCGCGGTCGGGATCGTAGCTCTCAAAGCTCCGCGCGATCGCCTCGCGGGCGTGCCCCTTGCGTTCGAGGCTCACCTCGATCCGCGGGCCACCGCCGGCCAGCACATCGGCCACGAGCGTCGGCACCTGATGAAGCTGGCCGGGGCCGACGACGAGATCGACCCACGGCGCCCGCTTGCGGATCAGCTCCTGGTCTTTCTGGGCCATGCAGCCGAGCACGCCCACGACGAGTCCGGGCCGCTTCGCCTTCTCGATCCGCACGCGGCCGAGGGCCGAATAGATCTTGTCTTCGGCATGCTGCCGCACGCTGCACGTGTTGTAAAAGACGGCGTCGGCCTCCGCACTGGCTGTCGCCATCTCCCAGCCCTGCCGGCGCAGCGCCGCCACCACGAGCTCGCTATCGAGCACGTTCATCTGGCAGCCGACGGTTTCGATCCAGAGGCGTTTCGTCATGGAGGAGGAGTTTACCCCAGCCGCGTGCCTTCGCGGAGCGGGCTGCCGCGGAGAAACTCCGCGGCCGACATGCTGCGGCGGCCCTCGGGCACGAGCCGCAGAATCTCGAGCGCCGTGCCGCCGCCACACGCCACAACGAGCCGGCCGCCCCCCGCCACGAGCACCGTACCCGCCGCTGAGTCAGGTGCCGGCGACGCCACCACGGCCACGTCTTCAAGCACGAGCCGCTGCCGCACGCCGTCGCCCCGCGCGAAAAACGTGGTGGCCCGCGGCCACGGCTCGAGCGCCCGCCGCATCCGTTCGATCCGCGCTGCATCGTGCGTCCAATCGATGACGCCGTCGGCCTTCGTGATGCGCGGCGCACGGGTCGCGGCCGCTGCATCCTGCGGCACGCCCGCCGGCCGGCCCGCAGCCACCGCCTCCTGAAGCAGGGCGATCGCCTCGACCACGGGGCCGCGGCCCATCTCGGCAAGCCGCCGCTCCAGCTCGGCCGCCGTTTCATGACTGCCGATCGGCGTCGCGGCGGCAGTGATCACGTTGCCCGCGTCGAGGCCAGGCGTCATGTGGATCACGCTCACGCCCGTGACGTCATCCCCGGCGAGGATCGCCCACTGCACCGGCGCGGCACCGCGGTGTCGCGGCAGCAGCGAGCCGTGCAGGTTGATGCCGCCGAGCGGCGGAATCCCGAGCAGTTCGCGGGAAAGAATCTGGCCGTAGTCGCAGACGACGAACAGGTCGGGCCGCAGGGCCGCGACCGCGGCGACCGCCGCCGGATCGTTCACCCGCTCGGGGTCGAGGATCGGCAGCCCTGCCGCCGTGGCGGCCGCCCGCATCGGATTCGGCGGTGGCCGGCGGCCTGGCGGCGCGTGGTCGGGCCGCGTGACCGCCGCCACGATCTCGTGGGGCGACTCGCGCAGGGACTCGAACATCGGCACGGCGAACGGGCCGGTACCCATCACGACGATCCGCAGCGGTGCGGCCACTAGCCGCACCGCGCGGCTTCGAGCCGGTCGAGTTCCGCGACGAGCGCGTCGTGTGCCGGCAGTTCGCCCCGGGATTGCTTGCCGGCATGGACCTCGCGGAAGCTCTCGAGCGCCCGCCGCACCTCCAGTGCCGCCGCCTCGGGCAGCCGATCGGTGAACAGGCGGCCTTCGAGATGGTCGAACTCGTGCTGGATCACGCGGGCCAGCAGGCCATCGACGTCGAGATGAATGGGCTGGCCGTCGAGCGACCAGGCATCGATCACGATCCGCTCCGGCCGCCGCACGTCCATCCGCACACCCGGCAGGCTGAGGCAGCCCTCTTCCTGGACCGCGGTGCCTCGCGGCCGGCTGAGCACGGGATTGATGAACACATGCTCCTCGCCGTGCCCGCGCTCGCCTTCGCAGTTCACGATGAACAGCCGATAGGGGAGCGCCACCTGATTGGCCGCGAGGCCCACACCGCGGGCGTCGTACATGATGTCGAACATCTGCTCGACGGCCGCCGCGAGCGCGTCGTCGATCCGCGACACAGGTTTGGCCCGGCGTAGCAGCGCCGGGTGTGGATACTCCACAAGTTGGAGCGGGCCGATCGCAGTCGAGTCGGCCGTCGGGGAGGGAACGGATGCCATCGGGCTCTCACCTGGAATGCGACGAGGCAGCCGCCTCAGCCGCCTCGCTTGCATCATACCCCGTGTGCCGGGGCGGCGCAGGCCGCGTGGTACGATGCCAGTGGCATGATTCAATCCGACTCCGCATCGACTCCGGCCCCCTGGCGCGACCCGGCCGTGTTCCTGGCCACCTGCGGCGGCATCGGCCGCGTGGGATTCGCCCCGGGAACGTTCGGTTCGCTCGTCGGGATTCCGCTCTCGCTGGCGACGGGCTGGCTGGCGACGGTCTGTTCAGCCCGGCTCGGCAGCAGCTGGCTCACCGTCGCCGTGGAGGCCGCCCTCGTGGC
This sequence comes from bacterium, assembly GCA_029978085.1. Classification (GTDB taxonomy): domain Bacteria; phylum Planctomycetota; class Planctomycetia; order Pirellulales; family UBA1268; genus QWPN01. The sequence goes on from JAPOJV010000146.1 coordinate 6,851, forward strand.
CGCCGTCTGCCTGATCGCGGTGCCGATCTGTACCCGCGCCGTCCGCCGCCTCGGCCGCGGCGACGACCCCGGCGCGATCGTGCTCGACGAGGCCGCCGCGCTGCCGCTCGCGCTCTTGGCCGTGCCCGTCGCGGGCCGCTCTTGGCTGGCCCTCGCCGCCGGCTTCGTGCTGTTTCGGCTGTTCGACATTTCCAAGCCGTTTCCCTGCCGCCGCCTCGAAAACCTGCCGGAGGGACTCGGCATCATGGCCGACGACTGGGGGGCCGCGGCCTGGGCGGCGGGCTGCCTCGCGATTGCCAGGTGGCAGGGCTGGGTGTAGACATTCCGCATCATCTTCAGGGTTAGACGGGCTCAGCGGTCAGGGTCAGGCGGGCTCAGCGGTCAGGCGGAACGTGCCGTGCGGATACTGATCATCGATCACGGCTGCTGCGACTATCCGCATACGCGGGTGCATCGGCTGCGGGAGGCGCTCGCCGCCCGTGGTCATGAGGCGACCGTCTGCGGACCGTCGTCGGTCTCGCACCTGGAGGAGCAGCAGCCGGGAATGCATGGCATCCACCTCCGGGACGTGGCGGCGGCGTCACGGAAGCTGCTTGCCGCGGTGCAGGATGGCTCGGCCGCCACGTTTCTGGAGACGGTGGCGACGGTGCCGTCGCGGCTGCTCGGGCTCGTGCGGGAAACCGCGCGGCAGATGATCGCCGAGGCGGCCGATGCCCTGTATCCCGACGTCATCTTCGTGCTCCACGCCGGCATTCTCACCGACC
>JAPOJV010000066.1 GCA_029978085.1 bacterium
CGCCAGGCCGCGAGGGCGACCAGTGCCACGACCGCGGGCCGCGTGCCCGCGAAGGCGGCGGCGACGAGCGGCCAGGATCCACCGGCCGCATGCAGCCAGGCGAGCGCCATCACCAGCACCGCCCCCGGCAGCACGAAGAGCATGCCGGCCAGCAGGCCCCCGGCGAGGCCGCCGCGGCGCCAGCCCGCGTAGGTCGCCAGCTGCTGGGCCTCGGGGCCGGGAAGGAGCATGCACACCCGCAGCGCCGCCAGAAATTCCTCTTCATCGAGCCAGCGGCGGCGTTCGACGAGCTCGCGGTGGAGGATCGCGACCTGACCGGCGGGGCCGCCGAACCCGACCGCGCCAATCATGAGCCACGTCCACCAGTCGCCCGTCATGACACGAGGTATCCCGACCAGTCCCAGGGCTGGCGGGCGCGGCCATCGGCGAGGCCCCAGGCGGCAAGCGTGGCCTGGAGTCGATCGCAGCGGCTGCGGCTTGCATGTTCCGCATCACCGCCGCGCCGCCAGGCGATGAGCGGTACGGCCGGTGCCGCGTCCCGCCAGGCGTCGTGCGGCAGACCGCTGTCGTCGAGAGCCAGGCACATGCAGTCGATGCCGGCAGGGATCTCGCGCGGCGGCGGCGATGCAGCCGTCACCTCGCCGGCGAGCAGCATCGTGCCCTTCAGCCGGCGGGCGTTCGCGGCCACCGCGACGAGCTCCGCCTCCGTGAACGCCCGCGGCAGCATTGCCAGCATGACGGACGGATGCATCGCCCACCTGCCAATTCGCTCGACAAGGGCGTCGGCATCGAGTGGCCGGCCGTTTTCCGATTCGGCCACGGCAATGATCGCGACACCCGACTCGTCCGCCGCCGCCAGCAGCGCCTCCGGCGGATCGGCCACGACGGCGGCGACGCTGGCGTCACGCATGACCGCGAGGTCATGCGAATCTGGATCGCAAGCGATGCCTCGCGGCACCCACCGCCGCCCTTCCAGCCACAGCGACCGCCCCCGCACGCCCGACCGCCGCAGGCCGACCCGACGGGTCGTCGTTGCGACGGCCTGCCCACCGGCCACCAGCCGCGCCGTGAGCCGGTAGAGGTTGGGCAACTCTGGGGTCCAGAACGCCGGCTCGGTCAGCACAGCCTTCGCGAGCAGGCCAGTTTCGCCCGCGCCGAGATCGTTGAGTGACGCCCCGGCGGGCAGCGTGATCGACCGTCGGCACTCGGGTCCGGTGAGTTCGCCTTCGAGTCGTACGGTGCGCAGCGACGTGGTCGGCAGCGCCGCCCGCACGAACACCTCGGCCCGCATGTCGTCGCACGGCCCGAGAATGACCCGCAGTGGCATGTCGCCATCGGCGGCGGCTCGCGCGGCCGCGGTCACGACGAGGCCCCCTCGGCAAACCGCTCTTTGGCCATCGTGCCGAGCGCGCGGAGGTCGAGCTTTCCTGATCCGAGGATCGGCAGCTCATCGATCTGGGCAAAGCTGTCGGCCGACGGAATCCAGAGATTGGGCAGGCCTCGCTCGGCGAGCTTCTTCACGATGTCGCGGGGCTGCTGGCTCATGGGCAGGTGAAACACGATCAGCCGCTCCCCCTTCGCCCGATCGGGCACGGCCGTCACGACCGCCATGAGATCGCCATCGGCCGCGCCCAATTCGGCATTCACCGCCTCCTCGATCGTGAGGTGCGGCACCATCTCGCCACCGATTTTGGAGAACCGGCTCTCGCGGCCGGTGATCGTGATGAAGCCCTCGCGATCGAGCCGGGCGATGTCGCCGGTGCAATACCAGCCGTGTTTCACGACCTTCGCCGTGAGATCGGGCCGGTCGAGATAGCCCTGCATCACGTTGGGCCCCGCGATCCACAACAGCCCCTCTTCACCGATCGGCAGTTCCCGCTCTCCCTCGCGATCGGTGATCCGGGCCCGCGAGCCGAGGATCGGCTGGCCGACCGTACCCTCACGGGCATCGACAGGCCGCCCGGGGACGTGCCGCGCCGGCGGCACGTTGGCCGCCACGAGCGGCGACAATTCGGTGGCCCCGTATGCCTCGCTCGGCCGCACACCGAACTTCTTCTCGAACGCGTCGCAGACCTCCGTCGGCAGCTTCTCCGCGGCGCCAAACACCGCCTCCAGACTTGAAAAATCCTCGGCCGGCGTCCGCCGCGTGTAGATCCTCAGGAACGTAGGCGTGGCCATCAAGATCGTCGCATGGTGCTCGCGGGCCAGCTTCCCCACCACCTGCGCGTCGCGCGGGTCGGTGTGATACGCCACGGCCGGCTCGAGCGTGAGCGGTGTCCAGAGCGTGGTCGTGTAGCCGTAGGAGTGGAAGAAGGGCAGCACGCCGAGGGCCACGTCGGCTGGCGAGAGGTGCAGCAGGGCGTCGATGGCCCGCACGTTCGACCCGACATTCTCCTGCGTGAGCACCACGCCCTTCGGATCGCCTGTCGATCCCGACGTGAAGATCACGGTGAGCACGTCGCTGTCTTTGATCTGGTCGAGGCCCAGCAGCTTCTCCAAGAGTGAAATCGGGGTGATCGTCGCATGCACGAACGCCAGCAGTTTGTCGGTGGTCGTGAGCTGCTTCCGCAACTCACCCGCATCGAGCATCTTCTCCCCGACGTCGAGCTTCACTCGGGAGAGGAACATCGGGCTCGAGATCACGTGTTTTAGCCGGGCCCGCTCGATGCACAGGTCGAGGATCGACTGGGACGCGGTGTAATTGAGGTTCACCGCCACACGGCCCGACAGCGCGAGCGCCGCGTTCACGATCGCCGCCCCGGCCGTCGGCGGCAGGAGCACGCCCACCATCTTCTCGTCGGGCCCAAGCACCCGCTCCAGCACGCTCCGCGCCGCGAAGATGCGGATGAGGAGTTCTCGGCCCGTGAGCCGCGTGCCCAAGGAGTCGGCCATTTTCAGCCGCCGCGCCGCCGACCGGCACGCCCGCAGCATCCGTCGCTGGAGAATCATGGAGAAGAACCTAGAGGGAAATGACGACAGAATTTCGCAGTATTAGAGCGTATTCAATCGTTTTGGGACTTCGCCCGCGCAGCCAAGCGGGGAGGCGAGGGGGTCGGTGCAAGCTCGAGGAGCATTTGGACCGAGTCTTCGAGGTCCCGCGACGAGACTTGTACCGCCCTCGAGCCGGCGATACACGTAAGCCGTAGGTGCTCTAGAATCCCGGACTTTCCCGACCTGCCACGCTGAATGGACTCCCGCATGCCCCGCTACCAGCCCTCCCGCATTGAACCCAAATGGCAGGCCTGGTGGGACGCGCACGGCACGTTCGCCACGCCCCGGCTGCCGACCGGCCGCAAGCTCTATGCGCTCGACATGTTTCCCTATCCCAGCGGCGACGGCCTGCACGTCGGTCACCCGGAGGGCTACACGGCCACCGACATCGTGTCGCGGTTTGCGCGGATGCGGGGCACGAGCGTGATGCATCCGATGGGCTTTGATGCCTTCGGCCTGCCGGCCGAGGAATACGCCATCCGCACCGGCACGCCTCCCCGCGAGAGCACGAACCGCAACATCGAGACGTTCACGCGGCAACTGAAGATGCTGGGCTTCAGTTACGACTGGAACCGCGTGCTTGCCACCACCGATCCCGAGTATGTCCGCTGGACGCAGTGGATCTTCCTCGTGCTCTTCGACACCTGGTTCGACCCGGCGCAGCAGAAGGGCCGGCCGATCGCCGACTTGCCGATCCCGGCCGACGTCGCGGCCCGGGGCGATCGGGCGGTGGCCGCGTATCGCGACGGCCATCGGCTTGCCTACCAGTCGGAGGCGCCCGTCAACTGGTGCCCCGCCCTGGGCACCGTGCTGGCGAACGAGGAGGTGATCGGCGGCGTGAGCGAGCGGGGCGGCCACCCGGTCGTCCGACTCCCCCTGCGGCAATGGATGCTGCGGATCACCGCCTATGCTGATCGCCTGGAGAAGGAACTCGACGGGCTCGACTGGCCCGCCAGCATCAAGAAACTGCAGTGCGACTGGATCGGTCGCAGCACCGGTGCGGAAGTCGATTTTCTGGTGCCGCCGGCCGCCGGGGCCGACGGCGCCTTCGCGACGTGGAAGGAGACCCGGGCCGCTGCGGGCTTCCCCGAGAAGCCGGGCCCCGACGTCCTGCGGATCTATACCACGCGGCCCGACACGCTCTACGGCGTGACCTACATGGTGATCGCGCCCGAGCATCCGCTCGTGGACACGCTCACCACGCCCGGGCAACGGGGAGCGATCGATGCCTACCGGGAGGCGGCCTCCCGCAAGAGCGACCTCGACCGCACCGACCTCGCCCGCGAGAAGACGGGGGTGTTCACCGGCTCGTCGGTGATTCATCCGCTCACGGGCACGCCCGTGCCGGTGTGGGTAGCCGACTACGTGCTGGCCAGCTACGGCACCGGCGCGATCATGGCCGTGCCGGCCCACGATGACCGCGACTTCGCCTTTGCCACAACGTTCGGGCTCGACGTGATCACCGTCGTGCAACCCGAGGACGGGCCGACGGCGGCGGGCACGCTCTTCACCGGTGATGGCCGGGCCGTGAACTCCGGCCCCTACACCGGCCTCGCCACCCAGGATTTCATCGCGAAGGTCGGGGCCGACCTCCGCACAGCCGGACTCGGCCGCCCCGCCGTCAACTACAAGCTCCGCGACTGGCTCTTCAGCCGGCAGCGGTTCTGGGGTGAACCCTTCCCGATCCTCCACGAGCTCGACGCCGCCGGCAATCCGACGGGCGTGATCCGCGCCGTGGACGCGAGCGAACTGCCCGTGCCGCTGCCGGAACTCACCGACTTCAAGCCGGGCGACACACCCGACCCGCCGCTCTCGCGGTCGGGACCGGACTGGCTCTCCGTCGAGCGGGACGGCGTGCGCTACAAGCGGGAGACCAACACGATGCCGCAGTGGGCGGGGTCATGCTGGTATTACCTGCGGTTCCTCGACCCGCACAACACGGATCGGTTCATCGATCCCGAGGTCGAGAAAGCCTGGATGCCGGTCGACCTCTACATCGGCGGTGCGGAGCATGCCGTGCTCCACCTCCTGTACTCACGGTTCTGGCACAAGGTGCTCTACGACCGCGGCCACGTGTCGTGCCCCGAGCCATTTGGCAAGCTGGTCAACCAGGGCATGATCCTGGGCGAGGTGGAATTCACCGGCTACCGCAGCGCCAAGGGGGGCTGGGTCTCGGCCGGCAAACAGACGGAAGGCGACACCCCGGCCCGCGTGCCCGCCGACCAGGTCGAAAAGCAGGGAGAGCATTTCGTGCTTCGCGACGCGCCGACGATCCGCGTCGAGAGTCGGGCCTACAAGATGTCGAAGAGCCGCGGCAACGTGGTGAACCCCGACCAGGTGGTGAAGGACTTCGGCGCCGACTCGCTGCGGCTCTACGAGATGTTCATGGGGCCGCTGGAGGCGACGAAGCCATGGAGCACCACGGGCGTGAGCGGCGTCCGCGGGTTCCTCGACCGTTGCTGGCGGCTCGTCGTGGACGAGCGGGCCGACGAGCTCTCGCTCGCGCCGCAGGTCTGCGACGACGCCCCGACCGACGAGCAGCTCCGCGAGCTGCACCGCACGATCGACAAGGTGACGAAGGACATCGGCTCGCTCTCGTTCAACACCGCGATCGCGAAGATGATGGAGTTCGTCAACTTCTGCACGCCGCTCGAGCGCCGGCCGCGGGCGATCCTCGAGCCGTTCGTCACGATCCTCGCCCCGTTCGCCCCGCACCTCGCGGAAGAGCTCTGGGAATTGCTCGGCAGGCCGGCTCCCGTGTCGCTCGCCACATGGCCGGCCGTCGAGGAGCGATGGCTCAAGGACGACACCGTCGAGATTCCAGTGCAGATCCAGGGCAAGCTCCGCGGCCGCGTGGTCGTGCCGGCCGATGCCGATGCCGAGGCGATGAAGGCGGCGGCCGCAGCCGATCCCAAGATCGCCGAGCAGCTGGCGGGCAAGCAGATAGCGAAGGTCGTCGCCGTCCCCGGCCGGCTCGTGAATTTCGTGCTCAAGGGCTAGGGGCCGGCGAGCGCTGCCCACGCCCCGAATGCTGCTCGCCGAAATCAGGTTTGGCGGCCCGGGGGGGGTTCCGTAGATTGATGGCACTTCGGCAAGACAGCCCCTGAGGAACGTGCGATGACCGTGCGGCGTGTGTTGGCTCTCGTGCTCGGCGGTGGCCGAGGCACCCGGCTCTATCCCCTCACCCGCGACCGCTCGAAGCCGGCCGTGCCGCTGGCCGGGAAATACCGCATCATCGACGTGCCGCTCTCCAACTGCATCAACAGCGGTGTGCAGCGGATCTACGTGCTCACGCAGTTCAACTCCGTGAGCCTCCACCGCCACATCCGCCGCACCTACACGTTCGACCCGTTCAGCGGCGGCTTCGTGGAGATCCTCGCGGCCCAGCAGACGCTCGACAGCGCCGGCTGGTACCAGGGCACGGCTGACGCCGTACGGCAGAACGTCCGCTACCTGCAGCAGTCGGACATCAAGCACGTGCTCATCCTCTCGGGTGACCAGCTCTACCGTATGAACTATGCCGACATGCTGGCCACCCACCTCGACCGCAAGGCCGACGTGACGATCGCGGGCATCCCCGTGGCCGACGAGGCCGCCTCCGCCCTCGGCATCATGCGGCTCGACACGGCGGGCCGCGTGGAGGGCTTCCTCGAGAAGCCGCAGACGAAACCGGAACTCGAGATGATGCGGACCGACCCGGCCTGGATCGAACGGCAGGGCGTGGCCGCCAAGGGCCGCTCGCTGATGGCGAGCATGGGCATCTACCTCTTCGACCGTGACTGCCTGCTCGACCTGCTCACGAAAACCGACTACCAGGACTTCGGCCGCGAGGTCTTCCCGGCCGCGATCCGCACGAAGAAGGTGCACCTCCACACGTTCGACGGCTACTGGGAAGACATCGGCACGATCCGCTCCTACTACCAGTGCAACCTCGACCTCGCCGGGGCCGACGCTCCGTTCAACCTCGCTGACCCCGAAGCCCCGATCTACTCCCGCGGCCGCTTCCTCCCGCCGTCACGCTTCGACGGGGCGAGTGTGAAGCGAAGCCTCGTCTCCGACGGCTGCACGATCGGCGAGGGAGCCGTGATCGAGAACAGTGTCATCGGCCTGCGGTGCCGCATCGGCCGCAACGTCGTGATCCGCAACTCGGTGATCCTCGGAAACGACTTCTACGAGACGGCCGACGACATGGCCGCCCGTTCGTCGAACGGCGCACCGCCGCTGGGCATCGGTGACGGCACGATCATCGAGGGGGCGATCGTCGACAAGAACGTGCGGATCGGCCGCCGGGCCCGGATCGTCAACGAACACCGCTGGGACAACACGGCCGATAGCGATCGGTTCACCGTCCGCGATGGCATCGCGGTCATTCCCAAGGACGCCGTCGTGCCCGACGGCTGGATCCCCGAGCCCGGCCTCGTAAAGCCCGCGACGGCGTAGGGGCGCCCCCGTAGTCCACATGCTCCGCATGTGGCCCACGGTCCCAGTACCGCAGGCCCGAGCTATTTCTCCGCAGGTCCGCCAACCTTCAAACGAATAGCCCGGCCCCTCGGCCTTCACGCCTCGAGCCGCACACGGAGTGTGCGGACTACGGTCGGAGTGTGCGGACTACGGCTGCGAGCGGGGCCGCCAGCCGGGGGTTTCCTGCGGCACGGGGCCGACGGGAACCTCGGAAGCAGGCTGCGGCGGCGGCAGTATCTCGGCGGGAACTTCCGTCTCTGCTTCGGCCTCGACGGACGCATCTGTTTCGACCGCTGCAGGTTCTTCCTCCACCGGCGCCAGTTCGACCTCCGGCACGACGACCGGCTCGCTGGCCGGGGCGTCCTCACCGTCCGTCGTCTCGGGCTCCTCGGCCGATACGCGGGCGACGGCGATCGAGGCGTCGTCCTCCGGCCCCATGTCGTTCGCGAGGTCGGCGGCGAGCGCCGTGGCGACGAGCTCCGGCACCCGCACGTCGCCCGCCGACACGACGGACTGGTCTCCCGGTGCGTCGGTTTTCCGCTCGACGATCAGTGGCCATGGCCTGGGCAGCGCCCCGATCGGGAGGATGCCGTTGCTGCGAGCCCGGAAATCGTTCTGCGGCGACGACCCGTTGGGCACGGGCCCCGAGTAGTCGTACGGATCCGGGCACATCGTGCAGCCGGTGGCGGCGGTCAGCACGACCGCGGCGACGAACCTGTTCATGGTGCGGGCAGTTCCTTCCGTGCGTCCGCGGGCCGGATCCCCATTCCGGCCCGCGACCTGCCGCATCCCTGCGGCCGTTCAGCGGCTGTTCCCCCACCCCGCGACCCAGGATAGGTATCGGGCCGTTACGACCCCTCTCTTCAGAAAAACCGGAACAGCCGGTCACTCGGGCACGGGCAGGCCCATTTTTGCCATCAGAAGCTTCATGTCGTCCCAGACGTCCCGCTTCGCGGCCGGATTCCGCAGCAGGTAGGACGGATGGTAGGTACAGATCACCTGGGCCGAGCCATAGGTGAACCAGCGGCGCCGCAGCTTGCCAATCGGTTCATCGGTCTGCAGCAGGGACTGGGCGGCGGTCGTGCCCAGGCAGCAGATGAACTCCGGGGCGATCGTCGCGAACTGCCGCTCGAAAAAACGGCGGCAGTTTGCCACCTCGTCGGGCAGCGGCACACGGTTGCCGGGAGGCCGGCACTTCAGAACGTTGAGAATGTAGACGTCGTCGCGGGAGAGCGTGCAGGCCTCGATGATCTTCGTGAGCAGCTGACCTGCCCGCCCCACGAAGGGCTCGCCTGACGCGTCTTCGTCGGCTCCGGGCGCCTCGCCGAAGAAGCAGAGCCGGGCATCGGGCCGCCCGACGCCGAATACCGTCTGCGTCCGTGTGGCCGCCAGCTCGGTGCATTGCGTGCAGTCGACCACCTGCTGCCGCAGGATCGCCAGCGACCGAATGCGATCGGCGGCGTCACCCGCCGGCGGCATGGCAGCCGCCCGCGGCGGTGCAGACTTCGCAACCGCCTCGGCCGGCCTGGCCGTGGCAGTCCGCCCCCGCTTCGGGAGCGACTGCACGCCCGCGTCCGCGAGGCTCTGCAGCCGCTGCTTGACGGCCCTGGGATTTCGTTCGTTCATGACAAACCCCGAGCCACCTACAGGGCGCGGCGGAATCGCTTCGGGGTGCGGCCCTTGCCGAGGAGCGTGGACGCCGGCGGCTTCTTCGACTCGTCCGGCGCAGCGGTCTCGGCTTCGGCACCGGCCGTGGAGCGGTCGAAACCTCCCGTGGGGAGCGCCTGGACCTGGGCCACGGGCTTGGCCCGGCGGTCGAATGCCTCGAAGCCGGCGATCTCGTCCCGTTGCAGCAGCCGCTCGATCCGCATCTCGATCCGCGTGAGCTGCGGCCCCTCCTCGGGTGCCACGAACGAGAAGGCGATGCCTTCGCGGCCCATGCGGCCAGTCCGGCCGACACGATGGACGTAGTCGTCGCAGAACTCGGGGATGTCGTAGTTCACGATGTGCGACACGCTCGACACGTCGATGCCGCGGCCCACCACGTCGGTGGCCACGAGAATCTTCACGGTGCCGTCGCGGAACTGCCGCATCACGCGGTCGCGGATGCTCTGGGAAAGGTCGCCGTGGATGCAGGCCACCTCTTCGGGGATTCGCGAGCGGCGGCGGGCCAGCTTCTCGTAGATCTTGTCGGTGCCGCGCTTCGTGCGGCAGAACACGATCACCTGCCGCGGCTGCTCCCGCTCGATGAGTTTCTCGAGCAGGTCGAACTTCCGCGTGGGATCGACCGTGAAATACCGCTGCTCGATCGTTTCCACCGCCAATTCGTTGGTGGAGAAGTCGAGGATCTCGGGATCCCGCATGTACCGCGTGGCCAGCTTTTGCACCGGCGGGGGCACCGTGGCCGAGAGCAGCAACGTCTGCCGGCTCTCCGGGCATCGCCGCAGGATCTTTTCGATGTCCGGACGGAACCCGATGTCGAGCATCCGGTCGGCCTCGTCGAGCGTGACGATGTCGAGTGCGGAGAATGAGAGCGTGCCTCGGCTCATGTGGTCGAGTACCCGGCCCGGCGTGCCGACCACGACGGCCGGATGCTTCGCGAGTTTGTCGATCTGCCCCTTGATCGGCTTGCCGCCATACACAGCCACGCAATGGATGCCCGAGCCATGGGCCAGCTTCTCGAACTCATCCTTCACCTGCACGGCAAGCTCACGGGTGGGCACGAGCACGAGCGCCCGCGGGCCTCCGCTGCGGCCCGGCTGGTGCATCCGCTCCAGGATCGGCAGCACGAACGACGCCGTCTTGCCGGTGCCGGTGCGGGCCTGGCCGAGCACGTCGACGCCCGCGATCGCCCGCGGGATCAGCCCCGCCTGAACGGGCGTGGGCGTCGTGTAGCCGGCGCGATCGACTGCTGCCAGCGTGGCGGCGGAGAGTCCGAGCGTGTGGAAGCTGCCTTCGCCGCCGGCAGCCGCCGGCACCGCGGGCGGGGCAACCGCGCGGTCATGGCGGTCATGCCGCTCGGGCTGCTGCCGAGCGTGTTCCTTCGCCCGTTCGGTGACGCGATCCCGAGCTGGCTCCCGTTCGACCGCTGGCTCCAACGCTTCGGTGCTTCGCGAAACCTGCCGCTCCGCTGCGGCCTCGTGCACTCCGGCTTCCTGAACTCCGACTTCCTGAACTCCGGATCGACGATTCGATCCGGCCTGCCGACCCGACTCCGTCGGGCGGCGTGACCTGTAACTGACGAACACTCGTGGTCCCTTGTCGTGCTTCTCTCGGATGTGCTCCACCTTCATCCGCGGGCATCCTGTTGCCCTCGCACGGCAGAACACGGGGGGCGGCAGATGAGAAAAGCCGCCCCGTGAATGAGTGAACAGTACCACGCCCGGCCCCCCACGGCAAACCAGGGCGAACGAACGGCGGGAAACGCGGCGGAGGCGGGCTTAGCGATCGAAGAGCTTCTTGATCGCCCACACGGTGGCGGCCCGGCCGGCCCGGGCGATCGACCGCGTGAGCGGAATGCTCTTCGGACAGACGGCCACGCAGTTTTGGGCGTTGCCGCACATCTGGATGCCACCGGCATCGGTGAGCGCCTCGAGCCGCTCGTCGGCGATCATCTTGCCGGTGGGATGGGAGTTGAAAAGCATCGCCTGGCTGATGGCATGCGGACCGACAAAGGCGGCATCGAATGCCGCCTTCCGCCGCTTCTCGAAAGCCTCGGCCGTTTCGTCGTCCCGCTGCACCACCTCGATCTTGTTGAACTGCGGGCAGGCCTCCAGGCAGCAGCCGCAGCTGATGCACGTGGAGAGCGGGTAGGCGTCTTCCTGGTCCTCGGGCGAAATCCGCGGTCCGGGGCCGTGGTCGTAGGAATCATCGACGGGCACCCAGGCCTCGACCCGCTCGAGCGACCGGAACAGCCGCCGCCGGTCTACGACCAGGTCGCGAACCACAGGGAACTTCGACATCGGCTTGAGCTCGATCTCTTCCTCCTCGTCGAGCAGTTTGTCGACGAGTGCGGAGCATGCCATCCGGGTCCGGCCGTTGATCAGCATCGTGCAGGAGCCACAGACCTCCTCGAGGCAGCAGCAATCCCAGGCCACCGGGGCCACCGCGCGGCCATCTCGCGACTTCGCCTGCGCAGCGATCTTCTGCAGCACGCTGATCACGTTCATGTTCGGCTCATGCGGCACCTCGAACCGCTCCCAGTAGCTCTCGCCGCCGGAAACGTCCTGCCGCAGGATGCGGACGCGGATCCGCCGGGCTGCTGGCTCGTGGCCATTGCCATGTGCGCCAAGCGCGGCATCCGCCGCGGTGGAGTGGGAATCGACTGCCTTGATCATGACGACTCTCCTTCGATGCTCAGCTGGCCGCGCCGACCGGTTGACCGGCGGCGGCGGCGCGACCATTCGCCCCGCCCTGCCGCTCCTTCCATACTTCCTCGATCACGTCGGCCCCGACGAGCCCGTAGAGCCGGGGCCGCGGGGTGATGAGCGACGTGTCGACGTCCTGATAGCTGATCCGCGGGCTGCCGTCGGGCTCGCAGGCGGCGACCGTGGACTTCAGCCACTTCCGCGTGTTCTCGTCGAACCGGTCGCACCACTGCTCCGCCTCCCGCCGCTTCCCGGCCGGGTCGGTCGCGGCGATGCCGGGCATCGCGAATTCCGGTTTGAAATGGGCGCCGCGGCACTCGTCACGCAGCAGCGCACCCTTCAGGATGAGCTTCGCCAGCGGGAACATGTCGCCGAGGGCCTTCGTGAACACGACGTTCTGATTGGTCCAGTTACCCGTGTCGGAAACGGCGCACCGCTGCCAGCGGGCCTCCATGTCGCAGACGTCGTCGTAGGCCGCCGCCAGTTCGTCATTGCGGCGAACGACCGTGGCGACGCGGGTCATGAGGCTGCCCAGCTCCTGGTGCAGGTCGTAGGGGTTTTGGTCGCCGGCGGTGCGGGCCAGGAGCGCCTGGTGCCGCTCCTCCTGCCGCTGCAGGGCAGACTCGAAGAGCCGGGCCGGGGCGTCGGCCTTCTTCGCGGCACAGGCCGCCTGGAGCGTCGGCGCCACGAACAGGCCACTGAAGATGCAGGAGAGGAGCGAATTGGCCCCGAGCCGGTTGGCGCCATGGTATTGGTAGTCGCACTCGCCGATCGCATACAGGCCGGGAATACTCGTCTGCTGGTTCCGCAGCGATCCCTCGACCATGCCGCCCGACGAACTCTTCTCGTAATCGACCCACAGCCCACCCATCGAATAGTGGACGGCGGGAAAGATCTTCATCGGCATCGACCGCGGATCGACGCCCTGGAACTTCTCGTAGATCTCCAGGATGCCGCCGAGTTTGCGGTCGAGCGTTTCCTTGGGGATGTGGGTGAGATCGAGGTAGACACAGAGACGATCCTTCTCGACCGACAGCCCCTCCCGCGTGCAGATGTCGAAGATCTCGCGGGTGGCGATGTCGCGAGGCACGAGGTTGCCGTACTTCGGATACCGCTCCTCGAGGAAGTAACACCGCTCTGCCTCGGGAATGTCCCGCGGATCGCGGGGATCCTGCGGCTTCCGTGGCACCCACACGCGGCCTCCTTCGCCGCGGGCGCTCTCGCTCATCAGTCGCAGCTTGTCGGCACCAGGAATCGCCGTCGGGTGCACCTGGATGAACTCACCGTTGCCATACCAGGCACCGGCCCGATACGCCCGGCTCACGGCGCTCCCGGTGCAGACCATCGACATCGTCGAGCGGCCGTAGATCAGGCCGTTCCCTCCCGTGGCGAGCACGACTGCGTCAGCCGGAAAGGCCTTGAACTGCATCGTGACGAGATCCTGACAGATCGCGCCCCGACAGGTGCCTGCGTCGTCGAGCACGGGCCCAAGAAAATCCCAGAACTCCCACTTCTTGATCTTGCCCTCGACCTCGCGCCGGCGAACCTGCTCATCGAGCGCGTAGAGCAGTTGCTGGCCCGTCGTAGCGCCGGCGAAGGCGGTCCGCTTGTAGAGCGTGCCGCCAAACCGCCGCTGATCGCGAAATCCTTCGGGGGTGCGATTGAAAGGCACGCCGAGCCGATCCATGAGATCGACGATCCGTGGCCCCCAGTCGGCCATCTCCTTGACCGGCGGCTGGTGCTGGAGGAAGTCGCCGCCGTAGACGGTGTCGTCGAAGTGCTTCCACTCCGAGTCGCCCTGCTGCCGGGTGAGGGCGTTGACGCTGTTGATGCCCCCTTGGGCACAGACGCTGTGCGACCGCTTCACCGGCACGAGGCTGACCAAATCGACGCCGACGCCGAGCTCAGCCAGCCGCATCGATGCGGCCAGGCCTGCCAGACCGCCACCGACGACGAGCACCCGGGGTTGTGCCATGGGATCAGGTTCCTCTCTTCTGCGAGATGGGATGCGACGCAGCCGGCGCGGCGGCGGGATCCTGCCCTTCGAGGAGCCGCTTCACCTCTTCCATCCGCTTCTCCGTGGCCCGCGCCTGCTCGATGTCGACGGCCCGCATGCCGCCGAGGGCGCCGAGTCCGGCCGCCGCGAGCACCAGACCCACGACCACGCTCACCGCGTTGGCCCGCCGCATCGCCGCCGGGCTCGTCCAGAGCCCCCAGGTGATGCCGAGCGTCCACAGGCCGTTGGCGAAATGAAACACCGTCGAGAGCACGCCGATCGCATACAGGATCGCCACGAGCGGCGACTGCAGGGCGAGCGACGCCGAACTCGACGCATGATGCGGATCGAACTTGCCGCCGCCCAACGGGGCTCCGAGCCAATGCAGCTGAATCACATGCCAGATGATGAAGGCGAAGGCGATCATGCCCGTCGCCCGCTGAAGCGTGTACCGCACGTTCCCTACATATGGATACGAGCCGACGTTCGGCATTCCATTGGCGATGATCACGAACCCGACCGTCGCGTGAAACAGCATCGGCAGGAAAATGAAGGCCCACTCGATCGGCACCAGCAGCGGGCCGAGCGAGTGAATCATGTCCACCCGCGACTGGAACGACGCCGCTCCCCCGAGAATGGAGGCGTTGGTCAACAGGTGGACCACCAGGAATGCGCCCACCGGCAGGAGTCCTGACAGCGAGAACAAGCGATAGATCAGAAACTGATTGCGGGCGAAGAAGGACGGTGTCGACTCGCTCACGGCGGGACCTCGATGCCGCCTGAAACACGCACGAAGCCGATGAACGGGCGGCTCGGCCCCAGGCATCAGGAGTATAGGGACGACGCGAATCGCGACAACGCCGCCGCGTGATTTGGCGGCGGCTGCGGCAGAATTTATACTTCGAGCAGTCAGATGCGTGGCGCTGGAGGCTGCCAGGTGGCCGATGTTTCCGAAGGTTCGACGGATGGCGGTTCACCGCCCCGGCCGGGCAGCGCGACCTCGGAGTCACCCGATCCCGACGTTCTCGCCCACCTTCCGGACGGCATCGTCATCGTCGATGCCGACTGCCGCGTGCAGTGGGCCAACGACCTGTTTCGCACCTGGTGTGAGCGGTCGCTAACCGCGGGCTCCGGGCCGGCGCCGCAGTGCGACTTCTTCACCGTGCTCGACGCGGCCGAGGTCATGGCCGGCGAGGTCGAAGGATTTCGGGCCGCCGTGCGTGCCGGCCGTCAGGGCCGCCTCCTGGTTCGCACCGGTGGCAATCGATATTTCGACGCCCAGTCGTCGGCCGCCTTCGCGAGCGCGGCGATCCCTGGCGCGGTGGTCGTCGTAGCGATCCGCGACGTGACGCACACGATCCTCGAGCAGCAGAAGCGGGCGGCGATCCACGCGGCCGGCCAGTCGCTCGCCGATCTCTCCCCCGCCGAACTCGCCGACATGACGGTCGACGAGCGGATCGAACTGCTCAAGAGCAACATCCTCCACTACTCGAAGGATCTGCTGCAGTTCGACGTCGTCGAGATCCGCCTCCTCGACCGCCAGACCGGCCGGCTCGAGCCCCTGCTCGCCGAGGGCATGCAGCCTGAAGCCGAGGCCCGCCTCCTCTATGCCCGTCCCGAGCACAACGGCGTGACGGGCTACGTGGCCGCCACCGGCCACAGCTACTTCTGCAGCGACACCACGAAAGACCCGCTGTATCTGGAAGGCTGCAAGGGCGCCAAAAGCTCGCTCACGGTGCCGCTCATGCTGCACGACCAGGTCATCGGCACGTTCAACGTGGAGAGCCCTGAGCCGGGCGGCTTCACGCAGACCGACCTGCAGTTCCTGGAGATCTTCTCCCGAGACGTGGCCGCCGCGCTCAACACGCTGGAACTGCTCGTGGCCGAGAAGGCCTCGACCGCCGCGGAAAGCATCGAGGCCATCCACGGCGCCGTCGCCCTCCCCGTGGACGACATCCTCAACGACGCCTGCAGCGTGATGGAACGCTACATCGGCCACGACGCCGACGTCGTGGAACGGCTCCAGCGGATCCTGCGAAATGCCCGCGACATCAAGCAGGTGATTCATCGCGTGGGCGAGCAGATGACCCCCAGCTCCGCCCACACGCAGCGGCGGCAGGGGGAACGGCGGCGGGCGCTGGCGGGCCGCCGGATCCTCGTCGTGGATGCCGACGAGCAGGTGCGGGTCGCAGCCCACGCCCTGCTCGAACGCTCGGGCTGCACGGTGGAGACCGCCCGCGACGCCGCCGAAGCGGCATCGCTCGTGCGGGCCGGCGGCGCCGACGCCTACGACGTGATCATCTCCGACATCCGGCTTCCCGACATGAGCGGCTACCAGCTTCTGCTCAAGCTCCAGGAAATCCTCGACGTCGTCCCGCTCGTCCTCATGACCGGCTTCGGCTACGACCCGGGCCACTCGATCGTGAAGGCCCGCCAGGCCGGCATCGACCTCGTGCTCTTCAAGCCCTTCCGCGTCGATCAGCTGCTCGACACGGTCGAGAAAGCGATCGCTCGCCGCGCGACCGCCGCGGCACCGAACGCGTGAACGCTGGGTTCGCTCACGGCAGGGCCCCCGCGGGCCGCCCGGGGGGGGGCCCCCCCCCCGCGCGGCGCGCCGCCCCCCCCCCCCCCCCCCCCGGC
>JAPOJV010000056.1 GCA_029978085.1 bacterium
GAAGGCGGCATCGAGCGAGCGAAGGCATGGATGCCGTAGCGAGCGTCCGGCGACGGGGCGTGGGCAGCCCCGAGCCCATGCCACAGGAGGTCGACCCGCGGAGGAATAGAAGGGCCTGCGGTGTTCAGGCCGTGGGCCGCATGCGGAGCATGCGGACTACGGCGCAAGCGGATGACGGCGCGAGCGGGCGGAGTGGACGGGCTACGGCCGCGAGAGGGTACGTTCGAAGAGGCGAACGTAGTCGCGGCCGCTGTGCTCCCACGACCAGTCCTGTCGCATCACGTGCCGCACGAGCCGCGTCCAGAGTTCGCGGTCAGCGTGGGCGTCGAGGGCCCGGCCCAGGGCGTGCTCCAAGGCCATGGGGTCGATCGCATCGAACGTGAACCCACTCGCCACGCCGCGGGCCAGCGTGTCGGGGTTCGTATCGACGACGGTATCCACGAGGCCGCCGGTCGCGCGGACGACCGGGATCGAGCCGTAGCGGAAGGCATAGAGCTGCGTGAGACCGCAGGGCTCGAACCGGCTCGGCACGAGCGTGATGTCGGCGGCAGCCTGCACGAGATGGGCGAGCCCCTCGTCGAATCCGATCACGACATCCACCGTGCCCGGAAACGATGCCGCGGTGCGCTGGAGCGCCTCCTCGTACCAGCGATTGCCGGTGCCGAGCACGACGAAGTGGGCCCGGCCACTGCCGGCCATCCGACTGATCAGCTCGACCACGAGCTCGACCCCCTTCTGCTCGGCGAGCCGGCCGACGAAGGCCACGAGCGGGCGGGCATCGGGTGCGGCCCGGCCCAGCCGCGCGGCGAGCGCCACGCGGGCCGCATACTTGCCGAGATCGACGTCGTGCTCCGAGTAGGCCCGCGGGATGTGCGGATCGTTGCCCGGATCCCAGGCCTGCGTGTCGATGCCGTTGACGATGCCGGTGAGCAGTTCACTCCGCGCTGCGAGCACGCCCTCCAGGCCGCAGCCGCCGGGCGACTGCTGGATTTCGCGGGCATAGGTCGGGCTCACGGTCGTGATGGCATCGGCGAACACGAGGCCGGTCTTGAGCAGGTTGAGCTGCCCGTAAAACTCCATCTGCTCCCAGTTGAAGTGCTGCCAGTCGATACCCGTGAGGAGCATGTCCCACTGCCAGAACATGCCCTGGTAGGCCATGTTGTGGATCGTCATCACGGTCTTGGCATTGGCGACCGCGGGCCACGACTTGTAGAGCAGTTTCTGGTAGGCGGGCACGAGCCCCGTCTGCCAGTCGTGGCAGTGGATGATGTCGAACGACGTGGCCTGCCGCCCGGCGAGCTCGAGGGCCGCGCGGGAGAAGAAGATGTAGCGTTCGGCGTTGTCTGGATAGTCGTCCGGCGAGCCATACAGCCCGGGCCGGTCGTAGTAGTCGTCGTTGGCGACGAGGAACACCTCGCCGCGGGCATCCGGCAGCCGGCACTTCAAGATCCGCGCCACCGGCCGGCGGGTGCCGATCGGCACCTCGAAGGCCAGGTCGGTCGGCTCGATCGGCAGCCCCTTCGCGAGGGCCTCGCGGTAGGCCGGAATGACGAGCGTGGTCTCGCAGCCGAGCCGACAAAGCGCTTCGGGCAAGGCCCCGGCCACGTCGGCCAGCCCGCCCGTCTTGGCGAACGGCGTGGCTTCGCTGGCGACTTCGAGCACCCGCATCCGATCGGCCTCATGAGCCCGGCAGCGCGGCCACGCGCCGCCGGATGCTCTACTATAGATCGCAAATTCGACACGGTTTGCCAGCCGCTCGTTTCCCTCCCGCTGCGACCCCGTTCCCATGAGCCCGCTCGTCAATCCCGCCGCCCTGTTCAGGCTCCGGCTCCCCTGCCCCCGGCGGGCGAAGCTCTGGCCGCCCGCGGCCGCCCAGCTCGACGACGCCTGCCGGCTGCCGTCATTCGCACCGTTGGCGGGCGTGCCCGACCTGCTCGAGCTCGCGATCGCCTGGAACGAAGGGGGCCTCGGCGTGCGGGCGGTGGCCCGCGGCGTGGGCAACGCCCGCTGGTGTCATCCCACCCGGCCCGAAGACAGCGACGGCCTCCATCTCTGGATCGCCACGCGGCCCACGGGGGAGAGCCATCGCGCCGGCCGGTTCTGCCGCCGGCTCGCGCTCCTGCCCACGGGCGGCGGCCGCCTGGCCGACAAGCCCGTAGCCGTCGTCGCCACGATCCCGCGGACGAGCGAAGTGCCGGCACCGCTCCCCGAGGGCGCGATCCAGATCGAATCGAAACTGCTCGCCGACGGCTGGCAGCTCGAGGCCTTCATCGGTGCGGCCGCGCTGCCGGGCTGGGATCCGGCCGAGATTCCGCGGCTCGGGTTCTTCGCGGCGATGGTGGATCGGCGGCTCGGCCGGCTCCCCTGCTTCGCGCCGCCGGAGTTTCCCTGGGACAGCGACCCCACGACCTGGGCCGAACTGGAGCTTGTGGAGGCCGGACCGGCCCGATGATCGCCACTGCCTGCTCGCGGGCGAGCCGATGTCAGCCGCGGGTCACGCGGTTGTGCTCGCCGAGCAGAATCACCGCTGGGGCGTGCGTGGCGGCGGCGGCGGCGTCCAGCCAGGCGAACGACATGATCGTGAGCCGATCGCCGGGCTTGCCCAGGTGGGCCGTCGCGCCGTTGAGTTCGATCGCGCCGGAGCCCGGCTCTCCGTAGATCACGTAGGTCTCGAACCGCTCGCCGTTGGCGAGATTCCCCACGAGAATTCGCTCGTAGGGACGCAGCCCGACCCGCTCGGCGAGGTCGGCCGCGATCGTGAGGCTGCCCTCGTAATCGATCGAGGCGCCGGTCACCGTGGCCCGGTGGATTTTCGACTTGAGCAGGCAGGTCATCATAGGGCTGACAGTTTAGCCGACCGAGTGCCTCGCTGCACGCCGCTGCCCCGCTCATCAGGCATCTGTCTCGGCGAACGGCTCGATCTCGACGGCCGCGGGGGGCAGGCTGTCGAGGAACACGCGGCCGTAGGGCTTCGTGAGCATCCGCGGGTCCAAAATAACCACGGATCCCCGATCCGTATGCGTGCGGATCAGGCGGCCGAATCCCTGCTTGAGCTTGAGCACCGCCTCGGGCAGCTGATACTCGGCGAAGGCATTGCCGCCGGCCTGCTTGATCGCCTCGATCCGCGCGGCCGTGAGCGGCCGGTCAGGCACGGCGAATGGCAGCTTCGTGATGATCACGTTCACGAGGCAGTCGCCGGGCAGATCGATGCCCTGCCAGAAGCCGTCGGTGCCGAGCAGCACGCTCCCCGGCCCCTCGCGAAAGTCGTCGAGCATCCGCGACCGCGGCAGGCCGTCGGCCTGGCTCACGAGCCGGAAATCGTGCCGCACGCACCAGCCGGCCAGCTCGGCTCCTGCCTTCGCGAGCGCGGCGTGGCTCGTGAAGAGCACCATCGCCCGGCCCTCGCTCCGCGCGACGTAGCGCTTGATCATCCGCACCACCGCGGCGTCGTAGGCCGCGCCGCTCGTCGGATCGGGGAGCCGATCGACGAGCACGAGCCGCGCCTGCCGTGGGTAGTCGTAGGGGCTGCCGAGCCGGCGGGTTAGCGCGGCGGGTGGCACGCCCAGCCGGGTGCGGAGAAAGGCGAAGCCGTCGGCATCTCCCGGAGACTCGTCGTCGAATGACTCGGCGGCGCGACGTGGTGGATTCACGGCCAGCGTGGCGCTCGCGAGCACGACGGTGCCCACGCGGTCGAAGAGTTCGCGCCGCAGCGTGCCCGCCACATCCACCGGCGCGCTGGAGAGCGTGAGCCGTTCGCGACCGCGGCGCGAGCGCCGCGACTCCACCCACCACACGCTCCCCGGCTCCCCCTGCTTGAGCCACACGTTGACGGCCGCCGCATGGAGCGTGAGCCGATCAGCGAGGGATTCGAGGTCGTGCCGCTCCGCCTCGTTGGCCAGCCCGTCGGCCGCGTTTCGCAGCTTGCGGGCGAGCGACATGAGCGGCTCGCCGAGCGTGTCGTCCACGAGGCCCGGCTTCGGCACCCGCCACGGCGGCTCGCCCCGCAGGGCGAGCGCCTCGCGCACGTCGTCGAAGAAGTCGTCCGCGGCCCGCCGGCAGCGGCGAACGTCGGGCTCGAGGTCGTGCATCCGATAGTGGGCCAGCAGTCCCTTCTGCGACCGCTCGTTCCAGAGCTTCGAGAGCACGCGGTCGATGCCGCTACTCGACACGCCGATGCCGAGGTGCTCGCTGGCCACCGATTCGATCGTGTGGGCCTCGTCGAACACGACAAGGTCGTGGTCGGGCAGGAGCTTCGCCCCGGCCCGCCGCACGGCGAGGTCGGCGAAGTAGAGGGCGTGGTTCACCACGAGCACCTGCGCATGGGCCATCCGCCGCCGGGCGGCGTAGTAGTGGCACTGCCGATGCGTCGGACAGGCCCGGCCCATGCAGTTGCCCGAGTCGCTGGCGATCTCGTCCCACACACTCGGCCGCGGCACCACGTCGAGGTCGGCGAGCGAGCCGTCGCCCGTCCGCTTGGCCCAGGCGGCCAGCTCGAGCAGCTCGGCCCGCTCCTCATCGTCGGGAAACAGGCTGCCGGACCGCTCGAGGGCGAGCTGCAGTCGCCGCAGGCTCACGTAGTTGCTCCGCCCCTTCACGAGCACGGCCGAGAACTCCCGTGGCATCACCGCCGCCACGAGCGGGATGTCCTTCGTGAGCAGCTGCTCCTGGAGCGCGATCGTGTGGGTGGAGATCACGACGCGGCGCTGCCGCGGCCGGGCCGACTGGCCGCCGCGATCATCGGCGGGCTCGCCGTCGAAGTCATCGTCCGCATCGGCGGTGGCCACCGGGGCGGGCGTGGTCTCGACCTGATCAGCGGTGACCGCAAGCACGGCCGGCACGAGATAGGCGAGGCTCTTGCCGACGCCGGTGCCCGCCTCGACGACCGCATGCCGACGCTCGGCGATCGCCTGTGCGACGACTGCCGCCATCTCCTGCTGCTCAGGCCGCGACTCCCAGCCCGCGAGCCGGGCCGCGAGCCGCCCGCCGGGCGCCAGGAAATCGTCGGGCGTCAGCAGCGTGGTCATCGCACAGAGTGTAGCCGACGGCATGGTAGGATTGGGCCGCGCGAGGATCGCCTCGCCGCATCCAGCAGCATCGCATCGGAGGAGCGTCACGTGCCGTCACCGCAGTCCCACGACCATGCCGCACCGGCCGCCGGCGCCGCCAAGGCCTGGGGAGGCGTGTTCCGCGAGCCGACCGACAAGCGGGTCGAGGCCTTTTCGGAAAGCGTGTCGTTCGACCGCCGGCTGGCCGACGACGACATCGACGGCTCGATCGCCCACGCCCGGATGCTCGCGGCCTGCGGCCTGATGAGCGTGCAGGAGGCCGACGCGATCGCCCACGTGATGGAGGAGATTCGGGGCGAGATCCGCGCCGGTCGGTTCGAGTTCACCGCTGCCAAGGAAGACATCCATCTGCACATCGAGTCGGCGCTGACGGCCCGGCTCGGCGACACCGGCCGCAAGCTCCACACGGCCCGCAGCCGCAACGACCAGGTGGCCACCGACCTGCGGCTCTACTGCCGGCGGGCGATCGACCGGCTCGACCGCGGCCTGGCCGCACTCCAGGCGGCGTTCCTGGGGCTCGCGGAGCGGGAGCAGGGCCTCGTTATCCCGGGCTACACCCACATGCGACGGGCCCAGCCCGTGCTCGCCGCCCATCAGCTGCTGGCCTGGTGCGAGAAGCTCGGCCGCGACCGTGAGCGGCTGGCCGACTGCCGCAAGCGCACGAACATCCTGCCGCTCGGCTCCGGCGCGATTGCCGGCACGAGCCTGCCGATCGACCGCGAGCACGTGAAGGATGCGCTCGGCTTCGACGCCGTCGCCGCCAACAGCCTCGACGCGGCGAGCGACCGCGACTTCGCCTGCGAGCTGGCGTTCGTACTCTCGCTCACCGCCGTGCATCTCTCGCAGTGGGCGGAGGAGTGGATCCTCTACAGCACGCCGGAATTCGGGTTCGTGCTACTGCCGGAGGGCTTCTGCACGGGCAGCTCGATCATGCCGCAGAAGATCAATCCCGACGTGCTCGAGCTCGTCCGCGGCAAGAGTGCCCGGGCGATCGGCAACGTGCAGGCGCTGCTCGTGCTGCTCAAGGGACTTCCCACCGCGTACAACCGCGACCTCCAGGAAGACAAGGAGCGGGTCTTCGATTCGATCGACACGCTGGAGGCCGTTCTCGGTGTGGCTGCACCGCTGGTGGCTGGCACCCGGTTCGACCGCGAGCGGATCGCCGCCTCACTCGACCGCGGACACCTCGATGCCACGAGCCTGATGGAGGCGCTCATTGCTGCGGGCGTGCCGCAGCGGACGGCCCACGAGCTCGTGGGCCACCTCGTCCGCAGCGCGATGACGCGGGGCGTGGCCCTCTCCGAGCTCACCGACGAGGAGTTCGCCCGGGAGTACCCCGGCTGGAATGCCGGCCTGCGGGCGGCCCTCGGCCCGCACAACGCCGTCGACCGCATGGTGAGCCAGGGCTCCACCGCCCCGGCCTCGGTCGCCGCCCAGCTCGCCGTCTGGCGCGAGCGACTGGCTTGCGGGCTCGCGTAGGCCCGTCACTCCGCGACGGGCCTGCCGTGGGCTTGTCACGCCGTGACAAGTATTCCGGCGTGGGCTTGTCACGCCGTGACAAGTATTCCGGTCACGGCGTGACCGGGCTACCCGTGACCGGGCTACCGTGGCGAGATACGCATACGACCCTGCGGCCTCGGGGATTTGGGCGACCCCCGAGCGAGTTGTCTTGCGCGGCGGCAGCGGCTCCACCGACGAGCGGCCGATTGTCGACGGTGAGGGTGGGGAGGGTGCGCACGCAGCCTGATGCCCCTGGAGGCCGGACCGTGCAGTGGCGAACCCGAATGCTGGTGGTGGCGGTGCTGGGCTGCGCTGCCGGCGCCCCTGCGGCCGAGCCGCCGCGGCGGCTCGATCCGCTCCAGCAGGCAGTGATCGATTCGCTCGCCTCGCCGCCGCGGACGTCGCCCGCCGACTGCTTCGAGGCGGCGGTCCGCTGCATCGAGATCGACTCGCCCGAGCTCGCCCACGACTACTTCAAGAAATTCGTGGCGGCTGTGGGCGATGACGAGAAGGAACGCTTCACGCTCTTCGCCGACATCGGTGATGCGTTCGACGCCGGCCGGCTGGGCCGCCTCGAGCGAGCACTCGCACCCCGCGACCCGGCCGCTGGCAAGATCATCGGCGCGATCCGTGAGGCGTCCGCGATCCGACGGCGCGATCCCGCCCAACTTGCCGCCGCTGCGGCCGCACTCGGCAGCCCGACCGTGCAGGAGCGGCTCGCCGCAGCCGATCGCCTCGCAGCGGCCCAGGAAGACGCCCTGCCCGTGCTGGCCGACGTGCTGCAATCGGCTCCCGCCAACAGTCGGCCTGCAGCCGCCGCGCGGCAACTCGTCGCGTCCGTCGGCCCGGTCGCCCGGCAGCCGCTGCTGGCCTGGCTCGGCTCCGATGACGTCGCCCACTGGGCCGGCGCGATCGAGGCGCTTGCCGCGAGCGGTGCCACCGACGTCGATGACTTCCTGTTTGCACCGGCCCTTGTGGAGAACACGCCACCGGCTGCCCGCGACGCCGCCATCCGTCGCCTTGGTGGCGAGCCATCTCGTGACGCCGCGCTCGCACGGCTGGCGGCGCGACTCGACCGCACGCTCGCGCCCGAGTCGCTGCCGCCGATCGACGAGCTCTGCCTGGAGCCGATCACGAAGCCGGAGGACGCTGCGGGGGCGCTCGGCGGCACGCTCACCGGCACGGTCGAGCGATACGTATGGAGTCCCGAGGCCCGCCGAATCATGCGGCAGCGGATGTCGCCCCGCGAGGCACGGTCCGCGGAGGCAGCCCATGTCGCCCGTGATCTGATCGCCCTCGGCGTCCGCGACCCACACGCCATCCGCCTCGTGCTTCTCGCCCAGCTCGAGAGCCTCCTCGTCGAGGCCGGTCGTGATGCCGCGACGGCCGACACGATCCCGCCGGCCAGCCTGCGGCAGCCGCTCACGCCTCCCGACGGCTTCGATCCCGACACCGCGGTCGCGGTGGTCGAGTTGGCGATTACGCACGGCCTGTTCGAGGCGGCAGCAGCAGCCTGTCGCAGCATCGTGCCCCCCGACGCGGTCGACGCCGCCGCGGCCCGGCGCGGTCTGCTCTCGCCGACCGCCCGCAAGACGCTCGTGACGGCGCTCGCTGTGCCCGACGCTGGCCTCCAGTCCGCCGCGGCCACGGCCCTCGCGACCGCCGCGGGCGATCCACCATACCCGGGCTCCAGTCGCGTGGTGGACGTGCTCCGCCATGCCGCGACCGCGACGGGCCGCGACGTCGCGATCGTGGTCCACCCGGAAGAAACCATCCGCTATGAACTCGCCGCCGACATCAGCCGCTTCGGCTACGAGGCCGTGCCGGTCGCGACCGGACGGGAGGCGGTCGTCGCGGCCCGCGAGTCGGCCGACACGACGCTCGTGCTGCTCGCCGCCCGCAGCATCAGCCCCACGCCGATCGAGACGGTGCAGCTGCTCCAGCGTTGCTGGCCGGGCGACGTGCCGCCGGTGCTCCTCGTCGTCGATCCGCTCGATGACGGCCGCGGCTGCTTCCTCACGCAGCTGGTCTTGAAGTTTCGAGAATTCAACGGCGTCGGCATCGTCGATCGGCTCGACAGCTTCTTCGAGGCCACGACCGATCCCGCGACGGGCGATGCAGTCGGCCCCCGGTTTCCCGACAGTCTGGCGCAGGCGGCGGGGCCGCAGGCGGTCGATCCGGCGGCCCGCTCGCAGGCCCGGGAGGCGAGGCTCGCCCGCAGCCGCGAGGCGACAGCTCTCCTCGAGCGGATGGCCGACCGTGGCTGGGAGGTGGCGCGGCCCGGCGACCCGCCCCGCAGCCTCGTGGCCGCACAGTACAATCGCGACGATGCTGCTGCAGCCCGGCCAATCCGCTGACGACCCCTCGACGCCCCCGATCCGCGGCCTCATCGGCTCGAGCGCCGCGATGCGGGACGTGTATGCCACCACGCGGCGGGTGGCGGCCTCGAATGCCTCGGTGCTCCTGCTCGGTGAGACGGGCACGGGCAAGGAACTGATCGCGAAGGCGATCCACGAACTCTCGCCGCGGGGTACCGGCCCCTTCGTTCGCGTCAACTGCGGCGCGCTCTCGGAGAGCCTGCTGGAGAGCGAACTCTTCGGCCACGTCCGCGGCGCCTTCACCGGCGCCGTCGCCAACCGTGCCGGCCGGTTCGAGGCGGCCCACACCGGCACGATCTTCCTCGACGAGATCAACTCCACCACGCCGAAGCTGCAGGTGAAGCTCCTGCGGGTGCTGCAAGAGCGTGAGTTCGAGCGGGTGGGCGACACCGAGACCGTGCGGGTGGACACCCGGGTGATCGCCGCGAGCAACCGCGACCTGCTCGACGAGGTGGCCAAGGAGACCTTCCGCGAGGACCTCTACTACCGGCTCAACGTCGTGCCGATCCACCTGCCGCCGCTGCGGGCCCGCCGTGACGATATTCCATTGCTGCTCACCCACTTCCTCGAAATCTACAACAACGAGAACGACCGGTATGTCGTGCACATCGACAAGGCGGCTCTCGACGCGCTCGTGAAGTACCACTGGCCGGGCAACGTTCGCGAACTCCAGAACGTGGTCGAGCGGTGCGTGGTGATGGCGCCGGGCGACGAGATCACGCTCGACCTGTTGCCCGCCGCAATGCGGGGCGAGAAGACGGCGGCCGCCGCATCCCTGCCTGGTCGCGGCGGCGATCTCGACAGTCTCGCCCGCGACCTCGTCGAGCAGGGCATGACGACGGCCGGCCCCGATGACGACAACCTCTTCGACCGCGTGGTGAGCCGCGTGGAACGGGAATTGATCGCCCAAATGCTCGCCGCCTGCGGCGGCGTGCAGCTCAAGGCCGCCGCCCGTCTCGGCATCAACCGCAACACGCTGCGCAAGAAGCTCCTCGAGCACGGCCTCGAAGCCGACGGGGAATAAATTCGCAACACCGGAGGCGGTTGCGTACCACAACGCCGTGAGGGGCTGCCCATGCCCCGAGAGCCGGCGTATGCTGCCGAGCGCAGCCAGGATGGCGAAGCGAAGGCGGCATCCGAGCGAGCGGAGAACAGGATGTTCGAAGCGAGCGTCCGGCGACGGGGCGTGGGCAGCCCCGAACCGGAATCACGCCTCCGCCATGTCGCGGGCGTGATAGCTCGACCGCACGAGCGGGCCGCTCGCCACTTTCTTGAATCCCATTTGTTTCGCAATCGCGCCCAGCTCGTCGAACTCCTCGGGGGGCACGTATCGCTCCACGGGGAGCGAGTCGAGTGTCGGCTGCAGGTATTGGCCGAGCGTCAGGAAATCGACGCCATGGTCGAGGAGATCGGCGAATACGTCGAGGAGTTCGTCCCGCGTTTCGCCGAGCCCGAGCATCAGCCCGCTCTTCGTCTTCACGCTCGGCATGATCCGCTTGGCATCCGCGAGGAGCTGGAGCGTCCAGGCATAGACGCTCTTGCGGCCGCGAACCGTGCGGTAAAGCCGCGGCACCGTTTCGGTGTTGTGATTGAAGACGTCGGGCTTCGACTCCATGAGCCGCTCGAGGGCTCCTTCCTTGCCGATGAAGTCGGGCACGAGCACCTCGACCGCCGCGCCGGTCGCGGTCCGCACGGCCTCGACTGTCCGCCGGAAATGCTCGGCGCCGCCGTCGGGCAGGTCGTCGCGGGTCACGCTCGTGATGACCACGTGCTTGAGCCCGAGCCGCCGGGCGGCCTCGGCGACCCGCTCCGGCTCGTCGAGCTCGAGCGCCTCCGTCTTGCCCTTGGGCACCGAGCAGAAGCCGCAGGGCCGCGTGCAGACGTTGCCGAGAATCATGAACGTGGCCGTCTTCTGCGACCAGCATTCGAGCCGGTTGGGGCACTTGGCAGACGAGCAGACCGTCTCGAGATTCAACTCGGCGATCAGCCCGGCCGTTTCGCCGTGGCCGCCGCCGGCGCCCAGGTTCTGCCGCAGCCACGGCGGCAGCCGGCGCACGGCCGGCGGCGGCGCAGGGGCGACATCACTGATGATGGGGAGCGACAGTGACGACATCGATGAAGTGCTATCCGACACGGCTCACGGCCTCCATGGTGCGGGCTGCGACGACGGGAACGGGCACGGGAAACCCCGACTGGATGCTCGTCCTCGCAAACCCGAAGGCATCGCCCACCTGCTGCACGATCGCGGTCCGCACGTCCTGTGGTCGCACCTTCCGCTGCAGGTCGGCCTGCACCGACCCCATGGTACGCGTCGGCAGGCCGGCCGCGAATGGTGACCGCGGAACGGCCTGCACGGCGTCGAGCGGCTCGAACCCGGGGCTGACGTTGACGAAGGCCCCGTGCCGCACCACGCCCCTCCTGACGGTCACACCCACCGCTGCAAGCAGCCCCGTGCGGCCGAAGACGCCGGGCACGCCCGGGTGCCGAATCGGGCCGCACCGCACCTGCCGCAGCGCGGCCTCCAGGCCGGCCTCGAGTCGGGTGAGGTAGCCTCCGACGTCGTGTTCGGAGAGGCCGAGATCCTGGAGCGTCGCGAACAGCGATACGCACACCTGACCCGGCCCGTGGGGCACCGCGCCGCCGCCGCGGCCGACGAACCTCAGCGTCAGTCGGCGTTCCCGAAGCTCGTCATCGGTGAGCTGCACGTCGGCCCGCGAGCCGAGTCGACCGATCGTGATCACCGGCTCAAGTTCGTACACGAGCAAGGTCGGCGGCCGGCCACCGGGCTCCGACACCTCCCAGGCGAGCCGGTCCGCCATCGCGAGTGCGGAATCGAGCGAGAGCCGACCGGCGAGCCAAACGGCGAGCGGCCGGCGACCGCGGGCCGCGGTGCCGGGGCTGGAAGACGGTTCGGGGAGCGCAGCGGCCATGCCGTCGTTGTACCACGTGGGCTTGTCACGCCGTGACAAGCATTCCGGTGTGGGCTTGTCACGCCGTGACAAGCATTCCGGTCACGGCGTGACCGGGCTACCGTGACCGGGCTACCGTGACCGGGCTACCGCGCGGCGTATTCGTCGAGCAGCGATTCGATCCGTCCGAACACGTCGGCCATCTGCTCGGCGTCGGGCAGAAGCGTGACCCGGAAGTGGTCGCGATACGGCACGTTGAAGCTCGAACCGGGGGCCACGAGCACGTGCTTCCGCTCAAGGAGATCGAGCGCGAAGGCCTGGTCGTCGAAGGCCTCGACACCCCCCGGCAGCCGGTCGGCATGCACCTTCACGAAGGCATACATCGCCCCCTGCGGCGGCACGACGGAGAGATACTTGCTCCGCCGCACCGCATCCAGCACCGCGGCCCGCGTCGCATGCAGCCGGCCGCCAGGCTTCGTGAGATCGACGATCGACTGATAGCCGCCGAGGGCCGTCTGCACGGCATATTGCCCGGGCACGTTGGAGCAGAGCCGCAGGCTGGCCAGCAGCTCAACGGCCTGGATGTAGTCGCGGGCATGCTCCCGCTCACCCGAGAACACGAGCCAGCCCACCCGCAGGCCGCAGGCCCGGTAGACCTTGCTCAGGCCGCCGAACGTGAGGCAGAGGAGCGAGTCGTCGAGGCTCGCCGCCGGCACGAACTCCGCGCCGTCGTAGAGCATCTCGTCGTAGATCTCGTCGGCGCAGAAGACGAGGTGCCGCTGCCGGGCGATGTCGGCCAGGGCCGCGAGCGTCTTTCGCGGATAGACGGCGCCCGTGGGATTGTTGGGGTTGATGACCACGAGGGCCCGCGTCCGCGGCGTGACGAGCCGCTCGACCTCGACCGGGTCGGGCACGAAGCCCCGCTCGGGCCGGCACGGATAGTGCACCGCCTTCGCACCGTGGATCACCACGCTCGCCGTCCAGAGCGGATAGTCGGGGCTCGGCACGAGCACCTCGTCGCCGGGGTTCAACAGCGCCCGCATCGCGAGCATGATCAATTCCGACACGCCGTTGCCGATGAACACGTCGTCGGCGGTGACGTCCATCACGCCGCGGCTCTGCTGCTGCATCACCACGGCCTCGCGGGCCGCGAAGATTCCCTTCTGGTGCGAGTAGGGATCGGCCTGGTGGAGGTTCTCGACCACGGCCACCCGCATCGACCCCGGCATCCGGAACCCGAAGGCGCCGGGATTGCCGATGTTGAGCTTCACGATCTCGTGCCCCTCCCGCTCGAGCTGCTCGGCGCGGCGGGCGAGCGCCCCGCGGATCTCGTAGCGGACGTCGTGAAGGTGCTCGGAGGCGCGGAGAAGAGGCAGGCTCATGACAGGCACGGTACGGCGGAGGGGAAAGTCTTCAAGGATACCGTGGAGCAAACGAAGCCGTAGGCCCGTCACTCCGCGTGGGCTTGTCACGCCGTGACAAGGTACTTTCCGGTCACGGCGTGACTGGGCTACCCGTGGCGCACAGCCCGTTGCGGAGCGACGGGGCGCGGGCAACCCCGACTCACGTGGCCAGGGCGGCGTGCACTGCCTCCCACGCCATGGGCACCCACGGCACGGCCCCTGGCAGGCTCGTCCGCTCCGCGCCCGCGACTGATTGCGGCTCGAAGCCTCCCGCCTCGACCTTCTCGGCGGCCCGATCGACGGCCGCCGAAAGCCGCTCGAGCCAGTCCGGCACCTCGACGCCCGAGCCGCTGGCCACGCCACGAAACGTCTCCGCCTTCGCCTCGAGCGCGGCACCGGCCCCGGCGGGCTTGCCCGTCGCCAACTCCGCCGCGGCGGGATCGACGAGCGCCTCCAGTTCGTCCTGTTCCAGTGCCGCGGTGAACGGCCGGCGAACCCGGTCGCCCACGCTCGCCAGCCGCACGCCCCACTGCGATTCGAGTCGCACGATCCGGTCCACGAGCTCCGCGGCCGTTTCGGCCGTCTCGTCCCGCATCCGCTGCCGCCACGACTCGGCCGCCTGCACGGCTCCACGGCGGGCGAGCACGCGGTGGGCCATGTTCACCGGCCGCAGCGTCCAGGCGATCCGGTCATACTCCGCCTTCACCCGCAGATAGTCGAGCAGGATGTGGAGGCATTCGCCGCGGTCGGACTGCGTGGTGGTGGAGTTCCAGTCGCGATACTCGGCATGGTTCTCCGCGATGCTCTCCAGCACGAGCCGCAGCCGGGCCACGGCCTGGTTCATCGGCAGCGCGCCGCTCGCCAGATCTTCGATGAGCCGGGTGGGCTGCCGCGGTCGCGATCGATCGCCGCGGGGCTCGTCACCGGCAAACGCCTCCGGCTCCGCGCGTTCGATGAGCTGCTCGATGTGGTGCCGCACGCCGCCGCGCAGGATGCCGCGGAGCGATGCCGGCGTAAGCACGTGCTGCGTGAACAGGCCGCTGCCGTAGTCCTCGATGAACTGCCGGGTCACCGTAAACGCCTTGTCGTCCCGCACCCGTTCGAGCACGGAGAGCCGCAGCTGTCGGGCGTGGGTCAGCCAGGTCTCGAGCAGCCGCGGCACGAGCAGTGCGAGGCCGTCGAGGATTCGCTGCGTGGCCGCCTCGGCATCGACGTCGGCGGTCGTCGCACTCTCCACGATGCGTTCGACGAGCGCTCCCGTGGCCGCCTCGAACACGCGGTCGAACTCGCTCACGCTGGCGGCGCCCGGCGGCCGACGGCTCTCGAGGGCCTTGGCCAGTTGCACGACCGCCGCGGTCTCCTTCACCAGCCCCACGCGAGGCAGGCAGCCGGCGAGCCGCTCGAGCAGCCGCTCGCGGCTACGGGCCCGCGCGATCCGGTCAGGGCGGCCGCCCCGGGAGAGCGGCACGTAGAGCACGGGCTTGCCAGCGAGCCGCTTGCTCAGCCGCTCCAACTCCGACCGCGCCGTCGCGGCATCGCCGGTGAACAGCGCGGCGAAGAGCCTGCCGATCCCGGCCGGCGCCGGCTGCGATCCCGGGCGGCCAACATGCAGTCGCGCGGACAGGATCCAGAGCGTCTCGCTCGCCCGCACGGCCGCGTCGACGAGCCGCTCGGCGGCCGCGTCGCGCTGCCACCGCAGCCGGTCGAACTCGGTCGGCGACATCCCGGGGGGCGGCGCCTGATCCCGGCCCGCCACCACGTTCGCCGCGGCCACCAGCCCGCGCCGCAACCGCCGCAGCGAGTGCCGCCAGCCGATCACCGCGTCGATCTCCGAGCGGGCCGGCTGCGTGCCCGCGGCGGCATCGGCCGCACACCAGGCCGTGACCGCGCGGCCGATGAGCCGGATCGTGCCGGCGAGCAGTTCAGCCGCATCTTCGAGGGCCGCCGGCCCGCCCGCGACCGCGCCCGGCGCGTCCACATCGATCATGCCGCCATCCACGCCGTCGTCGGCCGAATCGCGCCACACCATCGACTCATAGGCCGAGGCCACGCTCTCTTCGCCCGCCGACTGATCGTCTTCATCCGGATCGCCGTTCTCGTCGTCCGGCGCGTCGCCGCGGCGGTCGCCGGGCTCGCGGCCGGCGGCGGCCGTCTCGACGAGATCGACGAGCCCGGCCGTGTTGGCTTCCATGAATTCCAAAAACCGGCGCAGCCGCAGCCGTCCTTCCGAAGATGCGTCGGCAGCGGCGAGATCGACCCACCGCGTGGCGGCGGTGAGCCACATACCGCCCGTCCGCTCGACGGCCTCCCCTTCGAGCAGCGAGGCCCAGTGCACGAGCAGTCCCTGGGCGCCGTCGAGATCGCCCTCGCCGAGCAGGGCCTCCGCCGCCTGGGCGTGGGTGCGGGGCGATGCGAAGCCCGCCACCTCCTGCCGCCAGAATCCCGGGGGTGTGGCAGGACCGGTGGCCCGCCGCCGCTCGAGCGCCGCAATCACCTCCCGCGTCGAGCCGGCGATCTCACGCCCCGACACGTGGGGCACGCCCGAGACCGTGGTCGTGGCGAAGCGATCCCACCAGGAAGCGAGTCGGTCGAGCGCCGCGGCCGCCCGCGCGGCGACTGCGCCACTGCCGGCCAGTTCAGCCTGTCGCCAGGCCGCGGCGTAGCCGTCGAGGATCGACTCCGTGACGTTCACGAGGTCATCGACCCGCGGATCGGTGAGGCTCTCGCCTCCCGGCTCGTGCAGGGGAAACTGCCCCGACATGCCGAGGATGTTCCAGGGATCGACGGCGGCGCCGCATTCGACCGCGCGAAACAAGAGCTGCGTGGCGGCATCCAGTTCGTCGAGCGCTCGCTCGACGGCCGCAGGCGCGAGCACGAGCCCGCGGCTGGCGGCCACCACGCGGCCCGTGATCCGCGCGAACATTCGGGCCGAAGCCGCCGGGACCTCGCCGGCCAGTCGCTCGGCGGCAGCGGCTCGGCCAAGCCGCGCAAACACTGCCGCCAGCGCCACGTTTTCCACCTGCCGCGCACGGCGACCGGCGAGGACGGCGTTGATATGGCGGCGGACGCCACCGAATGGCTGGTGCATCCGCCGCGCCTCCTCCTCCAGCCTGCGGCCGTGATCAGGGGGCAGCGTCGTGAGCAGCCAGCGGTAGAACTCGTCGCGATAGCCGGCGATCCGCGGCAAAAGTTCGGCGAGAGGCAGCCCCGCCTGCCGGGCGCCGGGACCGTGCCCAGACAGGCCCGCCGCCATCAGCACCACGCCGGCGAGCACGGCCCCCGACTCCCACCGCAGCTGCGGTTCGAGTTCGGGCGAGTTGTCGCCGCCGGCCTGTGCCTGCGCCGGCCACGAGAGGATGCCGTCGAGCGTCACCTGCTGGAGCACCATGCGACTGTAGCAGCCGTTCTCGTCGATCCGCGTGGGATCCCACATGCCGAAGAGATAGTTCGGCCGGCTGGCAGCGGGGTGCAGAAAGTCGAACGCCCGCGGATCGACGGCGATCTCTTCAAGCAGATCAAGATCGAAGTCGGCCTGGCGGAGGAGCGGCGGCGGCGCCTGCCGCAAGATCTCGATCGCCGTGGCCACCATCTCGGCGTAGCGGCCCTGCGCCGGGCCCGCGCCGGCGATGAACAGCGGAATGGGCCGCACCCGCTCGTGGGCATAGGGCTCCGAGAGCCGGCCGTTCTCCAGCACGGCGACGGGCCGCCAGCCGGCGTAGTCGTTGAGCCGCTCGATCGCCGCGGTCACGATCGCCTGCGGATCAGTGTCGTCACCCGTGGCCGCCGCCGCGAGCACGGCCTGGGCCGCCGCCATCACGAAGAACGGCCGCTCGATGCCGCCGGGGGGCTGATGCTCGAGCAGGTCGGCATGGAAGGCCCGATAGCCGGGGAGCAGTCGCTCGAATACGAGTTCGATGATGAGTCGCGCCTGCGTCGGATCGCGAAACGCGGCTTCGCTGGCGGCGAGATCGGCGAGCCGGCGAGCAAGGAGGGATTCCACCCGTGCCGCCGTGTCGGGCAGTTCGGTCGGCCCGTGGGCAGAGGCCGGCTCAGCGGCGGCAAAGAGCGCGTTCATGGCCCGCCAGACAGCGGGATCGAAGCCGCCCGACGAGAAGCTGAAATAGCCCAGCACGACCGCGGCAGGATCGCGGGCACCGGATGGCTGCGGTGCCGGCATCAGGCTCGGGTTCCAGGGCGTGGTCGGTTCATCGGGGGGCTCGGGAAGGTCTTCAGGTTACCACGTTCCCGGGGCATGGGTGGCCCATAGTCCGCGCATTCCGTGTGCGGGCTACGGGGGGCGCAACGGGCTAGGTGTGTTTTTTTGCGTCTCACCGACGGCGAACTACTCTCAATGAGTCCGTTCGGCGGCTGCCCGTGAATTCCTCTCCGCAAGAGTTTCTCTCGATGCTTCCTCCGATCCATCCGCGGCCGCTGCTCGCCTCCCTGCTCCTGGCGAGCGCCAGCCTCGCATCCGCCCTCCATGCCGAACCCGTCGTCTGCGGCTCCGTCGCCGACGAGTTCACCGCGCGGGCCGCAGGCCTCGAGCGGCAGTGGATCCTGCAGATCCCCTCGGGCGTAGGCAGCTGGCGACTCGAGCAGGTGACGGTGGGAGACGGACTCGTCGTGGCGCAGACGGGCGACGGTGGCGTGCACGCGATTCAGGCGGCCCGCGAGGAAGGCGGACTGCCCCCCGGCACGCTCCTCTGGTCACAGCAACTCGGCGCCGGCGGTGGCGCAACGGGCGCGGCGGGCATCGGCCCGCAGGTCGTCACCGTGGCCCACGATCTCGCGATCTCGGCGATCGATCGTCGCACTGGCACGGTGGCCTGGGACACACAGCTTGGCCAGCTGCCCGGCGCGGCGGCCGTGCCGTCGGGTGACTGGGTGTATGCCGCGGTTCCCAATGAAGGCGTGCTACGGCTACCGATGAATCCCCGACGGTCGGCCACGTCACCGACTGCCGCCGGCGCGACGAAGCAGACTGCCCGCAGCGGCAAGCAGGCTGTCACACCCGCCTCGTTCACCGAAAGCCTCGACCCGAAGACGATCAACGCTGGCGGTGAGACCGCGTTCGCGCCGGTGCCACTGGCCGATGGCATCGCCTGGAGCACGACCGACGGCACGTTCGTCGCGCTCGAGCGAACGAAGCAGGGCTGGCTGCGGCACGAGTTGCCACTCGGTGACCCGCTCGCCGCGCAGCCTGTGGCCCGCGGCCGCACGCTCTACGCGACGACCGGCCCGTTCGGCGCGGCATGGCCCGCCACGCTCACCCGGATCGAACTCGCCGACCCACTCGCCAAAGACAAGCCGCGGCCCGGCCTCGCCATCGCCTGGCGGGTCGCCCTGCCCGACCATCCGGAAGGCAGCCCGATCGTCGCCGGCGACACGATCGTGGTCTCGCTGGGTCCGAGCGGCATCGCGGCACTTTCCGCGACGACAGGCGAACTCCTCTGGCAGACGGAACTCGTCGGCCGGCTGGTCGCAGCCGGTGGCGACCGCGTGTGGTGCGTGGACGAGACCGGCCGCCTCTCCGGCCTCGACCTCGCCTC
>JAPOJV010000154.1 GCA_029978085.1 bacterium
CCACGCCGGAATACTTGTCACGGCGTGACAAGGCCACGCCGGAATACTTGTCACGGCGTGACAAGGCCACGCCGGAATACTTGTCACGGCGTGACAAGGCCACAGGTAGCCCGGTCACGCCGTGACCGGTACAAAGACTCGCCGATACACTTGACGCATCGTCCAAGTGAAGGAGGTCAGCGATGTCGAGCATGCCATCACGAATCTACGGGCGTTGCCTCGCGGCGGTCGTCGCCGGTGCCGCACTGTGCGGCAGTGCATCGCTCGCCGCCACGCCGCAGCCGACTCAGCCGGCGCCGCGGGGCGTGCTCGACCTGCGCGGGGGCGGATTCGTGTCCGGCGAACTCGTGCCGGCTCCCGAGGCCGGTGACGGTCGCGAGACGCTCGTATGGCAGTCGCCGCTGTTCACGACGCCGTTTGAGTTTCGCCTGGCCGATGTGACGGGAGTGCGGTTCGGAACGGCTCTCGATCCCGGCAAGCCCCCGGCCGATGCGTTCCGGCTGCACCTGCGCGGCGGCGACATCATCACGGGCGTGATTCAGGCAATCGATGCCGACACGATCACGGTCGAGGCCGGCAGCGGGGCCGGCCGTCAATCGCTGCGGGTCCGCCGGGACGAGGTGGAGAGCATCGCCCGACGCGGCGCCGGTGGTGGTTCGTTCGACGGGCCCGGTGGCCTGGCCGGCTGGGAACAGAAGCCTGGCAATGCCTGGCGCGAGGAAGCGGGACGGCTGCTCACGTCGCGATACGGCGGCTCGATCTCGCGCGACGTGGCGGCGCCGCCGCGGGCCCGATACGACATCGGCGTGTCGTGGACGACGCCGACCGAGTTTCGGTTCTCGCTCGTGTCCGACGGCGTGGCCGGCGACGAGCAGTTCGTGCTCGAGCTGCTCCGGCCGGCTGCCGGTGGGCCGACGCTCGCCGTCGTGCGTCGCACGGCCGGCAAGGCCGCGCTCGAGCCGATCTCGCTCGACGCAGCTGCCGATTCGCTGCGGATCGTACTCTTCGTCGATCAGCCGCGGGGGCGGATGGCGGTGGTGCTCCCCGCCGCAGGGGACCAGCCCGCGGCCGACATCGAACTGGCCCCTGCGGCTGGCGCGGAGCCGTTACGTGGCGTGCGGCTCTCGCTCACCAGTGGCGACATCTGCCTGGAGAGCCTGCGGGTGACGCCCTGGACCGTGACCGAGCCGACGCTCGACGACATCGATCAGGCCACGATCGCGGTGCGAAACGGTGAGCCGCGAGCTGGCGAGATCGAAGGCTTCGATGCCCTGGCCGGCGCATTCATGGTGCGGGACGGCGAGCAGGAAACGCGGATCCCGGCCGCCGACGTCACGGAAATCTCGCTGCCACGGGGCGAGGCCACGGGGCCGAAGCAAGGGGCGCAGGTGCGTGCAATCGGTGCGAACGGCGACGTCGTGTCGGGCGCACTCGTGAACGTCGATGCCGAGGGTATGTGGATTCGACGGCAGGGCCTTGCGGAGCCGCTCGGCATACGTTTCTCGCAGCTCGTTGCGCTGCAGTCGCTGGTGCCGGCTGCGACGCCCCTCGAACTGTCTGGCCGCGAGGGGAGTCTGGAGAGCGACGGATTCGCGATGCGTGGGGCACTCGCGGCTGTCGATAGCGGTGTGGGCTGGCAGCCGGCGGGCAGCATCGTGGCGAGCCCGTTTGTGGCGACGAAGAAGCCGTTCTCCGGTCGGCTCGACTATGTGGCGGGGCCTGCCGACACCGATGAGTCGGGGATGATCGGTGGCATCGGCGGGATGGTGAGCCGGACGGATGACGGCGGCTTCGTGGTCACGATGCTCGCGGAGGACGGCGCCGCAGCGCAGGATGGCCGGTTGCAGCCCGGTGATCGGATCGTGGCGATCGCCCCAGCCGAGAAGGCCCGGTTCGTGCCGACGAAGGGACTCGAGCCCGACGAGGTGACCGACCTCCTGCGAGGGCAGGTGGGCACGCCGGTGCGAATCAAGGTGACCGATGCCGCTGGCGAGGATCCGCGGACGATCGAACTGGTGCGCGGGCGGCTGGCGATAGCCGGCGGCCAGTTCCTGCGGCAGGCGCTCGAGACGCATGCGGAGCTGGCGGGACCCGAGTCAGCCGGCGACGTGGTCGCGTTTCCGGCGGTGGTGGTGCTGACGAGTGGGGAGAGCACGCCCTGTCGCGTCGTGGCGATCGACGCCGAACGGCTGAAGCTGGTCACGCCGCTGGCGGGCACGGCGGAAGAGCCGGTCGAGGTGCCGGCCGCACTCGTGAAGGCGGTCGAGTTCGATCCGTCTGTGCCGGGGCGGGCGCTCGACCGCGTGCGGTTCGAGCGGCTGCTGACGATTCCCCGCATGCAACGATCGCGGCCGCCGACGCACGTGCTCAGGATGAAGAACGGCGACTACGTGCGAGGCCGGCTGATCGCGGCCGATGACACCACCGTGCGGATCGAGCTGCCGGGGAAGGAGCAGGTGTTTCCGCGCGACGCGGTGGCGCGGGCGATCTGGCTGCATCCGGAAGAGCTCGGCCCGCAGCCGGCCGCTCCGGCCGCCGAGCCGCCGCAGGGGTTGGCCGTGACGGGCATCTGGCCGGGCGGTCGGCGCGTGGCACTGATGGCGGAAACAGTCGATGGGCAGACGATCCAGGGAACGCACGCCGGGTTTGGCAAGGTGCGGATCGAGACCGACCAAGTGGAGCGACTGCTGTTCGGCACGGCGGCCGAGAAGGGGGCCGACCAGCGGCCGTACTCGCAGTGGAAGGTGCGGCCGGCTGCCGAGCCCCGGGCGCTGCGTGAGCAGGAGCCGGCGAAGGAGAACGCCGGCGCGTGAGCCGCAACGCCGCCGATGTGGCGGGCTTCCATGTCCGTCGATACAAGCCCTGAGCGGAAGCGAGGGGATCCCGCGGCGGCTGATGGGTTGACGGAGGGTATAGACGCCTGTACACTTTCTCGTCATGAACACGTATCGCATCTACGAAGATCTGCGGTCGTCGCTGGGCGAAGAGGCCGCCAAGTCGCTGGCTCACACCCTCGGGCCAATGTTCGAGGAACTGGGAGAGACGGTGACCAAGGCTGAGTTCCGTGAGCTCAACGCCACCGTCGGTCGGCTGGCGGAGGCCCAGGAGCGCACCGAAGGGAAGGTCGCCCAGCTCGCAGATGCTCTGGAGCGAACCGAGGTCAAGGTCGCCCAGCTCGCGGAGGCTCAGGAGCGGACTGAGATCAAGGTCGCCCAGCTCGCGGAGGCTCAGTCACGCACTGAGGCCCAACTGGCAACGCTCACTCAGGTCGTTCAATCTCTGGGAGAGGAGGTGGGGCGTCATGGAAATCGCCTTGATGCAGTGCTGGGCCGAACGTTCGAGGTCCAGTTTCGCGATCGGCTGACGTCCTACCTTGGCCGGCTGATGCGGCGGGGTAAGTTGCTTCGGAATGACCAGGTTCTCGACGCGATCGAGCAATCCATCGACGCCGTCGAAGCCGACGAGGTGTTGCGGGCGGACGCGATTGCGGCAGGTGTCATTGATGGCGTTGCCAGCCACGTCGTCGTGGAGGTTTCCGTGACGTGCCATGCCGATGACATCGATCGGGCTGAGCAGCGAGCCGGCATCCTGCGGAAGGCTGGACTCGTGGCGGTTCCGCTGGTCGCGTGCGAGGTTATTTCGCGGGAATTGCTGGCCTACGCCCGCAGCAAGCAGGTGCGGATCTGGTGCAACGGCACGATTCTCGACGCGGCAGCGTGAAGGCGTTCGGGCTGGTGGCACTGGTACCCGTCCCCAGCTTGCTCAGCCGTCGGGATTGGCGAGCAGCTGCTCCAGCCTGGGGCGGAGCACGACTGGGATGCGATCCAGTGTGGTGGCGTCGATGAGGCCGACGTCGATCATGTCTCGAAGATGAGTGCGGTCTTTGTCGCGGTAGGCTGTGAGCTTCATCGTGATCAGCCGATCGAGATCGACGATCCGGTAGCCGTCGAGCGTCTGGACAGCGGAAAGCTCTGGGGCCGCGGCGGGATCGGCGGGCTTCACCGGCTCACCGGCGAAGAGAATATGCACCGCCTCCCGGGCTTTGCCCTGCGGTCCGTCTACGAAGATGTTGATCCCGAACGTGAATGAATGGATGAATCCCACTGCCTCGAGGGCAGCGGTCGCCCGCGGCAGATCGGCGCGGTCGATCAACAGATCGACATCCACCGTCGTGCGAACCGCAGCCGGGTCGATGCGGGCCACCCAGGCGGCGACCGCATGACCGCCCACGACGGCATGCGGGATGCCCGCTGCGTCGAGGGCTGCGACGGCCCGTTTGAGGCGTTCCTTCACCATCGCCACCGCCTGCTCCACGCGGTCGAGCACGTCGAAGCCAAACGTCACGACGCTCGGCCCCGGCATGCGGGCCCAGGGATCTTCGCTCGACGTTTCAGGGTTCGGCGTTTCGGGTGCGGCAGCCATGAGATCAAGT
Source organism: bacterium (assembly GCA_029978085.1). GTDB lineage: Bacteria > Planctomycetota > Planctomycetia > Pirellulales > UBA1268 > QWPN01. The sequence goes on from JAPOJV010000154.1 coordinate 4,433, forward strand.
GTACCGCTTCGCGGCGGCCGCTCTTGAGAAAGTGTACATAATAACAGTATCTGTCAAGGGGCTGGTCAACGCCTGGTTGCGGGTTTCAGCGGGCCGCGGTGTACGTCGGCAGGTGGCGGTAGGGAACTTCGAGCGCGAGCAGGTGGAGGGCCGTCACGTAGAGTCGGCCGCCGTATTGGCCCCAGCGGTCGGGCTGCGGGCCGAGGGGATCCCAGCTGCCAGACTTCGCGCCGGCCGTGTCTTGTGTCGAAGCGAGCGTGCCCACGAGGCTGCGATACCAGCGGTCCCAGTCCGGCCCGCCGGTATGCACGAGCACCTGCGAGGCGTAATACCAGAGATAGGCATCACGGGTTTTATCGGTGGCCGTGCCGTAGGTGACGGGCACGGAGAGAAGCGCTTTCGCCGCGGCCATGATCTTCGGGTCCGCGGGCTGCGACCCGGTGTGCAGTCGCATCAGCGCACCGACCGCGGTCATGCAGGCAGTTGATAATCGCGACGGACGCTGCTGGGGATTGCGGGGGTTGTAGAGATAGCGGGCCGGATTGCCGGGTACGACCGCGGCGTCGAGCAGCGTGCGGACGCCCGAGATCGCCTGAGGATCGGTGTCGAGGCCGGCGAGCGAGCCGGCCCGGAGGGCCACCAGCATCCAGCCGCTCACGGAAAGATCGGCATCGCTCCGGGGCGTGTAGCGCCAGCCGCCGCGGTCGGGATGCTGGCTGGCGGCGATGAACCGACAGGCCTGCGTGGCTGCAGGCTTCACCCGGGCGTCGCCCGTCATCCCGACGGCCTCGCAAAGCGCCATCGCTGCGATGCCGTGGCTGTAGAGCCAGGCGCAGCTGTTGGAAAGATCATCGGCCGGCACGTAGAGATCACCGTCGGGCTTCTGCGCGGCGATCAGAAACTCGAGACCGCGGCGGACGGTGTCGCGATGCGGGCCGTCGAAGTGGTCGTGTCCCGCGCCGAGAAAGCAGAGGAGCGCCAGACCGGTGGCGGCCGTCTCGCTTTCGAGCTTCGGCACATCGGCCGCCGTGCCACCGGCGAAACGCCCGAGGCTCCAGCGGCCGTCGGCCTGCTGCGACCGCACCAGAAACTCGAGGCCACGGGCCACGACGGCATCGGCCCGCTCGGCCGTCGCGGCGGCTTCGTCACCCGGTGAGCCGGCCCGGCGGTCGGCCCGCCTGTCGGGCGCCCGGCGGGCGAACGCTTCGGACACGTCGCGAACACGCCCCTCCGCCGGCAGCGACACGGAGGCCACGCGATCGAGTGGCACTGCGGCAGGGCCGAGCGGTGCGGCGGCGGCAGCGTCGGCGGGCTCTGCACCGGAGAGTTCTTCGTCGCCGTCGGCGGGGACTGCCGTGCCGCCCCGGGTGACGCCCGTTTCTGTATCGCGGGCCGCCGCGAGTCCACCGGCACTGCGGCCGACGGCGGCTGGAGCGAGAGCGGCAAAGCCATCGGCCACGGCTGACTGCGTGGAACCGGTGGCAGCGGCCGCGACGGCCGCTGCCACGCCGATGCCAGGAGCAATGGCTGCGACCGATGCATCGATGCCTACGGTCGCTGGAGCCGCAGCCCGACCGAGCGGCGCCGCGGGGCCCGCGGCAAGCGGATCGGTGGCAGCGCGGCCGCCACCGACCGCCGACTCGGTGGCCGCGTCGCCGGCCTGGGCCGCGGCCGCTGCGCGGCCCATCACGGGGGCTGCGAGCGGCTGCGTCGCCAGTGGCCGGGAGAGCGGCCGAGCCGTGGGCTGCGGGGCGAGTGTCTCCGCGATCGTCGCCGGTGCGGCCTCGTTTGTCGTCACCTCCGCGGTGATCCCCGAAGCCACGGTCGCGGATCGTGCCGGACCTGAGCCGGCCACGGCGAGCGGCGCGATGCTGTCGGTCGAGGGCCGCGGTTGGGATGAACTCGCCAGCCGTTCCAGGAGCGCGACCTCGCGCGGCCGCGGGGCGGCGACGACGGCCGACTCCCCGCTCCTGGTCGCCGCAGCCGATGCCGCGGCGGCAGGGGTCGGCTGCTCCACGGAATCGGTCACGCTGCCCACGCCCGCGATCGATGCGTCGATCCGTTCGCTCGGGGCCGTGGTGGTGCCGCGGGTGAGCGCGGCTGCGGCTGTCATGGCCGCCGCGGCGGTCTGTGGCTGTGACAGCGGCACGAGTGGTGGAGCATCGGCCTCGCGCCGTGAGGTCACCCGACGTTCGGCAGGCGCAGGCGTCGTGACCTTTCGCGGCGCGGACTGTGGCGGTGCGAGCCGCACGTCGAGTGGTCGCTCGTGGGTCGGACGATTCGACGACGGTGACGCCGGCACCTCGAGCCGGTAGTCACTGCGGCGTTTCGGCTTCAAAATCTTGGCGGCCGCGGTATCGGCGGCCTGATTGCCCTCGAGGCCAAGCCGCGTGACGGCCAGGCCGCGGGCCAGCACGAGATGCAGCGCGAGGCTCGCGACCGCGGCGGCGAGGAGCCGGCGGCGATAGGCCCATGCGGTGTCGAGGAGCCCGCGGCGTGGCATGTGAGTGCCTTATGGCGACGGAGCAGCGTTGGCCGACTGCACCTGGTAGTCGTCGATCCCCGCCTGCACGCAGGCGTCCATCGCCGCCACCACGAACTTGTGGAGGGCGTTCTCGTCGGCCCGCAGGATCACCGTCTGCCGGCTGGGGTTGTCGGCGGCCGACTGCCTGAGCAGCTGCCGGAGGTCGTCGAGTCGCACCGGCCGCGCACCTGCGAAGTAATTGCCGTCGCGGTCGATGTTGATCACGAACTCCCGCGGTCGGCTCGTGAG
>JAPOJV010000184.1 GCA_029978085.1 bacterium
CGTTCTCCTCGGCCCAGGCAAGCACGTCCCCCCACGACTTGTTCTCGAGCCACCGCTCGACGGAGCAGCCGAGCCAGTGTGCCTCCAGCCACTCCCGCTTCCAGTGGTCGAGGATCGCCGTGGCCCGCGTCACGTCGGAGAGCGGTGGCTCGAGAACAAGTCGTGGGGCGACGTGCTTGCCTGGGCCGAGGAGAACGAGAGCCAGCGCAACTCCGACTGCGGCCTGTTTCTCAGGCACGCCCGGGCGATCGGTCTCGACCGGTTTGGCTTCGGCTGCGGCACGTTTCTCGCCACGGGCACCTCTTTCCAGCCCGACCTCTACGAGCACCCGACGATCGAGGGCCGCAATGACGCGCTCATCAATCGCTCCGGCGTTTACGCCGGCGGCCAGTTCCACGACTTCGACCAGCTCCACGTGCGGGAGAGCACGGCACATTCCTTCTATCGCGGCGACACCTACCTCCATCCCTGGGACGGCCAGACCGACCCCATCGATCCGGCCGAGGGACACAAACAGGGCAAGTACAGCTGGGCGAAGAGCCCGCGGTACGAGATTCCTGGCGTGGGGCCGACGCCACTGGAGGCGGGGCCGCTGGCCCGGCAGGTGATCGCGGGCCGGCCTGGTGCGGCGGCCCACCAGGATCACGATCCGCTCTTCCTCGACGCCGTGCAGAAGGCCGGGCCGAGCGTGCTCGTGCGCGTGATGGCGCGGATGCACGAGGCCTGCAAGTACATCATGCTCGTGGAGCAGTGGCTCGGCGAGCTCGACCTCCACGCCGACTTCTACGCGAAGCCGGTCGAGCATGCCTCGGGCCGCGGCTTTGGCTCGACCGAGGCCGCCCGCGGCGCGCTCTCCGACTGGATCGTCATCGATGAGGGTAGGATCGCCAACTACCAGGTGATCACGCCCACCGCCTGGAACATCGGCCCGCAGGACGCCCACGACGTGCACGGCCCGATGGAGCAGTCGTTCATCGGCTCACCAGTGCACGACCCGGCCGACCCGGTGGAAATGGGGCATGTGGCCCGCTCGTACGACTCGTGCCTGGTGTGCACGGTGCATGCCTACGACGGCAAGACGGGGCGCGAGCTGTCGCGGTTTCGGATCGGCGCGGGCACATGAGCGATCGACGGACTCGCACGCTCGTGATCGGCTGTGGCAACCTGCTACGGGGTGACGACGCCGCCGGGCCGGTGCTCGTTCGCCGGCTGTGGGAGCGGGGACTGCGCGACGGCGTCGAATGTGCCGATGGGGGCACCGGCGGCATGGATGTGGCGTTTCAGATGCGCGGCTGTGATCATGTGATTCTGGTGGATGCGTGTCGGCGCGATGGCGGCGAGGAGGCGGCTGATGAGAGGGGCGAGGAGGGGGCCGGACTGAGGGGTGCCGGCTTCGGGGGCGGCAACTGTCTCGTCGCGGTGGACCTCGAAGACTCGGTCCAAATGCTCCTCGAGCAGTCGCCGACCCCCTTGCCTCCCGTAGCGCCATTCGCGTTGCCTTCCATCGGGGTGGCAGAGGAGGCCAAGGTGTCGGGGGGCCGTGGAGCAGCAATCTATGAAGTGCCCGGGGAGGAGGTGGAGCGCCTGCCGCCGCTCGAGGGTGTCAATTTGCATGCGTTTCGGTGGGATCATGCGATTGCGTTTGGTCGCTGGCTGCTCAAGGAGGAATATCCGCGGAAGGTGACGGCTTTTTTGATCGAGGCGGAGGCGTTCGAGCCGGGGGCGGCGCTCTCGCCGGCGGTTGATTGGGCGGTGGATGAGCTCGTGGAACTGCTGGCTGCACGACTCGACTTGCCGCCGGAGGAGCCGTCACGGGCCGTGGCGAGGCTGCGCGACCGGCTGCGGGCGGAGAGTGCGCCGCGGGACCCACTGCATCGAGCGACGCTCCTCACGCAGTTGGGCGAGGCGCTGCAGGAGCTGGGGAGCGACGGGAGCCGTGGGCCGCTGCTGGAAGCCGTGCGGTGTTATCAACAGGCGCTGCAGCTGGGTGTGACGCCTGAAGGGCATCCGGCGTGGTTCGCGCGGCTGCAGAACAATCTTGGCCTCGCCTATCTCTCGATGCCTGCCCGCGAGGCGAGTGACCAGTTGCGGGTGGGGATCGCGGTGCAGGCGTTTCGCTGGGCGGCCGCTGCGATCGACCGGAATCGGGAGCCGGGCCTCTGGGCGAGCATGACCATGAACCTCGCCAACGCGCTGCAGTATCTGCCCTCGTCGCATCCGGAGGAGAACCTCGCGCGGGCGGTGGCCGCCTACGATGACGTGCTCGCCGTGCGGACAGCCGAACGCGATCCGGTGGGGCACGCGCGAACGCTGCTCAATCAGGCCAATGCCTTGGCGCATCTCGGCCAGTTCGACGTGGCGGCTGCGAACCTCACGGCGGCGGCGGCGGTCTTCGCGGCCCACGGCTGCGCCGACGAGCTGGCGGCGGTCGAGGAACTCAGTGAGGAGATGCTGCGGACGGAGGCAATCCCATGATTGCCTCTGCTATCAGTGCAGCTGCAGCGTCACCGAGTTGCGGCACGTGGTCACCCGCAGGCTGGCTCGGCGCACCGGCGCCGGGCGGGCTAACGCTACCGGCGGCACAGCCCACGGCGAGCCAGCTCTACGCACCACGAGGCGTGTGGCTCGACGACGAGCAACTCATTGTCTGCGACTCAGGAAATCACCGCGTGCTCATCTGGCACGGCGAGCCCGACAAGGATCATGCACCGGCTGACATCGTGCTCGGTCAGGCGTCGTTCATGGCGGAGGGGCCGGCGGCAGCGGGCCGCGGCCCGGCCAACGGCATGCATCTTCCGACGGGCGTGATCGTGGCCGAGGGGCGGCTCATGGTGGCCGATGCATGGCATCACCGGATCCTCGTGTGGAACGAGGTGCCGCAGGAGTCCGACCGGCCGCCCGACTGGTGCCTCGGCCAGGGTTCGCTGGAAGCGGTGGATCGCAACCGTGGGGGCGGCGTCGCGGCGGACTCGCTGTATTGGCCCTACGGCGTGGCGTGGATCGCCGACCGGCTGCACGTCGCTGACACGGGCAACCGTCGAATGCTCATCTGGAACGGGCTGCCCGACTACGACTGTGTGGCCGACGTCGTACTCGGGCAGCCGGACCTGGTATCAGCCGCGGAGAATCGCGGCGGCCCTGCTGGGCCCGATTCGTTTCGCTGGCCGCATGCGATCGCCGGCGACGAGCAGCGGCTGTTCGTCGCCGACGCGGGGGATCATCGCGTGCTGTCGTGGGCGGGGCAGCCCGTAGGCGACAGGCCGGCAGATCTCGTGCTCGGCCAGCCTGACTTCACGACGGCGACGGAGCTGCCGCACCGTCCGCAGGGACCTGCGCGGCTGCGGTTTCCGTACGGAATCTCGCAGGCCGACGATCTGCTCGCCGTCGCTGATACGGCGAACAATCGCGTCCTAATCTGGCCCCTGCCACTCGACGCGGCCGCCGCCGCGCCGGCTGCAAGCGTGCTCGGCCAGGATGACTTCGACGCGAGTGGCGAGAACCGCTGGCGGGCCGTCACCGCCGACTCACTCTGCTGGCCATACGGCATCTGCCTGCATCGCTCCGCGGTCGACGGCGTGCTGCATCTCGCCGTGGCCGATTCAGGAAACAACCGCGTGATGATCTGGAAAAAGGTGCCAGCCACCAAATCTGGGCAATCTGCGGAGTTGGCTAGCCGGCCCACGTCGCTCGCTGCTCGACACGGGGCCGCCCCCGCGGCCGCAGTGTTGCCCCAAGATTCAATTCCCCAGCGATCCGCTTGACCCATGCATCACTTCCGAACGGCCGCCCTCGTGTCGTGCAGATACGCAAGTCTGCCAGTTCGCCTTCGGTCTGCGGTTCGTTTACCCACTCGAGCCATTGCTGACCGTGCCGGGGCAGATCATGCGAAATAGGCCACGACGCCAGAGGAAGCGGATCGACTTCGGATGGCTGGCCGAGGCTCGACCAGCGCCAGTCTTCGGCACGCGACACAAGATTCGCCCGCAGCGGATTTCGTTCCACGTAGCGGATAACGGTGCGGAAATACTGATCCGTCTGGATAGGAAACGACTTGAATCGGCCCTGGTAGAGATGGCCGTGGCCAACTTCGTCGTGCGCGTGCTTCCATCGCTTGACGTGGAGGTTCGAGAGATGCTGCACGAAGGACGACAGCTGGCCGTCGTGCTCGGGCCACACCACCATGTGCCAGTGATTTGGCATGACGCAATAGGCACAGATCCGCATGGGCCTGGTCCGCAGGGTTTCTGCCACGGTGTCGATGAAAGCCGCGTAGTCGCGGGGCGACTGGAAGATGCAGCGTCGCCCGACGGCACGATTCAGCACGTGGAATGGGATGCCGCCAGGGGCAGATCGCTTGGTGCGAGACATATACGTATGTATACACACTGCGGCTGTGGTGTCAAATTGCCCAGATTTGGTGGCTGGCACCTTTTTCGGGGAGGGTGAGCGATGTGTCTGGCAGTGCCGGGACGGGTCGAGTCGATCCGCGACGAGAACGGCGTGCGGGTGGGACGTGTGAACTTCGGCGGCGTCGTGAAAGATGTCTGCCTCGCCTATCTGCCCGACGTCGCCGTGGGCGACTACACGATCGTGCACGTCGGCTTCGCGTTGAGCAGGATCGACGAGTCCTCGGCCCGCGAGACGCTCCGCACGTTCACCGAGTTAGGCCTGCTCGCGGAGGAACTCGCCGAGCTGCGGGCCACCGAATCGGTCACGGAGGCTGAGCCGCAGTGAAGTATCTCAATGAATACCGCGATGCGGAGACGGCCCGCCGGCTGGCGGCTGAGATCGGCAGGATCGTCACGCGTTCCTGGGCGATCATGGAGGTGTGTGGCGGCCAGACGCACTCGATCATCCGCAACGGGATCGACGAGATCCTGCCCCCCGAGGTCGAGCTGATCCACGGCCCCGGCTGCCCGGTGTGCGTGACGCCCGTGGAGACGATCGACCGGGCGCTGGCGATCGCGCGGCGGCCCGAGGTGATCTTCTGCTCGTTCGGCGACATGCTCCGCGTGCCCGGCTCGCACGACGATCTGCTGCGTGTGAAGGCGGCGGGGGGCGATGTGCGGGTGGTCTATTCGCCACTCGACGCCGTGGCGATCGCCCGGGCGCATCCCGACCGCGAGGTGGTCTTTCTCGCGATCGGCTTCGAGACGACGGC
>JAPOJV010000262.1 GCA_029978085.1 bacterium
ACGACTATTTCAGCACGCTCGACGTCGCGAAGGAATGCGTGCCCGAGAGCCGGGCCGTGTTCGATACCCCGGGCTCGTTCGCGGCCGGACTCAGCCGCTACCGCTACTCGAAAGTTGAGTATCGCGCGGTGCTCACCCAGGCCTGCGCCGAGTTCGCGGCGAGATCCGCTGCGGCATGAGTGGCTGTCAGGCGTCGAGACTATGCCGCCGGCCGTGAAGCAGGAGTGCGGCCGCGACTCCCGGCCGTGACCACCGCGGGAACTCGAAGCCGTTCGCGGCCAGAAACTTGAGCAGGTCGATCTCGACCGGGTTGCGGGTCGGCCCCAGCGAGAACCGCAGGAGTCGCATCACCGAGTGCGTGCGGCCGCGGCGAAAGGCGGCCATGTCGAACGTGTCTGCCACCGCATCGAGCACCCCGATCGCCTCGGCATGCAGTAGCACCCGGCTGCACTTGTAGCACCGGCCGCAGTTGAGGGCTGCCCGGTCGCGGCGGAAGCCCCGCATGCAGACCAGCAGCAGCGACCGCAGCCGTTCATCGGCCAGCACCTCGGCCGTCTTGCGAAGGCGGGTGGTGTCGCCGCCGAAGGCGTGCCAGGAGACGTGATCGGTGTTGAAGAGCGGCAGCAGCTGGGGCTCGAGCGTGGCCATCCCACTAAACCGGGTGCGAGCCGCGCCGGCGCCGAATGGCTCAGACGACGCGAAATGAAAATGTGAAAACAGGTGATCGAGCGTCATCGACGCCGCCACGTTCCGCATCGTCTGGCAGTGGATGTAGCGCATGCCTTGGTAAGCGTCTGTCAGCCGGCAGCGTGCGCCGAGTAACGGCAGGCCGAAGGAGTCGGCGATCCGGCGTACATGGGCGAGCTGTTCGTCGAAGACATGATCGTCATCGCCGTGGGCACCGACGTGGTGATGGATGAGCAGCCGCACCTTGAGCGATTCCGGCACGACCGAATCGAGGAGTCGGTGCAGGGCGAGATGCATGCTGTCGATTCCGCCACTCATGGCGGCCGCACCACCTGCGGCATGCGAGGTCTCCCCGGGCCGACGGGCATCGGCCTCGACAGGCACTCGCCGCCAGGCAGGATCGAGCAGGGCAAGCGTGGCCTGAACAGGGCCCTTGAGCGAGAGCAGCAGGCGCTCGTCGACGGCCCCATCGATCACGAGCGGCTCGCCGCGGATCATGGCCGGCAGGAGCAATGCCACGGCGAACGGGTCGAGCGTATCAGTGCGGTCGTGCAGGTTGGGATGGTTGCCAAACCGCTGAAAAGCAAGCCGGCGTGTAACACCGTCGAGGGTGACCTCGGCCTGAGGTGGACCCCAATTGTTGGACAGTCGGGGGCCTTGTTTAAGGTGTAGCGTTACTGGGCGGTGGCCCGCGAGACCCCTCCCAAGGGTCTCGCGCGGCCACGAGGCGGTTTACGGGATGTGTTCCGTTTGATGTTCCTTCGTTCTGAGTCCGTCTCAACGGAGATTTGAGCGTGAACGCTTTTGTTGCGTCAACTCTCCGCGTAGACCTCCGACGGAGTTCGGTAGCCAAGGGCTTGG
>JAPOJV010000228.1 GCA_029978085.1 bacterium
CTTGCCGTGCAACTGCCCCCCGGGGCGCGCCTCGATGAGATGTTTGGGGCCTGCCCGGGGGCACCCGGACGAGTCCGGCTGTCGTACTATCCGGAGGGAAAGCCCGACCAGATCAGGCATCAAGCCCGATCCCTGGGCGCTCACGAAGGACCTGATGCGGTTCAAGTGGGCGCGGATTTTTTCGTTGCCTGTGAATCGAGACTTCTACAGCCGGACCACCAGTTACTTCATCAAGGATGACCACGACACGCTCGCCAACGACTGCTGGCCCGGCCAGACCTACGGCGCGGTCTCATTCGCCGAAGGGGTGAGGCTCTTCAATGACGAGCAGTTCCCCAGCCGCGACCCCCGCTACGCCCACATCCGCTGGGGCCGCGACCTGGAAATCTGGATCCTCGAGGGCCGCGACTATCGCAGTGCCAATACCGCCCCCGTCGGGCCCGATCGCGCCGCGAAGGGCGACAACCATGCCAACGAGGTCTTCGCCTGGGAGGGAGACGAACTGCGAACGCGGCTCAGCGCGATTCCGGGCGTGATCGTGCTCTGCGGTGATCGGCACTGGCAGTATGCGTCGGCCGAGCCCGAGAGCGGCCTCTGGGAGTTTGGCTGCGGGCCGGGCAGCGAGAAGCATGAACTCGGCTGGAAGCCGGGGAACGAGCGGCCCGAGCATCGGTTTCTGCGGGTCGCGGGGGGCTTCCTATCGGGCAGCCTGGCCTACCCGACCCCGGACCAGCCGAGGCTGACGCTCTGCCACCGCGATGTGGCCGGCGAGGAACAGAGCCGCTTCGTGTTTCCGCAGCCCAGCGCGGGAAAGTGACTCTCGCCTGCTCAATCCGCACGTGGCCCTCGGCTTCGGGGTACACGCCGGGGTCAGGAATGTTCCTGGTTCTTCACAAGGGGTGCTCGATCGCGAGGCCCGGCAGCTTCACGAACCGGCGGTCGTTCGTCCACACCCTGCCGGCGCCGCCGTCGAGAGCGCACAGGGCGATCTGCAGATCGAAGATTCGCGGACCGGTCACTTCGAGATCGGCCGCGATCTGCAGGAGCCTGATCGCGAACGAAGGCCCCGGCCCGAGCAGCAGCACACCCGCATCCGCGAGGGCCGCAAGAAAACCCCGTGCCTCAGCGGGCTTCGAAGGCTGGCCGCCGGCGGCCGGATGGGTGACGATGCTGAAAAACTCGGCGATGCTCGGCAGGGCGATGCCGCAGCCACCCCTTGAACCGATGGCCTTCTCGATCGCCCGACGGGCGGATCGGTGCTCGGCCGTGCCCGAGCGATGGGCGTAGATCAGCAGGTTCGTGTCGATCGCGATCATCGCTGCCGCTGTAGCCACTCGTGCATCGCGGCACGATCGGCGATGTCGAGGCCGGCAGGCAGACCGCCCGCCACCGTGACCCAGCGCACGGCTCGCGGCTTCGCGGCAGGCCGTCCCTGGCCACGGCCGAGCTCGGCCCGCAGGCCCCGCTCGACAAGCGCCCGCAGCGGTTCGCGAAGTTCGGCCGCCCGCTGCTTGGCGGCGATGAACAGGTCGTCGGGGAGATCGATCGTCGTCTTCATATGGGAAACCATATTCCCATAAAACCGTCTCTGTCAAGGCCGCCGAAGGCTCTGGGAAGGCAGAGCCACATCGTGATCCATGCCGAGGCGTGTGCGGATCTGGCCACCATGAAGCTTCTGGCCGTCGCCCAACGCGGAACGAAGACCGCGACGGTGGCGCGAGTCCTTCGGGGAGAGCCCACCGTGGCAATGGGGCATGCCTGCGCCGTTGCCAACGCCCTCGGCATGCAGGTTGGGCTGAGCCCCCGCGTGTCGGTTGACTCCCTGCTCCGCCAAGCCGCTCACACGAAAGCACAACGAGCCGTGGCACTTGTACAAGCGACGTCGGCGCTCGAGGGACAGGGTCTTTCTCGGCACCAGTTCGACGCCATGGTTGAACGCACCGCCCGTGAACTACAGGCAGCCGGCGGTAAGACGTTGTGGGCTGATTGACCGATGGGCAGCGATCCCGGCCACATCGGCGAACACCTGGCCCAGTTGTGCGACGACATTCGCGGTCGCGAGCCCTACCTGCCCGACGTCCTCGAGCAGGCGGTTCTCATCCATCATCGAGCAGTCCAGATCCACCCATTCCGCAATGGCAACGGCCGCTGGTCGCGGATGCTCTCGAACATCTGGCTGCGGATCCCACGCTTGCCCGATCGTGGAATGGCCGGCAACGATCGTCGCCGAGAGCCCGATTCGGTTGGAATACCTCGCCTGCCTCCGGGCCGCAGACGCCCACGACATCAAGCCGCTCCTCGCGCTCCACGCCCGCCACCAACCCGGACCAGCCGACGCTGACGCTCTGCCACCGTGATGTGACCGGCGAGGAACAGAGCTGCTTCGTGTTTCCGCAGCCCAGCCTGGGAAAGTGACTCCCCCATCGCAAGCGTCTTCAGGGGCCGCGTCGTCGAAA
>JAPOJV010000007.1 GCA_029978085.1 bacterium
GGGCAGGGACGCAGGCGGAATTGCCGAGCCAGCGTGCACGATGTACGCTCAACTCACCAATCACAGCGATTGGGGAATGGTGTAACGGTAGCACGACTGGCTCTGAACCAGTTAGTCTAGGTTCGAATCCTAGTTCCCCAGCTTTTCCCTCACGCGCCGGGGGCTGGCCTCGAAGCGTCGCGGCCCCGATTTCATCCATCAAAACAGATGGATTCTGTGCGGCGGCTATTCGGCCGCCGCGGCGCTGAAAACGCGTTGCGCTACCTCGGTACTCCCTTGGAGCGATTTCGCGACGGTGCTACCGATGCGCGTTTGGGTTGACGCGCCCGCGGCTCATGGGACAGGCAGCGGTTGAGGAGCTCGGCGGGAGACGGCCGCCCAGATCAGCCGCAGGCGGCTGGCCGGCGGGATTGGGGCGAACGCGATTTTGCGTCTGAACGGGGATTTTTGCTGTTTTTGGCCCGTAGGGCGGGGCGATGTACTAGTCTTCTACTAAAACAGGGCAAATTAGTAGATCGCTAGTTTTTGGGTACGGCCATGAAAATCCCTGAAATTCCGCCGCCATTCGCTGAGTTGATGCGGGAGGTATCGCCGGAACGATTTGCGGAACTCGCCATGCAGGCCAGGTCCGCGCCCGGCCGCGCCGAGTATTTGCATTGGGACAGGCTGCGCCGCCTCCCTGCACCGGAAGGTCTTACGCACCGCGAATGGTGGCTCACGATCAAGGTGGCTCGTCACGATGGCCTGAGGGCCGTCGCTCTGGCTGATGCCACCGGCCAGCCGTTTCGCTTCTCTGTGCCCGAAGGAGCGCTGGAGGCGCTCCACGCTATTGATCTCTGCACGGCAGGCACTTTTGGCGCGGGCGGAAAAGTCGGTGTGCCGGGGCAGGTCCTCAGCCTGGAAAACCGCAACGTGTTTCTTGCGTCTTCGCTGATGGAGGAGGCTATCACGTCAAGTCAACTCGAGGGCGCAGTGACCACGCGAAAGGTTGCGGCCGAGATGATTCGCACGGGTCGCAAGCCGCGGGACGTGAGCGAGAGGATGATTTTGAACAACTACCGCACCATGCAGCGGATACGCGAACTCAAGGACTTAGCGCTGACGCCGGAACTCGTGTTCGAAGTGCATCGAATGGTCACTGATGACACGCTCGACGATTCAACAGCTGCGGGGCGCTTTCGCCGCCCAGACGAGAAGATCGTCGTGAGCGGGGAGTATGGAGAAGTCGTTCATACGCCGCCAATCGCCACGGAGTTGCCGAAGCGAATGGCCCTGATGTGCGACTTTGCCAACAACGTGACGCCAGATGCGTTTGTCCATCCGGTCGTTCGCGGAATCATCCTTCATTTCTGGCTTGCGTTCGACCATCCCTTCGTCGACGGAAACGGGCGAACGGCACGAGCGCTGTTTTATTGGTCAATGCTGCGACAGGGCTACTGGCCGTTCGAGTTCATTTCGATCTCACACATTCTGCGGAAGGCTCCGATCAAGTACGTCCGGTCATTCCTCTACACCGAGACGGACGACAACGATCTCACGTACTTCGTCGTTGCCCAGGCTGACGTAATCATTCAGGCGTTGCAGGAGTTGTCGACCTACATCGACCGAAAAACGGCCGAGGTGAGGGAGGCTGAATCAACGATCCGCTCGCTTGATTTGTTCAACCACCGTCAGTCCGCTCTGATCATCGAGGCGGTCAAAGCGCCTGGGCGGCGGTACACAATCAAGGAGCATCAGAACTTGCACGGAGTGGTGTATCAGACGGCCCGAACCGATCTGCTGGATCTTGCCAACCGAGGAGTTTTGGAACTGAAGAAGAAGGGGAAAGAGTTGGTCTTTCGGGTGCCCAGCGACATCGGCGAACGACTCAAGTGGCTGGAAGGCTGAGGTCGATCCCGATTTTTGGGCGCCCTGATGAGGTGGGGCCTCCGCTACCTCGGCTTCCGGCACCACGGGCAACGGCTCGATCTCCACGATGAGCTCGGCGGCGGTGATGCAGGCTCCGGCGCGTGGCCATCGGCCGCACGACCGGCTGGCCGGAGCGTCGTCAGACAGCGTGGCGGATCTCGTGGGATGCCCGGGCGAGCCGCGCCTCGACCATCATCCGGGCGACATCGGGCATCTGGTAACGGGCCTGCCAGCCGAGCTTTTCGCGGGCACGCGCGGGGTCGGCGCGGCCGCAGGTGAGTTCCGTCGGGCGAACGAGGCGTTCATCGTGACGGACGTAGGGCCGCCACCGCAGGCCCACGGCCGAAAATGCGGCGGCCACGAACTTCTCGAGCGAATGGGTCCGCCCGGTCGCGATCACGAGGTCTTCGGGCTGCTCCTGCTGCAGCATGCGATGCATCGCCACGACGTACTCCGGCGCCCAGCCCCAGTCCCGCTGCACCGTGAGATCGCCGAGCGAGAGCGTCTGCTGCTCGCCCGCCGCGATGCGGCAGGCCGCGGCCACGATCTTCTGCGTCACGAACCGCTCCGGCCGGAGCGGGCTCTCGTGATTGAAGAGAATTCCCGTGCAGGCGTGGAGCGAATAGGCCTCGCGATACTGTGCGACCTGCCAGAAACTCGTCGCCTTGGCGATGCCATACGGGCTGCGCGGCTTGATCGACGTCTCTTCGGTCGCCGGGGTGATGCCGGTGTTGCCGAACATCTCGGAACTGCCCGCGTTGTAGAGCCGGATCGGAGCCTTGAGGATGCGGATCGCCTCCAGCAGGTTCACGATCCCGACGACGATGCTCTCGAAGGTCTCCACCGGCTGCTCGAACGACACGAACACCGAGGTCTGACCGGCGAGGTTGTAGACCTCATCGGGAGCCTCCTCCGCCACGACCTTGATGGTGGAACGGAAATCCACCAGCGACATCGATCGGATCGTGATCTCGTCGCGAATGCCGAGGGCTCGCAGGCCGTCGAACCGGCCGACCGTGGCATCGCGGCTCGTGCCGACGACCTTGTAGCCCTCGGCGAGCAGATGGGCCGCGAGGTAGGCGCCGTCTTGGCCGCCGATGCCGGTGATGAGCGCCGTCTTCATGCGGGGAGGGTAGCAAGGCCGGCGAGGGAGCAAAACGCCAGTCACGCAGGATGAAGCAGGCCTCTCGGGCCTGCACCGGTCACTTCGCAATCGCCGCCAGTTCGCGACTGCCGATCGGCTTCTTCGCTTGGGGGTGGACGCCATGCCGCGGTAGGCTGGCGACATGGAAGAACCCACGCACCGCGTGCTGCTCGTCGACGATCAGGCCATGATCGGCGAGGCCGTGCGTCGGCTCGTTCGCGACGAGCCCGATATCGCCTACGAATGCTGCCGCGACGCGGAGACAGCCTTCACGCTGGCCGAGACGTTCCGCCCCACGGTGATCCTCCAGGACCTCATGCTGCACGATGTCAGCGGCCTCGACGTCGTGCGGAGGCTGCGCTCGCTCCCAGCCACGGCCGCGATTCCGGTGATCATGCTCTCCGCCCGCGACGAGCCCGTCGTCAAGGCCGAGCTGCTCGGCGCGGGGGCCAACGACTATCTCGTGAAGCTGCCCGACCGGATCGAGTTGATCGCGCGACTCCGCGTGCACTCGGAGGCCTACCTGCGGCTGCTCGAACGGAACGCGGCGTTCGCGGCGCTCGAGCGGGAGCGGGAGAAGTCGGAGCGGCTGCTGCGCAACATCCTTCCGGAGACGATCGCCAGCCGGCTCAAGGACGGGCAGGCGACGATCGCGGAGAGCTTTCCTGCGGTCACGGTGCTCTTCGCCGACCTGTGTGGCTTCACGGACTTTTCGCAGCGGGTCGATGCCCGGCATCTCGTGGGGCTGCTCGACGAGATCTTCTCGGCGTTCGATCGACTCGCCTTGGGGCTCGGCGTGGAGAAGATCAAGACGATCGGCGACGCCTACATGGCCGTGGCCGGGCTGCCGGAGCCGCGGGTCGATCACGCCGACGCGATCGCCGAGATGGCGCTCGGCATGCTCGACGCCTTTCGCGACGTGATGCAGGCCCGGGGGCTGTCGCTCGAGGTGCGGATCGGCGCCCATTCAGGCCCGGTGGTCGCCGGCGTCATCGGCCGGCACAAATTCAGCTACGACCTCTGGGGCGACACCGTCAATATCGCCAGCCGCATGGAATCGCATGGCGAGCCGTCGCGGATCCATGTCTCGGCGGCCACCCGGGATCTCCTCGGCGACCGCTACCGGTTCGCCGACCGCGGCGCCGTGGCGATCAAGGGCAAGGGCACGATGCCGACGTTCTTCCTGCTCGGCCGGGCCTGAGGTCAGTACCAGCGTTTCAGCCAGCCGCGCCGCCAGAACAGGAGCACCATTCCTGCCGTGGTGGCCAGCATCATCCCGATCGCCACGACCGCCCCGTAGCGGTAGTTCAAGAGCGGCATGTTCCACGGAGACGCCGTGTTGAAGTTCATCCCGTAGAACCCGGTGATGAACGTGAGCGGCATGAAGATCGTGGCGATCACCGTCAGCACCTTCATCACGTCGTTCATGCGATTGTTGAGGCTGGCGAGATAGATGTCCCGCAGGTCGCTGCCGATCTCACGAAAGCTCTCCATGAGATCGAGCAGCTCCATCGTGTGGTCGTAGGAGTCGCGGAAGTGGGCGCGGGCATGGTCGCCTACGAATCGGGTCGGCTCGCGGCCGAGGGCGTGGAGCACGTCGCGGGTCGGCCAGAGGGCCCGGCGGAGCGTCATGAGGTCGTTCCGCACGTCGTGGATCTTTGCCAGCGACTGCCGCGACGGGGCTTCGAGCGCCTCCTCCTCCAGGGCCTCGAGTCGGTCGCCGAACTGCTCCAGCACCGGGAAATAGCCGTCCACGACGGCATCGAGCAGCAGGGCGCAGAGGTGATCGGCACCGAGTTCACCGAGCTTTGTGCGGCCGGCACGGATCCGCTGCCGCACGCCGTCGAAGGCGTCGCTGGCCGTGCGGCCCCGAAACGTGATGACGTAGCGGTCGCCCAGGAAAATACCGACCGGATCGGTGACCACGACATCGCCGTCGAAGCGGGCCGTGCGCACCGCGATCAGCACCTGGTGGCCGAAGACTTCCACCTTGGGCCGTTCGTCGGGCGTGACCGCGTCTTCGAGTGCGAGCTCCCCGATCTCGAAGATACCGCCGATCCGGCGGATGGTGTCGAGGTCGTCGAGCCCCTCGACGTCGATCCAGATCACCCGCCAGCGATCCCGGCCGCCGGCCAGTTCGTCGATCCTCGTGATCGTCGACTCGTGCACGCCCTGGCCGTCGCAGGCGATCATCCGCAGGACGGTGGGCTCGCCGGCGGCCGCCATGGCTGGGGGGCGATCGAAGGCCGACAGGCCGCTGCGGCCCCGGCGGATTCGGCGGCGACGATGCTTGCGCTGGCCCATGGCACCTTCTCTGCCTGTCGGAAGAACGAACAGCGTATGCTACTCCGTTGCATGGCTCGGCAGCGTCAGGGATCCCCGATCGGTGAGGCTGTGGTGTGGGTGTCCCGCATCACGGCGATCGGCCTGGCCATGTTTCTGCCGGGGGTGGCTGGAGGCTGGCTCGACAGCCGCCTCGGCACCCGGTTTCTCGGTCTGGCCGGACTGGCCCTCGGCTTCTCCGTGGCGATCGCCTGGCTCGTGCAACTGCAGCGGAGGAGGAGCGGGTGAGCGGCGGGCGGCAGAGCAGGGCGTGGACGCTGGGCGGGGCCGCGGTACTCGTCGCCGTATGGGCGTCGGGGCTGGCGATCGCGGCCGCCTGCGGTGCGGTCGAACTGCCGTGGAAGGGAACGGTCAGTGTCGTGGCGGCAGTCTGTCTCGCGGGCGCGGTCGGGGGCTGGCTCCTGGCTCGGCTGGGCGATCGGCTGGCGGCGAATCCCTCGGCTGGCCGGCACGGGCTCGCCGTCGCCGTGGGGCTCGGCGGGGTCGCGGTGCGGCTCCTGCTGCCGCTGGCGATGCTGGCCTGGTTGCGGTCCACCGCTGGGGGGGCGGCGCCGGCCGGGGCCGATCGCGTACTCCTCGGACTGTATTTATCGCTGCTTGCCACCGATATTGTGTTGACCATCATAGGACGGGCGGGATCGGCGCCCGGCCGCGGCCACAGCGGAGCGAATTGACGCCCGCAGGCTGCATGCCACACACTGCCGTTCCCGGCCGGCTGCACCGTCGGCCACGACCTACCGTTCGCTGCTCCGTTCACTGTTCGAGGAACCGCGGTTTCGATGTCCGCCCACAACCCGATCTATCACCTCAAAGACGCCTACTACTTCGAGGTTCCCAAGGCGCTCTGGCGACAGAACTGGCAATCGCTCGACGACGTCCCGCAGTTCCTCCGCGATGGCCGGCCCGACATCACCGACGTCGCGGAATTCAACGCGGCGATGGACGGCAAGATTCTGATTCCGCAGCCATTCGGCACGCTCGACAGTCTGTACGAGAAGAAGACGGGCTTCTGCATCTCCAAGTACATGATTCTGGAGGTGGCGCTCGCGCTGTTTCTGCTGTTCGTGTTCACGCGGCTGGCAGGCCGGCTGCGGGGTGGGAGCCCGCCCAAGGGGCGGATCGCCAACCTGTTTGAAGCGATCATCCTGTTCGTGCGAGACCAGATCGCCCGGCCGGCGATCGACAGTCATGACCACGACCACGATCACGGCCATGCCGACGGCCATGGCGGCCACGCGGCCGCGCCGGGCCATGCGGTGGCCCACGCCGCCCGCGAGCACCACGACGGCGACAGGTTCGTCCCGCTCCTGCTGACGCTGTTCTTCTTCGTGCTCGGCTGCAACCTGCTCGGGATGGTGCCCTGGGCAGGGTCACCGACGGCGTCGTTCTCCGTGACGCTCGCCCTTGCCGGCGTGACGCTGGCCACGGTGGTGGTGGCCGGCATGCGGCAATTCGGGTTCTTCGGCTTCTTCGGCAATCAGGTGCCGTCGATGGACCTGCCGCTGCCACTGGCGATCGTGCTCAAGCCGATGATCTTCGCGATCGAGATGCTTGGGCTCTGCATCAAGCACCTGATTCTCGCGGTCCGGCTCCTGGCGAACATGGTGGCCGGGCATCTCGTGCTGCTCGGCATCATGGGCATGATCACCGCCGCCGCGAGCTATTCGATGGGCATGTGGGCCACCGTCACCGGTATCAGTGTCGTGAGCTGTACGCTGTTCAGCGTGCTCGAGCTCTTCGTCGCCTTCCTGCAGGCCTACATTTTCACATTTCTTTCCGCCCTCTTCATTGGCGCGTCGGTGCACCAACATTAGGCTTGGCCCTCCCGAATTGTTCGTCTTGGTTCCATTTTCGTATTCCCTTGCCTCGTATTTCAGGAGATTGACCCCGTCATGATGCGTTCGCTTTTCTCTGCTCGCACGCTCACTGCTCTCGCCGCCTTCGCCGTCGTGGCGTTCGGTGCCGACCTCGCCCTGGCCCAGGAGGCCGCTGCGGCCGGCGGTCGGTCGCTGATCGAGTTCACCACGCCCTTCGCAGTCGGCCTCGTCGTGATCGGTGCGGCGCTGGGCATCAGCAAGCTCGCCTCCGCCGCCTACGAGAGCATGGCCCGTCAGCCCGAGGTGTCGGGCAGCATCCAGACGGCGATGATCATCGCGGCGGCCCTCATCGAAGGCTTCACGTTCTACGCGCTGTTCATCTGCTCGACGAAGTGATCGCGCGTCGTCACAGGGCCCTTGGGTCTTGTGACGTGCCGGGGCGGCCGGTGGCGGAGCGCGGGGGCGCGACGCCACCGGCCCCGCCCCCGGCTCGGTTGCCCGCCCCTGACAGTTGCTCGAGACCCGGAGATTTCGCCGTGTTCCTTCCTCGCCGTGTCCGTCGCCCGCTCGCCTTGCTCGCCTGCATCCTGACGATCGGCTGCGCCTCGGTGCCGTTCGCCTCGGCCAGCGCTGCCGATCCTGCCGTCGCTCATGGCCATGCCGACGACCATCACACCGAGATCGGCCACAACCCGCCCGCGGGCACGAGCCAGAAGGACTTCGAGAGCCCGGCCTGGTTTCAGACCGACCTTGCCGTCTGGTCGTTTGCCACGTTTCTTCTGCTTTTGGCGCTCCTCACGAAGTTCGCCTGGAAGCCGATCATGGAAGGGCTCGACAAACGGGAGCAGGGCATCGCCGACACGATCGCGGCCACGCAGGCCGCCAACGATGACGCCCGGCGGCTGTTGGCCTCGTATGAACGGCGGCTGGCCGAGGCGGCCGACGAGGTTCGCGGCATGCTCGACGAAGCCCGCCGCGATGCGGATGCCACGAGGCAGGCTATCGTGGCCGAGGCTCGCAAGGCCGCCGAGGATGAAAAGAACCGGGCCCGTCACGAGATCGGCCTGGCCAAGGACGACGCCCTCTCGCAGATCGCGGAGCGGGCGGGCGAACTCGCCGTGCAGGTGGCAGGCAAGTTCCTGACGGCCAAGCTCGGACCGGATGATCAGGCCCGACTGGTGCGGGATTCCGTGGCCAGCATCACGACCACGCCGAGTGTCAACTGAGAGCCCCCGCCGCGGTGCCGCCAACGATGAGCCACACTTCCCCCACTTCCGGATCGTCCGCCGCTATCGGTGACGACGCGCCCATCGACATCGCGGTGGAGCGGGTGGCCAAGGTCTATGCCCAGGCGATCATCGAGGCGGCCGATCGCAAGAACTGCCGCCGAGATGTGCTCGACGAGTTGACGGCGCTCGTGCGGGACGTACTGCCGAAGGTGCCGCAGGCGGCTCAGATGCTTGCCTCGCCCAAAGCGGCTCTGGAGCACAAGGCCGCCCTCATCGACCGGATGACGGCCGGCCGCATGCAGCCTACGACAGCCCATTCGCTGCACGTGCTCGCCCGCCACGGTCGCCTCGACATTCTCGCCGACGTCGTGGCCGCAGCCCGGCGCCGGGCCGATGAGCTGGAGGGCCGCAAGCCGGCCACATTCACGACCGCCGTGCCGCTCGATGCCGCCGATCAGGCGCGGCTCGTGGCCGAAGTCGAGCGGGCCGTCTCCACCAAACTCGCCGCGACCTTCGTCGTCGATCCCGCCGTGATCGGCGGGCTGGTCGTGCGCATCGCCGATACCGTCTATGACCAATCCGTCGCCACGAGCCTCGTGCGGCTCGGGCAGCGGCTGAAGCAGAGGAGCATTCATGAAATTCAATACGGACGAGATCGCCTCAGTTCTGCGTGAGGAGATTTCCCGGTTCGAGTCAGGCATCGACGTCCGCGAGGTCGGCCGCGTCCTCGAGGTGGGCGACGGCATCGCGCGGGTCTGGGGTCTCTCCGGCGTGATGGCCGGCGAAATGGTCGAATTCCCCGGCGGCATCACCGGCCTTGCCTTCAATCTCGAGGAAAACTCCGTCGGCGTGATCATCCTCGGCGACTACCTCAAGGTGACCGAGGGCGACGAGGTGAAGAGCACCGGTCGGCTGCTCTCGGTGCCCGTGGGCGATGCGGTGGTCGGCCGCGTGCTCGATCCGCTCGGCAATCCGCTCGACGGCAAGGGGCCGGTCGTCACCGACCTGCGTCGCCCGGTGGAATCGCTCGCTCCCGGCGTGGCCGAGCGGTCGCCCGTGCGCGAGCCGATGCAGACCGGCATCAAGGCCGTCGATGCGATGACGCCGATCGGCCGCGGCCAGCGCGAGTTGATCATCGGCGACCGCAAGACGGGCAAGACCGCGATCGGCATCGACGCGATCATCAACCAGAAGAACAGCGGCGTGAAGTGCTTCTACGTCGCCGTGGGGCAGAAGGACTCGTCGGTCGCCGTGGTCATCGACACGCTCCGCAAGTATGGGGCGATGGACTACACGACGGTGATCGTGTCCGGCGCCAGCACGGCGGCCCCGCTGCAGTACATCGCGCCCTACTCGGGCACCGCGATGGCCGAGCACTTCATGTACAACGGTCAGCACGCCCTCATCGTGTATGACGATCTCTCGAAGCAGGCCACCGCCTATCGCCAGCTCTCGCTGCTCATGCGGCGGCCGCCGGGACGCGAGGCCTACCCGGGCGACGTGTTCTACGCCCACAGCCGCCTGCTCGAGCGGTCTGCCAAGCTCTCGAAGGAGTTGGGGGGCGGTTCGCTCACCTCGCTGCCGATCATCGAGACGCTCGAGGGCGAAGTGTCGGCCTATATTCCGACCAACGTGATCTCGATCACCGACGGCCAGATCTATCTCCAGCCCGACCTCTTTTTCGCTGGCCAGCGGCCCGCCATGAACGCCGGCATCTCGGTGTCCCGCGTGGGTGGTGCCGCCCAGACGAAGGCCATGAAGAAGGTTGCCGGCGGCCTGCGTCTCGACCTCGCGAGCTTCCGCGAGCTCGAGGCCTTTGCCCAGCTGGGCACCGATCTCGACGCCGCCACCCAGCAACGGCTCGACCGCGGTTACCGGATGGTGGAGCTGCTCAAGCAGGGGCAGTTCGCGCCGATGGACGTGGTGGATCAGGTGCTGAGCATCTACGCCGGCACTCGTGGCCATCTCGACGAGGTGAAGCGAGACGAGGTCGCCGACTGGGAGAAGGGCTTCCTCACGTTCGTCCGTGACCAGGTGCCCGAGCTCCGCAAGCGGATCGATGAGTCGAAGGAACTCGACGCAGAGAGCGAGCGGCAGCTGGAGGCTGCGATCGCCGAATACAAGCGGCAGCGGGCCGCGAAGGCCGGTGGCGAGGCTCGCCAGTTGGCCGGGGCACGCTAGCAGTCGGGATCGCACGTCGCACGCTGAACATCGCACGCTGAAAGTCGCAGAGCATGGCAAAGGCCCGGGCACTCGATCGTCGCCGCAAGTCGGTGAAGAACATCCGCAAGATCACGCGGACGATGGAACTCATTGCCACCGCGCGGTTCAAGAAGGCAATGGATCGCTCGGTCGCCGCCCGTGACTACACGAAGCAGTTGGCGAAGATTCTCGAGAACATCGGGAGCGTGGGGGCGGACGTCTCGCATCCGCTTCTCGAGGTCCGGCCCACGCGGCGCACGGCCGTGCTCGTGCTCACGGGCAACCGCGGCCTCTGCGGTGGCTACAACTCCAACATCGTCCGGCAAGCCGTGGCCCTGCTCGGCCAGTGGAAGAGCGAGCAGGTGCCGGCCCACGTGACGGTGTCGGGCAAGCGGGGCATCTCGGCCCTCAAGTTCCGCGGTATCGACATCGCCGAGCGACATACGACGTTCGAAGACAAGCCCGAGTTCGCGGCGGTGGCGCCGATCGGACGGGCCTATCTCGATGCCTACGCCGCCGGTCAGATCGATCGGCTCGATGTCGTCTACACGAAGTTCCACTCGATCGCGAAGCAGGAGGCGATCACCGAGACGCTGCTCCCGCTCGCCCCGCCCGAAACGTCTGCCGGCGGCACGAAGGCCAACCTGGCGTCCGATGAATACGAGTTCTATCCATCGGCGGCAAGCATCCTCGAGGAGATCCTCCCGGCGAGTTTCCTGTCGCGGCTCTTCAAGTGCTTCCTCGATGCAGCCGTCAGCGAGCAGGTGGCGCGGATGGTGGCGATGAAGGCCGCCACCGAGAACGCCGGCGGGCTGATCAAGAGCCTGTCGCGGCAGTACAACCGCGCCCGTCAATCACAAATCACCGGCGAAATCATGGAGATCCTCGGCGGCGTCGAGGCTCTCAAAAAATAAGGCATTCCCCCTAGTAAAGGCTCGAGAGACATGGCAAACGGCAGTATCACGCAGGTCATCGGCTCCACGTTCGACGTGGAATTCCCCGAAAGCTCGCTTCCGGCGATCTACAACGCCGTGCGGATCGACAGCGCGAACAAGGGCGTCGACCTGCATCTCGTGGGCGAGGTGCAGCAGCATCTCGGCGGCGGGAAGGTCCGCTGCGTGGCCCTCGGTTCGACCGACGGCCTGACCCGCGGCGCCCAGGTGGTCGACACGGGGGCGCCCGTGTCGGTGCCGGTGGGCAAGGGCACGCTCGGCCGCGTGTTCAACCTGCTCGGTGAGCCGATCGACGGCCGCGGGGCGGTGGAGTCGCAGGAGCGGTGGCCGATCCACCGCGATCCGCCGCCGGTGACCGATCTCTCCACGCGGACGGAGCTCTTCGAGACGGGCATCAAGGTGATCGACCTGCTCACGCCGTTCGTCCGCGGCGGCAAGGCCGGTCTCTTCGGCGGTGCCGGTCTCGGCAAGACGGTGATCCTGACGGAGCTCATCGCCCGTATCGCGAGCGCCCACGGCGGCTACTCGGTGTTCGCCGGCGTCGGCGAGCGGACCCGCGAGGGCACCGACCTGTGGCTCGAGATGCAGGAGGCCAAGATTGGCGACACGGGCCGGAGCGTCATCGAGCAGACCTGCATGGTGTTCGGCCAGATGAACGAGCCGCCGGGAGCCCGTCTCCGCGTCGCGCTCTCTGCCCTGACGATGGCCGAGTATTTCCGTGACACCACCGGCGCCGACACGCTGCTCTTCGTCGACAACATCTTCCGCTTCTCGCAGGCGGGCAGCGAGGTGAGCGCCCTTCTGGGCCGCATGCCGAGCGCCGTGGGCTATCAGCCGACGCTGGCCACGGAGATGGGCGCCCTGCAGGAGCGGATCACCTCGACGTCGAAGGGGGCCATCACGAGCGTGCAGGCCGTGTATGTGCCGGCCGACGACCCGACCGACCCCGCGCCGGCCACGGCCTTCGGCAACCTCGACGCCTTCCTTTATCTGGAGCGGTCGATCTCCGAGAAGGGCATCTATCCCGCCGTGGATCCGCTCGCGTCGTCGAGCCGCATCCTCGACCCGCAGTACGTGGGCGAGCGGCACTACAAGATCGCCCGCCGAGTGCAGCGGACGCTGCAGCGGTACCGCGAACTGCAGGACATCATCGCGATCCTTGGCGTCGATGAGCTCTCCGAGGAAGACAAGCTCGTGGTGCATCGGGCTCGCCGCATGGAGCGGTTCCTTTCGCAGCCGTTCCTCGTGGCCGAGGTGTTCACCGGCAAGCCGGGCGAGATCACGAGCCTGGCCGACACGATCCGCTCCTTCGAGGAGATCGCCGACGGCAAGTGGGATCACCTCCCGGAGCAGGCCTTCATGTACGTCGGCCCGATCGAGCAGGCCGAGGAACAGGCCAAGAAGATGGCCGCCAAGGCCTGATCCCCGCACCGCCCCCGAGTGACTTCCCATGGCCGACGCCAAGCAATCCGGTTCGATCCGCTGCGTCATCACGACGCCGGAGACCACCAGCCTCGACACCCACGCCCGCTCCGTCGTGCTACCGCTCGACGACGGCGAGCGTGGCGTGGCCCGCGGCCACACGCCGTTCATCGGCCGGCTCGGTGCCGGCGAGGTGCGGGTGATCGGCGAGCAGGGCGCCGGTGGTGAGGCCGTGCGGCGGGTGTTCGTGGAGGGGGGCTTTGTGGAGGTGAGCCACGGCGTCGTCTCCGTGATTACCCAGCGGGCCGTGCCCGCCGAAACCCTCGACCAGGCCGCGGCCAAGGCCGACCTCGAGCGGATCGCAGCGAGCCGGGCCACGGGCGACGAGGCGATCGCCACGAAGCTCCGCGAACTCGAGACCGCCCGCAAGCTTGTCCGCACGGCGTCGCGGCGGTAGCCAGAATCGCGGCTTCTTTCCGTAGGCTGGTCACTCCGTGACGGGCCTACGTGTGTCCTTCAATGGACTTGTGAGGGGCTGCCCATGCCCCGGGAGCCGGCGTATGCCGCCGAGCGCAGCCAGGATGGCGGAGCGAAGGCGGCATCCGAGCGAGCGTAGAACAGGATGTTCGTAGCGAGCGTCCGGCGACGGGGCATGGGCAGCCCCGAACGTCAACGCACAACCGTGATCACAGATTATGCCCGCGGGGAGCGGCGGGTGAGTGCCTTCATGATCGCGGCCGGGATGTCGGGGAGCGGCACCGTGTGGTCGACGACGCCGAGTTCGACGGCGGCGCGGGGCATGCCGTAGACGACGCAGGTCGATTGGTGCTCGGCGATGGTCGTGCCGCCGGCGCGGCGGATCGCCTGCATGCCGATCGCGCCGTCACTCCCCATGCCGGTGAGGAGTGCGGCCACGGCGTGGCGGCCGGCGGCTTCCGCCGCCGACCGAAAGAGCACATCGACGGCCGGACGGCAGTGATGGATGGGGGGCGTCTTGAGCAGCTTGGTGCGATAGGCCCCACCCACGAATTCCACGGCGAGATGGAAGTCGCCGGGAGCGATGACGCAACTGCCGGACCGGAGGATGCCGCCGTCGGTCGCCTCGCGCACGTCGAGGCCGGAGAGGGCGTTGAGCCGCTCCGCGACGACCCGGGAGAAGTAGGCGGAGATGTGCTGGACAACGGCGATCGGCGGCAGGCCCTGCGGAAACCGCGGCAGGAGCGTGCGGAGCGCCTCGACGCCCCCGGTCGAGCCGCCAATGACGATGATCTGGCGACTGTCGAACGGTGCGCCTGGCGCGGGCAGCGGAGGCGATGCGGCGGGAGCCTGTTCGGCGGGGTGGCGACGGCCCACGCCGGCAGCCGCGGCGGCCTTCACATGGTAGGCGAGGCGGTCGGCGAGGGCGCCGATCGACATCGTGCCGTCGGGCTTGGCCAGCACGTCGACCGCGCCCGCCTCGACGGCGTCCATGGCCGCCTGGGAGCCGTGCTGGGCGAGCGAACTCACCACCACCACCGGCAGCGGATGGTGCTTCATCAGGATCCGGAGGAACGTGAGCCCGTCCATCCGCGGCATCTCGAGGTCGAGCGTGAGCACGTCGGGGTCGAGTTGCTCGATCTTCTCACGGGCCACATAGGGATCGCAGGCCGATCCCACGACCTCGATCTCGGGATCGCGGCCGAGCGCCTCCGTGATGGCGCGGCGGACGAGCGCCGAGTCGTCGACGACGAGCACGCGGATCGGGCGGGCAGGCTGGGATGTCATGCTGCGCGGCTCCACATCATGCCGGCCGCCGGTAGATGCCCGGTCGTGCCGTCTCGAAGCGATGGGCGAGGCCGAGCAGGCTCTCGGCATGCCCCACGAAGAGATAACCGCCCGGTGCCAGCTGGTCGAACAGTCGGGCCACGAGCTCCTGTCGCGAATCGACGTCGAAGTAGATCATCACGTTGCGACAGAACACCACGTCGAGGCCGCGGGGCACGGGATAGGCCGGCTGGAAGAGGTTGACATGCTCAACCGTCACGTGCCGCCGGATCTCGGGCTTGAGCCGCACGCACCCCTCCCGTCGGCCAAACCCCTTACGAAAGTACCGCGGCAGCAGGCCGGGGTCGGGGAGCTTGACCTTGTCGGCGTCGTAAATCCCGAGGCGGCAGCGGTCGAGCATGCGGCGCGAGATGTCGGAGGCATGCACCTCCCAGGTGAAGCCTGGCTGCTGGCGGGTCTGCTCGGCCATCACGATGGCGAGCGAATACGGCTCCTCACCCGATGCGGCGGCGGCCGACCAGACCTGCAGCGGGCGGGCTGCCGCGACGGCCCGGGCCGCGAGCGCCGGCAGGAGTTCATGAGAGAGGATGTCGAAGTGGGCGGGCTCGCGAAAGAACTGGGTGTGGTTCGTCGAGATCAGGTCGATGAGCGTGCCGATCTCGTCGTCGGCGCCGGGGCGGCGGAGGAGTTCGCAGTAGTCGTCGAACGACGCACAGCCACGCATCTCGAGATGGCGGGCCAGCCGGCCCGCCACCAGCGCCCGCTTGTCTGGGCCGAGCCGGATGCGGCTGCGGTCGTAGACGAGCCCTGCCAGGAAGGCGAAGGTTGCGGACGAGAGTTCCGCCTCGGAGAAGGGCATGGGATGGCGTCAGCGGCGGCGGGCGACCTCGTGAAAGGCCGCTCGTGCCGGTTAGAAGTCCTTGAAGTGACGGTCTTCGGCGTCGGCCATGCCGGCGGCGTCGCCGGGCATCGGGATGCGGACGGCGGTGGCGGGGAGACGGGCGGGCCGAGGGAGGGGGGCCGGCTGCGGGGCGGGGGCCACCTGCCGCGTGGTGGGAGCCGCGGCTGACCGCTTCACGGCGGCAGCGGTGGAGACGAGCGACCGGAGCCACTCCACGTGCTCCCGCATGAGCTGCGACTGGCTGGTGAGCTCGGCGGCCGCGCTCGCGCCTTCTTCGGCCCGGGCAGCGTTCTCTTGGGTGACCGTGTCGAGTTCCGACATCGCCGTGCCGATCTGGCCGATTCCCTGCGACTGCTCACGGGCGGCGGTGGCGATCTCGGCCACCAGGGTGTCGGCTGCGGTGATCTTGGCGGCGATCTCATCCAGCGAGGCGCCCACGCGATCGCAGCTCTCGCCGCCGTGACGGCTGCTGGTGATGGCCGCCTCGATCTTGGCCGCCGTTTCGCGGGCGGCCGCGGCACTCCGCTGGGCCAGCGATCGCACCTCGTCGGCCACGACGGCGAATCCGGCACCGGCCTCTCCAGCTCGGGCAGCCTCGACGGCGGCGTTGAGGGCGAGGATGTTGGTCTGGAAAGCGATCTCGTCGATGTCTTTGACGATCTTGGCCACCTCCGCGCTTGAGTTCGCGATCGCCTGCATGGCCGCGTTCATGTCGACCATTGTGCGGGCGCCCGCCTCGGCGGCGGTGCGGGCCTGCAGTGCCAGTTCCTTGGCTTGGGAGGCATTGCCGGCCGTGCTGCGGATCATGGCCGACATCTGCTCGAGCGCCGTGCTCGTCTCGGCGACGCTCGACCCCTGCTCGCTGCAGCCGGCGGCCACCGTCTGGCTGATCGTGGCAAGCTGCCCGGAGGCCGTGGCGGCCTGCGCGGCGCCATCCTCGAGCGTGTCGGAGATCGTGTGGAGCACGCGACTGGTCGAGCGAATCACGCCGGCGCCAAGCAGCACCCCCAGGAGCGATGCCAGGCCGACTGCCGAGCCGATCACGAGAAAGCTGCCGCGAACCGTGTCGCGTGCGGCAGCCACCGCGCGGCCAGCCAG
This sequence comes from bacterium, assembly GCA_029978085.1. GTDB lineage: Bacteria > Planctomycetota > Planctomycetia > Pirellulales > UBA1268 > QWPN01. The sequence goes on from JAPOJV010000007.1 coordinate 16,782, forward strand.
CGTGACGTTGTATTCGATGTTGGTCTTGAAGAGGTCGATGCAGGCCTGGGCTGTGTTGTCCACGTCGCTCCGCATCAGCACGCGAGCCTCCGGCTCTTTGCCCTGCGCGAGCAGGTCGAACACCCGGCGGGCCTCGGCGAGAAATGCGTCCCGGGCCGCTCGGGCGTCGGCGAAGATACGGCGATCCTCCTCGTCACTGATCAGTGACTGGTACTCGTCGCATTGCCGCGACCCCTCGGCCACCGCGCGGTCGAAGCTCGTGCGGGCGGCGGTTGCCGCCGTCGCGTCGGCGTCGGCTGCCGCGAGCAGGGCGGTTCGCAGGGACTTCATGACCACGTAGTTGTGTTCGATGATGTCGCTGAGCGTGATCACCGACGGCAGGGAGTTCCCCGACAGTGTGGCGACGTGTTGGTTGATGCCGGTGATCCGCCAGAGCGAAATGGCCCCGAGGACGAGGCCGGTGAGCACCAGGGCGGCCAGGCCGAGGGCGATGCGGCGGGGGATGGTGAGCGTGTTCATGGATGGTTCTTCAGGCATGCTCCCGGTCGGCCCGGGCGATGGCTTCGAGGTCGATGAGGGTGGTGACGCCGGAACCGGCACGTGCCATCCCGGTGATGAAGCGGGTGTCGATCGCGGTACCGAAGTCGGGCGGCGGCACGAGGTCCTCTGCCGAGTAGGCAGCCACTTCCTCGACGCCATCGACGATCACGCCGTAGGGTCGGCTGCCGCCGGTTGCTGCGGCGACCTGGGTGACGACGATGCAGGTGCGGTCATGATCGACGGGGTCGGGGAGTCCGAACCGGATACGGAGATCGACGACGGGGATGACCTTGCCCCGCAGATTGATCACGCCGCGCACGTAGGGCGGCATCGAGGCGACCGGCGTGATCGGGCAGAGGCGGATGATCTCGCGGACCACGAGCACGGGCATGCCATACGACTCCCGGCCGAGTGTGAACGCGAGGTATTTGCCGGGCTGGGCGGTCGCCGGGGCGCCGGGCTGTGCTGGGGCTGATGGATTCATAGGTACAGTCTAGGTCGCGGTTCGTCAGGCTGCCGATCCGGCGGCGTTCGGCTTGAGCCGCACGAGGGCATTCGTGTCGAGGATCAGGCCGACGCGGCCGTCCCCCAGGATGGCGGCCCCGGCGAACCCACGCCGGCCGGTGAAGGTTTCGCCGAGGTTCTTGATGACCACCTCCTGCTTGCCGAGCAGGTCATCGACGAGGAGGCCACGGCATTCCTGGCCCGCCTCCACGACCACGACAATTCCGTCGGCCGGCGTGGCTGCCCGCGGCGTCACGCCAAAGTGCTGGCTCAGTCGCAGCAGGGGCACGAGCCGGCCACGGACGTTCACGAGTTCCCCCCGGCCATGCACCGTGGTGACGTCTCCCGGGAGCGGTCTCAGGGACTCGCGGACGGAGAGTGTAGGCACGACGAACCGCTGGTCGCCGATGGCCACCAGCAGCCCCTCGATGATCGCGAGCGTGAGCGGAATGAAAATCGTGAACGTGGTTCCGGCCCCAACCGTCGAGTCGATCTCGATCTTGCCGCGGATGCCGTCGATGTTGCGCCGGACGACATCCATCCCGACTCCCCGACCCGAGAGCCCCGTCACCTGCTCGGCCGTCGAGAAACCAGCCGCGAAGATCAACTCGAGGGCTTCGCGATCGTCGAGCACGGTGTCGGCGTCGATGAGGCCGCGGTCGATGGCCTTGCGGCGAAGCTTCACTGGGTCGAGTCCACGGCCGTCATCCGCGATGCGAATGACGACGAAGCCCCCTTGGTGGAAGGCCGAAAGCCGAATCGTTCCGGCGGGTGGCTTGCCGGCGGCTTCACGGGCTGCCGGCTGTTCGATCCCATGGTCGATCGCATTGCGGATCATGTGCACGAGCGGATCACCGATCTGCTCGATCACGGTGCGGTCGAGCTCCGTCTCCTCTCCCTCCAGCACGAGTTTCACGTCCTTGCCGAGCTCGGCGGCAGTGTCACGGACGAGCCGTGCCATCTTCTGAAACGTGCCCCGGATCGGCACCATGCGCAGACCCATCGCGGTCCGTTGGAGGTCGGACGTGATGCCCCGCAGCCGCCCGAGCGCACGGGCGAGGTGCTCGTCGGCAGCTCGCTCGGACGTCGCGCCCTGGACGACCATCGACTGGGCGATCACGAGCTCGCCCACGAGGTCGATCAGCCCGTCGAGCTTGTGCGTGTCGACGCGGATCGACGCCCCGGCTGTCGTCATCGGCGCTGGAGGGGTGGCCGGTGCAGGGGCGGCCGGTGCGGGTGGCGTGGTGGGCTCGGGACCAGGCGGCGGAGCAGGCGGGGGTGGGGGCGGGGCCGCAGCCTGCTCGACGGCAACGGTCGTCCGTGGCGAAGGCAGCGGTTCCGGGGCCTGGCCTCGGGCAGCCTGCGGGGCCGGGGCGGCCGCGAGGATCGTCGTGACCGCTTCGATAATCGCGGGCACCGGCAGGCTCAGCGATCGGCCAGTTCCGATGCCCTCGATCTGCCGTGCCATCTCGTCCACGAACCGGGCAAAGCAATCGGCGGCCGCCAGGATCACGTCGATTGCGTCACGGTCGAGGCTGCGGCCGCCGCGTCGGGCCGCATCGAGAAGCGATTCCACTTCGTGGGCGAGCAGGTGCAATTCCGCGAGCTTCATGACCGCGGCATTGCCCTTGAACGTATGGAACGCGCGAAACACGGTCGCGAGCGTGTCGGGATCTTCGCGGTTTGCCTCCAGCACGAGCACGCCCTGCTCGATGTCGCGGAGCAAATCCTGCGACTCCGCGCAAAACAGCTTCACGAGTTCGGGATCGGAATCGTGGGGCAGCACGGCCACGTCCTGGCAGCTCGCGGGATCGTCGAGGACGAGGCGACGAGATGCGGCTGGTGCCGTGGCTGCGGAGGGCGCTGCCGACGGCTGGGAATGCGGCCGTCCGTCCGACGCACGGGGAGTGGCAGCCGGCATGGCCTCGAGAGACGGCGGCACCGGTGGCAGCGGCTGGCTGCGCTCCCAGGCCGTGACGGCCTCTTCCATCCACGTGTGCCAGGTGGCGAGCCAGTCGGCGATGGTGCCGACGGCGGTCGGATCCGCGGTGGAGAGTCGCCCTGTGCAATCGCCGCCCCTCGTGAGCAGGTCGCGAATTGCCTGGGGAGCCGCGTTGCCCACTGCGTTGAGCTCGGCCACCAGGCCGGCGAGCACTGTGCCAGCCGATCCTCCGCCCGCACGTGCCAGATCCAGAAATGCCATCTCCAGGCCGACCCGCTGGAGCAGGCGGCGGGCGACGGCGGGGGGGGAGGCGGATTCCGGCGGCATGATTCCATCCTAGCTCGAAAATCACGGGGTCGTGTGCCGTGTTGCCCCCCAGTCCGGAGGGTGGCCACGCCGGCCGAGAATGCGACCTAGACTTGGCCACACCTGCGGGAGCGGTCCATGAATACGATGCGGCTATTGAAACTGATGACACTCGGGCCCGTGCTGGGGCTCGTCGCGTTGGCCCTTTTGGCCTTCTTCAATCAGGCGGGGCTGAATCGGGCCCATCTCAATCGCTATGAGTCATACCGGCTCGCCCATGAGCTCCGCCGCAGTTCTGACGAGCTCACTCGGCTCGCCCGCACCTACGTGGTGACCGGCGACGCGGCCCACGAGCGGCAGTACTGGCAGGTCCTCGCCGTGCGAAACGGCACCGAGCCCCGCGCGGACGGCCGTCGCGTATCACTTCGAACGCTCATGGAGCAGCAGGGCTTCACGCCTGACGAGTTCGCCTGTCTGAAGCGGGCCGAAGACAACTCCAACGCGCTCGTCACGACCGAGACGAGCGCCATGAACGCCGTCAAGGGGCTGTTTGCCGACGGGCAGGGGGGCTACACGAAGCACGGCGAGCCCGATCCAGACTTGGCTCGACGGATCATGCATGACGAGACGTATCACGACGACAAAGACGCGATCATGAGGCCGATCGGTGAGTTCGAGCAGCTGCTCGACCAACGGACCGCGGCCGCCGTCGCCGCCGCCCGCCGCCGCAGTGATCTGCTCATGGCCTTGGTCGTGGGCGTGGCGACATTGGCGGCCGGAATGATCTGGCTGGCCATTCGGAATCACGCCCGCTCCGTCCGACACGCGATCGACGAACTCTCGACGACCGCCGCAAACGTGAACGCAGGGGCGGCGCAGGTGGCTGCGGCGAGCCTGTCGCTGGCCCAGGGCACGGCAGAGCAGCTCGCTGCAGTTGAGGACAGCACGCGGGCTGCCCGGACAACCAGCGGAATGGCCACCGACAACGCCCGTCGCGCCCGGGAGGCGAGCGAACTCGTCGGCCGCGAGCAGGAACAGTTTCATGCCGCGGCCGGCCTGCTCACGGAGATGGTCGATGCGATCGGCGCGATCGACGGGGCGGCGACACGAATCTCATCGATCAACAAGGTGATCGACGAGATTGCGTTTCAGACCAACATTCTCGCCCTCAACGCCGCCGTGGAGGCGGCCCGGGCCGGTGAGGCCGGGCTTGGCTTCGCGGTCGTGGCCGACGAGGTGCGCAGCCTCGCGCAGCGGTCGGCGCAGGCGGCCCGCGAAACGGCGACCCTCATCGGCGAGTCGCTCTCCCGGTCGCAGGCGGGGCGCCGCAAGATGGCGGAAGTCACCGGGGCGATCGACGCGCTGGCCGAGCGATCGGCCGCGGTTCGCGTGCTGGTTGACGAGGTCGATACCGGGAGTCGCGAGCAGCACCGATCCGTCGAGCGGATCGGCACCGCCCTGCAGCAGATCGAGCAGGTCACCCAGGAGGCTGCCTCGGGGGCCGAGGAGGGCTCGGCCGCCGCCGAGGAACTCTCCGCGCAGGCCGGCAGCCTGATGGACGTCGTCGGTGTGCTTCACCGAATGGTCGGGCGAGGCTAAATCTGCCAGTCGATGCCCGGCTCGGGGGCTTCACCCCGCATGCGGAGCTTGGGCTTCTCCAGCACGACGGTGGTGTGCGGGTCGACCGACCGTGTGAGCCAGACGTTGCTGCCGATCACGGAATCGTGGCCGATGACGGTGGCGCCGCCGAGCACGGTCGCGTTGGCGTAGATCACCACGCGGTCTTCGATCGTCGGATGACGCTTCGTGCCCCGCACCAGATGCCCATCGGCGTCGGTCTGGAACGACAGCGCGCCGAGTGTCACGCCCTGATAGAGCTTCACGTGGCTGCCGATCTCACAGGTCTCACCGATCACCACGCCCGTGCCGTGGTCGATGAAAAAGTGGTCGCCGATCGTGGCGCCTGGATGGATGTCGATGCCGGTGCGGGCGTGCGACCACTCGGCCATCATCCGCGGGATGAGCGGCACGTCGAGACGATGGAGCAGGTGGGCCAGCCGGTGGATCGTCACGGCCTCGAGGCCCGGATAGCAGAAGATCACCTCGTCGAGCGTGCGGACGGCCGGATCGCCGTCATAGGCCGCCTGCACGTCGGTGGCCAGCACGCGTCGCAGATCCGGAATCCGCTCCAGGAACTCCACCGCCTTGGCCTGACCAAGCGCCTCGAAATCAGCCTCCTCGGTGCAGTGCTGCACGGCATCGGGTACGGCCGGCAGTTCGACCCCCTGCTCGGCGGCCAGCCGCTGTGCGGAGAGGCTGTGCCGCAGGGCCCGGCCAATCTGTGTCGTCAGCTTGTCGTGCAGGCCGTCGACGAGGTCGCCGACGTGGTAGGTCACGTTGCCGAGGTGAAGGTTCTCCCGCCGCCGGTAGCCCGGGTAGAGAATCTCCTTGAGGTCCTCGCAGGCCGCGATGATCGACTCGTAGTTCGGGAGTGGGCAGTGCCCGAGGTAGTTGATCGTCGGGACGTCCTGATACGTCTCGACGATCCGCCGCGTCAGTTCGGGCAGCTGCTCCTTGATCCGCACGTCGGTGGCCATGGCATCGATGGTAGAGGCGGGCCGGAACCCCGGCAAACAATGCCCTCGTCCATCGGCGGGCCGGAGGGCCGGAATTGAGGGTTGTTCGGCGTATCGGGCCACTCTCCCGCTGATTCCGGAAGGCCAGGAAACCCGGGCTGACCCTGCGGCCGCCGGGGGCTGGTGGTGGACGTCGGGCGGCCGCACGAAGGGCCGCCGGCTCGGGAGTGCCCACGCCCCATCGCCGGACGCTCGCTACGGCATCCATGCCTTCGCTCGCTCGATGCTGACTGCGCTTCGGCATCCTGCCTGCGCTGGTCAGCAACGCCGGCTCCCGGGGCATGGGCACTCCCGAGCCTTCCCGTATTTGTATTGAGGAGGCCCGACGCTCGGTGTGGGCCTGTCACGGCGCGACAGGCCCATTTGCAGCCCGTTGCGGAGCAACGGGCCTACGGGTCTTTTCGCCTGACGCGGTTGTCCCAGGAGGGGTTGCCGGTGCCCTCGAGCCGGCGTTGGCGGCAAGCGAAGGCAGGATGCCGAGAGCGCAGCCGCCATCGAGCGAGCGAAGGACAGGATGTCCGTAGCGAGCGTCCGGCGAGAGGGCACCGGCAACCCCGACCCACGCAAGACGTCCGACTCACTCGGCGCCACTCACTCGCCGGCGGCGGCGAGCGCGGCGGGGAGGGTGACGGCGCCTGCGTAGAGGGCCTTGCCGACGATGCAGCCGGCGGCGCCGATCTCGGCCACGCGGCGGATGTCGTCGGCGTTCGCCACGCCGCCCGAGGCGATGACGGGCAGCGGTGTGGCGGCGATCATCTCACTGAGTGCCGGAAGGTTCGGGCCCGAGAGCATGCCATCGGTGGCGATGTCGGTGTAGACGATCGCGGCGAGCGGAAGATGGGCGTGTCGCTGGGCGATCTCGACGGCGCGTGCGCCGCTCGTCTCCAGCCAGCCGCGGACGGCGACGCGGCCGTCACGGGCATCGAGGCCGAGCACGATGCGGCCAGGGAATTCCTCAGTCAGCGCGATGAATGCGTCGGGCTCCTCGACCGCGAGGCTACCGATGATCACACGGCTCACGCCCGCGGCGAGATAGGCGGCTGCGGTATCGCGCGACCGTACGCCGCCGCCGAGCTGGCAGGGCAGGCCCGTCGCCGTCACCATTCGGCCCACGAGGTCGGCCTGCACTGGCGTCCCGGCCTTCGCGCCGTCGAGATCGACGATGTGGAGACGCCTGGCGCCAGCGGCAGCAAAGCTGCGGGCCATGGCCACAGGGTCCTCGCCGAACACCGTCTCGCGGTCATAGTCGCCCTGGAGGAGCCGCACGCAGCGTCCCCCACGCAGATCGATCGCGGGCCAGAGTTCCATCGAGAGAGTCTCCAATCAGGCTGAAGGCGGTGGGGAGGCGGGTGTCAGGCGGAGGCGAGGAAGGAGCCAAGCAGATCGAGACCGAGACGTTGGCTATTCTCGGGGTGGAACTGCGTGGCGAAGAGCCGCCCGCGGCGGACGGCCGAACAGAACGGGCCGCCGTAGTCGGTGACGGCCGCGACGATCGACTCGTCCCGCGGCTGCGCGTGATACGAGTGCACGAAATAGAAGTAGCCGTTGTCAGCGACGGGCGGCCGGGCGGCCGTCGCACCGCGCCACGACACGGTGTTCCAGCCCATGTGCGGCACTTTCAATTCCGGGGCGATGTCGAATCGGGCGACGTCCCCCTCCAGTAGGCCAAGCCCGGCGTGCCGGCCCCCTTCCCAGCCCGTCTCGAAGAGGAGCTGGAGGCCCATGCAGATGCCGAAGAACGGGCGGTCGGCTCGAACATGCGTTTGGATCGGCTCGACCAGGCCCCGGGCGTCGAGTTCCCGCATCGCATCACCGAAGGCGCCCACGCCGGGGAGCACGAGCCGTTCGGCGGCGGCGACGACGTTGGGGTCGTCGGTGATCGTGGCGGTGGCACCGAGCCGCTCGAACGCCTTCTGCACGCTCCGCAGGTTGCCGCTGCCGTAATCGACGATGGTGATCATCGCCCGATCATACCCGGCTCGCGGGCCGCGGTCACGGTGCGGCGGTGGCGGCCACTTCCGGATAGACGACGAGCTCCATGCGGCGGTTGCGGGTGCGGCCCGCGGCCGTCGCATTCGAGACCAATGGATGGTTGGAGCCGTGGGCGACGAGAAACAGCTGTGCCTCCCGGAGACGCGTGCGGGTCGTGAAGAAGTCGAACACCGCCGCAGCCCGGGCGGCCGTCAGTTGATGCGGCGACGCCCAGGCGGCGTTCACCAGCGGCTCGGTATCGACGTGCCCCTCGATGCCGATGAAATGGCCGGGATAGACGCGATCGAGTTCGCTGGCGACCTGCGTGAGAATCGCCGCTCCGCCTGGCAGAAGGTTCGCCGTGCCCGGCTCGAAGAGCCGCTCGGCCTGGATGTCGAGTCGCACCACCGCGCCGTCGAAGCGGGTATCCGCACCCGTGATCGCGAGTTGGCCCATCGCCGACCCGAGCGTCGTCGACGGTGTCGCCGCGGCAGGTGCTGCAGGGACGCCCGTATCGCCCGCCGCTGGTGGCATGCCAGCGGAGCGGACCTGGGCCAGTTGTGTCGACGTGCTTGCCAGCTGATCGCGGAGCGCCGCGATCTGATCCTGCATGAGCTGCGTCTCCTGCCGGCTCCGTTCGAGCGATGACGCGAGCGACCGGCCATCGAGATCGGCGTACGACGGGGCAGGGGGCACCGCCGAGGTCTGCGGGAGCATATGCGCGGGCGTGGCGACTCCGGGCGGCGGCTCCAGGTTGAGTGGGCCAGCCGGCGGCGCGGTGCGAAACGGGTTATTCGCGCAGCCGCCGGCCCCGATCGTGATCGCGACCGCGATCACGACGGCCCGACCGCCGCCACCATTCGGCCCATACACCATGCGCGAATCCCTGCCTTGGGGGGCGGGGATGATAGGGAGCGGGCACAAGCCCGGCAATATCGGCCGCAGGCTGCAAATGACAATGTATTCGTACGTGGAGCTGGTCGGGGGTCGCGCGCAGCCGCCGGTGAATTTTGACTGCCAGAGTTGGCGGACCACATCAGTTGAGCATGAGACGTCAAAATCCGCCGGCGGCGAGCACGTGCCCCCGACCGGCGGCGCATACGAGTTGGGGATCGAGCACTCGTCAGCCCCCGCGGATGCGGCGGAGCACGAACAGGCTCGCAGCCGTGAGGACGACGACGGCGGCGGCCACGAGGGCAAGTTCGCCCGGCCGGTCGAACGTGGCGGCGGTACGTTCCCAGATCGGCCGCCATGCCACGACGACGACGACCGCCGCGAGGCACAGGCTCGGGCCGAAGGGGAGTTCGTTCTCACGGTGCAGGATGACCTGCAGCAGGCCGTGGGCGAGCCCGATGAAGACGGCGAGAAAGCAGATGAGCACGCAGGCCTGCCAGCCGAGCCATGCGCCCACCATGGCCATGAGCGTCACGTCGCCGAGCCCCATCGCCTCCTGGCCGAGGGCCCGCGAGGCTCCTTCGCGCGTGAGCCAGACGAGGCCGGCGGCCACGAGCATGCCCGCGAGCGAGGCCAGGAGACCGAGCCAGTGGTCGCCGCCGCGCCACCAGGCGATGCCGACGAGGGCGGCACCGCAGGCGAACACGAGCCAGCGAGGATCGAACACGACGGGCTGGTTGTCTGTGGCCTCCGCGGGCGCCGTGCAGAGCCACCACCAGACCGCCAGGGCCGCGAGTGCGGCGACGAGGCCCGTCGCGACCGGCCAGGGAGCGAGCCACTCTGGCGGCGGCGATCCTCGCAGTGGGCCGAATGCGCCGAGGATGTCGGGGGTCAGCTGCGGAGCCGCATACGAACGGATCAGTTCGCGGCCCACCGGCAGCATGGTCGCTGGCTCGAACGTCGTCGCCATGAGGCCGAGGAGCACGCCGGGGACCGTGACGCAATCGGGGATCACGCGGTGCCGAAAGTCGATCCACGTCGCTGCGGCCAGGAGCGTCATCAGGACCACGTGGGCGGTGTATCTGGCCCCGAGCATCTGTTCGGCAGCGCGATCGCTGGCGAGAGCAGCTGGGAGTTCGCCGCGGCGGTAGGTTTCCCACCACCAGAGGGCGACCGCTGCGGTGACGAATGCGACCTCGATGCCGCGGCGTGCCGTCGGCGCGGTGTCCGGCCCGGGGCCGACGAGCCGGCTGACGATGAACGTGAACAGCCGCGCGCCGACTGCCGCCAGGACGGCGACGAACAGCCAGTGCCAGAACGGTGGGGCGGCTGCGGCGATCATCGGCCGTCTCCTCCGCGTGCGGCGAGCCAGTGCACGATCCGGCCCGCGATGGCATCTGGTGGCTCTGCCCCGGTATCGAAGGCCACGTCGGCGCATTCCGTGTAGAGCGGCAGGCGAGCCGCGAGCGCCGCCTCGACCTCAGCGAGAGGGTCGGCAGCCGTGAGCGCCGGCCGCCGGTCGCGGGTGGTCGGGTCGGCGGCAAGCCGGTCGCGGATGACGTCGGCCGAAGCCGTGAGCCAGACCACCGGCCGGCCCGACTCGCGGAGGAGCCTGCGATTCTCGGGGCGGAGCACGACGCCTCCACCTGTGGCCAGCACACCGCGAAACGAGCCCAGGAGGTCGGCCAGGATCTCGGCCTCGGCATCGCGAAAGGCCGGCTCGCCGCGATCGCGCACGACCGCGGCGATCGTGGTGGCGAGCCGTGACTCGAGGACGGCATCGGCGTCGATCCAGTCGCATCCGAGCCGTGCCGCGACGATCGCCGCGATGGTCGACTTGCCCGTGCCTCGATAGCCGATCAGTGTGACCCGCGGCATTGGGAATCCTTCAGACAGGCTGCTTGGCCGAGGCGGTGGCCCGCTTGAGAGCCTCCCGCATCACCTCGTGCCGCGGTTCGACGCCGTGCCAGATGCGGAATTGGATGGCCGCCTGCCGCACGAACATCTCGACGCCCGTGACGATCCTGCAGCCGATCTCCCGCGCCTGCTTGATCAGGAGCGTGTTCTCGGGGTTGTAGACCGTGTCGAACACGACCATGTAGGACCGCAGGTGCTCCTTGTCGAAGGGGGTCTCGTCCACGTTGGGGTGCATGCCGACTGGCGTCGCGTTGATCACGCAGTCATAGGGAAGGCGATAGCGTGAATCCCAGTCGATCGCCTTGCAGCCGACCTCGCTGGCGATCTTCTTGGCGCGATCGAGCGTGCGCGAGGCCACCGTCACCTCGACTCCCTTTTGCCGCAGGCCGAATGACACGGCCCGGGCCGCACCGCCGGCTCCGAGGACGAGGGCCGTCTTCACGCCGAACCCGCCGCCGGGCGGCTGCTCCTGATCGGCAAGTGCCGCCTCGAGGCTCTCGACCGCGGCCGTGGCATCGGTGTTAGCTGCCGAGATCCCACCGGCGGCGAACGAGAGCGTGTTTGCGGCCCCGATCGACTGCACGAGCGGATCCTGGATGACGCAGTGCTTGAGCACGGTCTCCTTGTGAGGGATCGTCACGCTCAGGCCGGCCAGTGGCCAGCGGCCGGCGTTCGCCAGGAACTCGTCGATCTGCTCGGCCGGCACGCGGAAGGGCACGTAGACGGCGTCGATGCCGGCTGCGGCGAGGGCGGCGTTGTGTACCACCGGACTCAGGCTGTGGCCCACCGGATCTGCCACCACGCCGTAGATCTTCGTGGTCTGCGTCAGCGAGTCGAAGCGGTACATGTCGCGCATCTGTCGCCAGCCGATCTGGCCGGGCGCGAGCACGCGGTCGTCGTGAAACGTCGCGAAGGTGAACGGGGCGCCGGCCCGACCGGCCAGAATCCGGGTCGGCACGCCGATGTCGCCCATGCAGAGGCCGACGGTGGGTATCCGGCTGGCGTGCACCATCTCCAGCATCCGCAGGTTGTCGGTCGGATGGTTGGCCATCGCGGCGATCTTGACGACGTCGGCATTGAGCTCGGCGAGCCGCTTGTGGAGGAGCGTGAGGTCGGCGGGGGTCTTCTGAAAATCATGGTGACTGACGATCCGCTTCGTCTTGCCATACCGCGGCACCTTGGCGGCGATGTCGTCCTCGAGATCGACGTAGTCGGCCCCCTCGACGATCGCCGTGCGAAGGAGCATGAGTCGATCCTCTTCGGACTTCTCCCAGCGGCCACCATCGGCGACTCGCCGGCACGTGACGATCACGGGGCAGGGCCGCTCGGCGAGGAGCCGTTTCACCTGCACGTTGCCCTGGATGTAGTCGAGCCGCAGTTCGACGAGCGGCACGCCGTTCTCCGCCAGGTGGCGGTGCTCCGCGATGACGTGTCGATGCCGGCCGCGGCCGATGCTGACGCAGATCATGGTCGTCGCCATCCTCCGTTCAGGTGCGCCGAAACTGGCGGTCGAGCTCGTGTCGTGACAGCGTCAGCGACGTCGGCCGCCCGTGCGGGCAGTGGTGCGATTCGCGGACCAGTCGGCGATCGCGGACGAGCGCATCGACCTCCGCCTGGGAGAGCGGGTCGCCCGCCTTGATCGCCGCTTTGCAGGCCAGACCGTGGAGCACCTCGTCGACGAGCAGCGAGGCGGCCCGACCCGGAGCCGCCGCGACGGCTGCCAGTCGGTCGAGCGCCTCGCGGACGATCGCGGCCGCGGGAGTGTTGCCCGCCAGCACCGGCTTCGAGGTCACGATCACCGTCGTGCCGCCGAACGGCTCCACCTGCATGCCGGCCTGCTCCAGCGTCGCCGCGTGTTCCTGCACCAATTCCAGCTCCGCGGGAGAGAGATCGATCCGTTCCGGGACGAGGAGTCGTTGCACGTCGAGGCCACCCCGCTCCACCGCCGCCTTGAGCCGCTCGTAGAGCACCCGCTCGTGGAGGGCGTGCTGGTCGATCACCTCGATGCCGTCGCCAGCCTCGACGATGAGATACCGATTATGCATCTGCACCGCCCGCTCGTCTGCGGCGGCGGCCGATTCGGCCTGCTCCCAGGCCGGGACCGCATCTCGGCCGGCGGTCCAACTCGCGGGTGGGGACGAGTCAGGCGTCGAGGGACGCGATGGAAACGGCACGAACCCCGGTGTGGGCCGCCCGGCTGGTGGGGCCTGCTCGACGACAGGCTCGTCGGCCCACAGCCGGCTGCTCGTGGAGGCGGGAGGGGCCAGGGCAACGGGGGGTTTCAGCCGCGCCGTCATGTCGTCGGCCAGGAACCGCGTGCGCAGCGCGGCCAGCACGAGCCGATAGAGCCGCGACGGCTCGCGGAACCGCACCTCCATCTTGGCAGGGTGCACGTTGACATCGACCGCGTCGGGCGGAATCGCGAACTGGAGGAACACGATCGGCTGCCGGCCGGAGAGCAGCATGCCGCGGTAGGCCTCCTGCACCGCATGCAGGATCGAGCGATCGCGAAACGGCCGTCCGGCGACGAACAGGTGCTGGAGCCGCGTGCCCGCCATGTCGTCCTCGGGCCGCCCCACGAACCCCGACACGGCGATGTCACCGTCGGATGCCTCGACCTCGAGCAGCCGGCTGCCGAGTGCCTCGCCGTAGAGATCGGCAATCCGCCGCCGCCACGAGTCGGTGGCAGGCAGGTCGTGCACGCGGCGGCCGCGCGACGTGGCCGCGTTGTGCGTGAGCGTGAAGGCCACGCCCGGATGGGCGAGCGCCGTCCGGACGAACGCCTCGGACGAATGCGACCACTCCGTCTGGGCTGCGCGGAGAAAGGCCCGGCGCGCCGGCACGTTGCCGAAGAGCTGATGCACCTCCACGGTCGTGCCCACTCCGCAGCCCTCGGGCACCACCTCACCCACGCGTCCGCCGTCGACCGTGATCGACGCACCGGCCGCATCGGCCGTGCGAGAGCGGATCACGAGCCGCGACACCTCGCCGATGCTCGCGAGCGCCTCGCCCCGGAAGCCGAGCGTGCCGATTCGTTCGAGGTCTTCGGCCACCCGCAGCTTGCTGGTGGCATGCTGGGCGATGGCGAGCGGCAGGTCGTCCGGCGGGATGCCGCAGCCGTCGTCGGACACCCGCACGAGCGCCACGCCTCCCTGCTCGAGCGCGACGTCGATCCGGGTGGGGCCCGCATCGAGCGCGTTCTCGAGGAGCTCCTTCACGACGCTCGCCGGCCGCTCCACGACCTCGCCGGCGGCGATGCGGTTGACGACCGCAGGCGGCAGTTTCTGGATCCGCGGCATCAGGACAGTTGATACTCTTTGATTTTTCGATACAGCGTTCGCTCACCGATGCCGAGCAGTTCCGCCGCCTGCTCCCGATTGCCGCCGGTGAGCTTGAGGGTCTCGGTGATGAAGATCCGCTCGACCTCTTCCAGCGGCCGCCCCACGAGCGACGCGATCCCGGCCGAGCCGTCGGGCTGCACGGGCGTGGCGGCCGGCGTCGCCGGCTCGAGCTCCAGCGGCAGGTCGTCGACGTCGAGCGTCTCGTCGCAGTCGACCACCACCATGCTTTCGATCACGTTGCGGAGCTGACGCACGTTGCCTGGCCAGGGAAACGATCCGAGCTTCGTGCGGGCGGCGAGCGACACGCCCTTGATCGTCTTGGCGTGCCGTTTCGCGAACTGCTTCACGAAGTGCTCGATCAAGAGCGGGATGTCGCCGGACCGGTCCCGGAGCGGCGGGATTCCGATCGTCACCACCTTGAGGCGGTGGTAGAGGTCGCTGCGGAAGCCGCCGCCGGCGATCGCCTCCTCGAGGTTGCGGTTCGTGGCCGAGAGAATCCGCACGTTCACCCGCACGGGCGTGTTGGAGCCGACGCGGGTGATCTCGCCCGACTCCAGCACCCGCAACAGCTTGATCTGCGTGGCCATCGGCATGTCGCCGACTTCGTCGAGAAACAGCGTGCCGCCGTTGGCATACTCGAACTTGCCGACCCGATCGCTGGAGGCGTCGGTGAAGGCCCCGCGGACATGCCCGAACAGTTCGCTCTCCAGGATGTTCTCGCTCAGGGCCGCGCAGTTGAGGGCCACGAACGGCTTGTTCTTTCGAGGGCTGTTCTGGTGGATGGCCTGGGCGACGAGCTCCTTGCCCGTGCCCGTCTCGCCCTGGATCAGCACCGTGGCATCGGTCGGGGCGATCCGCTTGAGCCGCTCGATCAGCCCGAGCATCTGCGGGCTCGAGCCGACCACGCCTTCGAAACCGAATTTTTCATCGAGCCGTCGGTTGAGTTCGAGGTTCTGCCGCCGCAGCCGGGTGCTCTCGGCCGCCTTCTCGACGGCGGTCCGAAGATGGCCGAGGTCGAGCGGTTTCTGCAGGTAGTTGAAGGCGCCCTGCTGCATCGCCGACACGGCCGACGGAATCGTGCCGTGGCCGGTGACCACGATCACCTCCGTTTCGGGCGAGGCCTTCTTGGCCCGCGCGAGGATCTCGAGGCCGCCGATGTCGGTCATCATCAGATCGGTGACGACGATGTCGAACGTCTCCTGCTCGATCCGGCGGGCGCCTTCGCCGCCGCTCCCCACCACCGTCACGTCGTGCCCCAGCCGCGACAGTCCCTCACCCATCGTCCGTGCATGCACGATGTCGTTGTCGACGACGAGCACCCGCATCGGCGCGGAGCCGGCGGATGAACCAGAATCTTTCGCGGAAACGCCTGTCATGACCGCGATCGTACGAAGCCATGCGGCCTACCGTCCAGTTGCGGCGGCAGGCGGGGAGGCGCGGGGAGCCAGATCGTGAGCTTCGTGCCGCGGCCGGGCGCCGTCTCGATGTCGATCGTGCCGCCGTGGGCCTCGACGATCTTGCGGGACGTGGGGAGGCCGAGGCCGGAGCCCCCCTGCTTCGTCGTGTAGAAGGCCTGGAACACCTTGCCGAGCGTCTCGGCATCCATGCCCGGACCGGTGTCGATCAGTTCCAGCATGACGCCGAGGCCCGACGGCCGCGTGCGGACGACGAGCTGCCCGCCCCCCTCCATGGCCTGCACGGCGTTGAGGAGCAGGTTGAGCACGGCGGAGCGGAAGGTCTCGCGGTCGATCCGGACCGCAGGCAGCTCGGGATCGAGGTACCGCACGATGTCGACGCCCGATTCGGCTGCCCGCGGGGCGAAGAAGTCGAGCAGCTGCTCGAGCTCGGCGTTGAGGCTGCCGGGCTCGAGCGTAAGCGACTCCTGCCGGGCGAAGTCGAGAAAGTCGCCGAGCAGCTTCTGGAGCCGGTCACATTCCTGCCGCACGAGCTCGATCTTGGCCCGCGCCCGGCGATCGCGGTGCTTCGTGGGCGATTCCGGATCCTCGCCCGCGAAATCCTCGGCGAGCAGCTCCATGTTGAGCCGGATCGTCGAGAGCGGATTGCGGATCTCGTGGGCGAGGCCGCCCACGAGAGCCGCGAACTCCGCATATGTCTCCGCCCGCGAACGGGCCGACTCATCGTCGGGCGCCATGGCCGTCTCCGCCGGATAAAGTTCGGGGAAGTCGGATCAGCGTCGGGCTGCAGGGGACGGGGCCGGCCTCACGTGGGCTGGCCGCCGCCCGCCTCCTCGCGAATCACCGCCTTGCGGCTGAGCTTCACGCGATCCTGGTCGTCGACCGCGATCACCTTCACCCGCATCGTGTCGCCGATCTTGCAGAAGTCGGCCACGCTCTTCACGAACTCGTCGGAGAGCTCGCTGACGTGGCAGAGGCCGTCCTTGCCAGGCACGAGCTCGATGAAGGCACCGAAGTCCTTGATGCTCGTCACGCGGCCCTCGTAGATCCGCCCGATCTGGATCGATGCGGTGAGCGCCTCGATCTTGGCCATGGCCGCCATCGCCCCTTCGGAGTCGTGGCTGGCCACGGTGACCGTGCCGTCGTCCTCGACCTCGATGCTGGCACCGGTCGATTCCTGGATCGCCCGGATCGTCTTGCCGCCGGGGCCGATGAGCAGGCCGATCTTCTCGGGGTTGATCTGCGTGCGCAACAGACGCGGTGCCCACGGCGAGATCTCCGGCCGCGGCCGGCGGATCGCCGAGAGCATCGTTCGCAGGATCTCGAGGCGGGCGTCACGCGACTGCCGCAGCGTGGCCTCGATGATCGCCGGCGAGATGCCGTCGATCTTGAGGTCGAGCTGGATGCCGGTGATGCCGTTCTGCGAGCCGGCGATCTTGAAGTCCATGTCGCCGTAGTGGTCTTCGTCGCCGATGATGTCGGTGAGGAGTACCCACTGGCTTTCCGACTGCTTCACCAGGCCGACGGAGATGCCCGCCACCGGGTGCGAGATCGGCACGCCCGCGGCCATGAGGCCCAGCGTGGCGGCGCACACGCTCGCCATCGAGCTCGAGCCGTTCGACTCGAGGATGTCGGAGATCACGCGAATCGTGTAGGGGAAGACATCGGGCTCGGGGAGCACGGGCTTCACGCTCCGCTCGGCCAGGGCACCGTGGCCCAGCTCGCGGCGGCCCGGGCCGCGGATCGGCCGCACTTCGCCCACCGAGAACGAGGGGAAGTAGTAGTCGAGCATGAACTTCTTCGAATACTCGTCGATCAGGCCGTCGACACGCTGCTCGTCCTTGCCGGTGCCGAGCGTGATCGTGACGAGCGACTGCGTCTCGCCGCGCTGGAAGAGCGCCGAGCCGTGCACGCGGGGGAGCAGGTCGACCTCGCAATGGAGCGGCCGCAGGCTCTTGTAATCGCGGCCGTCGGGCCGCTTGCCCTCGAGGATCAGCTCGCGGACCGCCTGCTCTTCCAGGGCGTGCCAGACATGCGCGAAGTCGGCGTCGCTCACGCCGCCAGCCGCACCCGGCTTGAAGCCGAAGGCCGGCTCGGTCGGGGCGACCTCGGCCTTCGCCTTCTCACGCAGCTCTTTCACCGCCTGACCCCGCTCCTGCTTGCCGGCGATCGCCTTGGCGGCCTTCAGCCCCTGGAGGTAGCCGGTGGTGAGCCGGCTGCGGAGGGCGGAGTAGTCGGCCAGCACGTACTCCTTCTTCGGCTTGCCCGCCTTGCGGACGAGTTCCTCCTGCATCTCGCAGAGCACGCGGATGATGCGGTGGGCCTCGTCGAGGGCCTGCAGCATGCGGTCTTCGGGCATCTCGCGGGCGAAGCCCTCGATCATGAGGATCGCGGTGGGGCTGCCAGAGACCACGAGGTCGAGATCGCTCTCCTCGAGCTGATCTTGCGTGGGGAACGGCACGAAGCGACCGTCGATCTGCGCCAGCCGCACGCTGCCGAGCGGACCGCGGAAGGGCAGGGGGGAGATGCAGAGGGCGGCCGAGGCGCCGTTCATCGCGAGCACGTCGGGATCATTTTGCTTGTCGGCGGCCAGCACGTTGGCCTGCACCTGGACCTCGTCGTAGAAGCCCTCGGGGAAGAGCGGCCGAATCGGCCGGTCCATGAGGCGACTGGTGAGCGTTTCCTTGAGGGTCGGTCGGCCTTCCCGCTTGAGGAAGCCGCCCGGGAACTTGCCGGCCGAGGCCACTCGCTCGCGGTAGTCGCAGGTCAGCGGGAAGAAATCGATGCCCGCGCGGGGGGCGCCGGTTGCGGCAGCCACGAGCACGACGGTTTCGCCGTAGGAGACGAGCACGCTCCCGGCGGCCTGCTTGGCCAAAAAGCCGGTCTCGATCGCCAACACATGATCCCCGATCTGCCGTTCAACGCGCTGCTTCACTGTCGTTCCCTTTCGTGCCTTCGATCTCGCGGCGGCTGCCTCTGCAGCGCTGCGAACGTGCCGTCACCATGGTCCGGGAGCGACATGCTCCCGCCATCCTCGCTCCGTGCGGTTCCGGCCCATCAGTGGGCGAAACTCGCACCAATCAACGCCATCCACGGCCAATCTCCGGAGAGGACCACGCCCTGACGGGCACGGTGGACTACTTCCGGATCTCCAGCCGCTTGATGATGTCGAGATACCGCTGCGGCGCGACGCGCTTGAGATAGTCGAGAAGCCGGCGGCGCCGGCTCACCATCTTCAAGAGACCCCGCCGGCTGGCGAAGTCTTTGGAGTGCTTCTTGAAGTGATCGGTCAGATCGGTGATCCGACCGGTCAGCAGGGCGATCTGGATCTCAGCAGATCCGGTGTCGGCGGTAGCCCGCCGGTGAGCGCCAATCAACTCTTGCTTGCGTTCTTTCGTGAGCGTCATCAGCCGAACTCCACCCACCTGTGGGTGGCGTGATTGTTTGGATTGAGGATTCTTGAGGGCCGAAGTCTATCCGGGGAGCCCCGGATTGCAAACCGGAGCCGTTCTCGTGCCTGGTTTTCGCGAAGGTTCAGCGGCTCGGCCGGCGGCCGACGCCGTGGGGGGTGTGCACCACGTTCCAGGCCAGCCCGAGTTTCTCGAGCACCAGGATCGCCCAGTAGGTGACGTCGACCTCCCACCACTTGTGGCCGTGCTTGGCCATCCGCTGGTAGGCGTGGTGGTTGTTGTGCCAGCCCTCGCCGAACGCGAGGAGGCCGACCCACCACAGGTTCCGGGAGTCGTCCGTGGTCTCGTAGTTGCGGTAGCCCCACATGTGGGTCGCCGAGTTCACGAACCAGGTGACGTGGAACACGATCACCATCCGCACGGCGAGGCCCCAGAGCAGCCACGAAATTCCCACGTCGCGACCGTACAGCGACCAGCCGCTGGCCAGCAGCGCGGCACCGATCAAGAAGTGCCAGAGCAGGAACGTCTGATGGAGGAACCGCACGCCCCGGTCGCGGGCCAGGTCGGGGGCCCACCGCTTTGCACGCGCTGCAGTCTCCTCGGGCGTATGCAATGGGAAAAGCCAGAGCATGTGTGACCAGAGGCCGCCGTCGCGCGGCGTGTGGGGATCGCCATCCTGATCGCTGAAGGCATGGTGCTTGCGGTGGTTCGACACCCAGTCGAGCGCGGATCCCTCGCCGGAGATGCCGCCGAGAAAGGCGAAGAAGAAACGCACGGGTGCGTAGGTCTGGAAACTGCCGTGCGTGAGCAGCCGGTGGTAGCCGAGGCAGACGCCCAGGCCGCCGGTCACCCAATACAGCACGAGGCAGATCGCAAGTCCCGACCATGTGAAGTAGAAGGGGGCGAAGAGTGCGGCGAGGTGGACGCCGCCAATCCAGAGCACGACGGGCCAGTCGAGCTTGAGCGAGCCGTTCGTGCCGGGCTCGGTTTGCAGCGACTCGCCGTCCGCATCGCCGTCGATGCCCGTGCACGGATCGATGACCGCGGAGCGGCCGAACTCGAGGTCATCGGCCGGCGTCGAGGGAGCAGCGGTGAGTGTGGCAGGGGGCGTCATGGGGGCGGTTCCATCGCGGAAGGGGGAGGCCGGGCAATGGGCTGCCGGGCGGTGGGCTGTAAGACTTCACTACTCTGACGACCGGAGGCGGTTTTGCCACCTGGAAGCCGTCCATTTTCGGTCGGGCGAGTGTCAAGAACCGGTCAAATTTCACTCGACCCGGCCGCCGGACCGCGGCAGGATCGACATCAGCCAGGCGCCGGGGCCCGTCGCCGGCACGAATGCGGCGCCCGGAGGTGCCAGGAGCCACGCGAGGCGATCGACGGGAAATCCGCCGGGCGGCGGATCGATGATCGACCCTCCACCGACGATCGCCAGACTGCCGCCGAGCGCTGGCGTTGCGTCGGGCGCGGCTCGGAGTTCTGCGCCTCGGTGATCGATCCACAGTCGCCATCCCGCCGCATCGAACGCCCGTCCACGGCCGTCGGACAGTCCGTAGGCCGGGCCGGGACGGCAGCCGAGCGTGCCCACGAGCGAGTCGAGCAGTCGCTGCTCCAACCGGCCGCGGCTGGCCGTGCAGGCGATGTTGCAGGCTTCGATCCGGCCGCCCGACCAGCGCAGATCATCGACCGCGATCGTCGCTTCGCCCGCGGCACCTCCTGCGAGGGCCGCCGTGCAGGCGGCGAGATCGACCCGGTCGATGAGGCCGTGGGCCGTGCCGCTCCACCCGGTCGCGTCGTAGGCCGCGCGAACCCTGCCCGTGACGACGGCCTCGTCGCCAGCATCGCAGCCCGAGAGCGGTGTGCCGCCGGCGCAGGCCACGAGAATCGGGAACGGCAGCGGGCGGCGGCAGTCACCATCGATCTCGAACCGCACGGCCGTCTGCCGTGCGTCGCGATCGCCAGCCGTGCCGGCGTCGATGCGGCGCAGGATCTTCACCTCGTCATCGGAGCCGGAAGACGTGGGCCTGACGATCCGCACCGCCCGATCGCCCGCCTGCACCACGCACTCGATCCGCAGCGGCGAAGGATCGTCGCCGCTGCCGGCCGGCGTGTCCCAGGCGAAGTCGGCGATCTCGACCACGCAGTTGCGATCGAACCGAGCGCCGCGGTCCAGCCATTCGCCGGCAACCGAGGCGAGCACCGCCGCGCCGGCGGCATCGCACCGCAGGCGGTCGATGCGGAATCGCACTTCGGTGGCAGCCGTCTCCACCTCGATGAGCGGCACGGTCAGGGCCGGTCGGCCGTCGCTCGTCGCCAGTACGCACTCGCGGCCGCGGATCACGCCGGGCCGCGGGTGCTCGATCGCAGCCACGGTCAGTGGAAGCCCCACCTGCCGCTGCCAGGCGAGCCGCACCGCGTCGCGATGCATGCCTGACCGCCGGTGCACGGCCCACGCTCCGAGCCCGAGACAGGGGAGAACCACGAGCAGCACGAAGGCCACCCTGGCCCGCGCGATCCTGGCGGCGGAGCGTGCGACGAACATCCCTGTTCCTGCAACGTGTGGTTCTGGTGACGCGACGCGGGCCGGCCGGCGTTACCGGCTCCGGGCGAGGTCGTGGTAGAGCTGCCAGCGAGCCTGCATTTCCTCGACGCTGTCGCCGCCGAACTTGTCGATGACCGCGGCCGCAACCTCGAAGGCGACGACGCTCTCGATGATCACGCTGCACGCGCTCACGGCGCATACGTCGCTCCGCTCGTAGGCCGCCTCTTCGGCCTCCTTAGTCCGCAGATTCACCGACCCGAGCGGCTTGCGAAGCGTGCTGATCGGCTTCATGGCGGCCCGCACGACGAGCGGCTGGCCATTGGTCATGCCGGCCTCGAGGCCGCCGGCGTTGTTGGTGGGCCGCGTGAAGCCGAGCTGGGGCGAGTCGCGTAATGCGGAGTCGTAGTGGATCGGGTCGTGCACCTCCGAGCCGCGGCGCCGGGCCGCCTCGAAGCCCATCCCGATCTCCACGCCCTTGATCGCCTGCACCGCCATCACCGCCTGGGCGAGCCGGCCGTCGAGCTTGCGGTCCCATTGTGCGTGGGTGCCGAGGCCGATCGGCAGGCCGTCGACCCGCACTTCGACCACGCCACCGAGTGTGTCACCTTCCTTGCCGATGCGGTCGATGAGCGTGGTCACTTCGGCGTCGCGCTCCGGGTGCAGCGAATAGATGGCGCTCGAATCGCGGACCGCCCGCAGGTCTGGCAGCGAGCCGGCCCGATCGCCGAGCACCACGCCACCGAGCTCGGTCACCCAGCCGGCCACCTCGATGCCGAACACGGCGAGGAGTTGGCGGGCGAGTCCGCCGGCGGCGACCCGAGCGGCGGTCTCGCGGGCGCTGGCCCGCTCGAGCACGGCCCGCACGCCACCGAGATGCTTGATCGAACCAGGCAGATCGGCATGGCCGGGCCGCGGGCGATCGACGTCGTCGAGCCGCTCGAGCTTGGCGTCCTTGTTGATCACCTCGAGCGCCAGCGGGCTGCCAAGCGTGGTGCCGCGCCAGAGACCCGAGAGAAACGTGACGGAGTCGGTCTCGATCCGCTGGCGACCGCCACGGCCGTAGCCCCCCTGTCGCCGCACGAGTTCGGCGTCGATCGCGGCCTTGTCGACCGTTAGTCCGGCCGGAAAGCCGTCCACGAGGGCGACGAGGGCGGGGCCATGGGATTCACCGGCGGTCCAGTAGCGGAGCATTGCGGGCAGGGGGGGTTAAGGCTTGGGGTGTCGCTCCAGAGTCTAGTTGGCGAATTCGGCCGGCCCTAGAGCGGATCTCAGGTCATGAATCGCCGGCTCGGGGGCGGTACAAGTCTCGTCGCGGAACCTCGAAGACTCGGTTCAAATGCTCCTCGAGCTTGCACCGACCCCCTCACCTACCACTGCCCGCGTCATGGTCGGCGGGGTGCCGGTCAGCCGGCGGTAAACCCTCCGTCGCTCGCTTCGGGATTCCTCCGGCACACCGGGTACCCAGTGGTCCACACACAGCTACGGATATCCCTGCGCTCGTCCTCCGGGTTCCCCGACCGTCTGCCCTCCCGCTGTGCCTCAGGGCAGGTGGCGACTCGTGGCGTCGGACAATCTGCTCCGAGATCGCGAGTGTCACGCGACCGGCGTGGCGCCCGTGAGCAGGCGGCAGGCTTCGAGGTATTTGTCGCGGGTCTTGGCGACGATGTCGGCGGGGAGAGCCGGCGGCGTGCTTGCCTTGTCCCAGTTGCTCGCTTCGAGCCAGTCACGGACGAACTGCTTGTCGAACGAATCGGGCACGCGGCCCGTGCCGGCCGCCGCGGCGGGCCAGAACCGGGAACTGTCGGGCGTGAGCACCTCGTCCACGAGCAGGAGCGTGCCGTCTGGCAGGCGGCCCCACTCGAACTTCGTGTCGGCTAGGACGATGCCCCGCGTGGCGGCGTGTTCGGCGCCTCGCGAGTAGACGTCGAGGCTCTTGTCGCGGAGCGTGGCGGCGAGGTCGGCACCGATCCGATCGGCCATCAGGTCGAACGATACGTTCTCGTCGTGACCGCTCGCGGCCTTGGTCGCCGGCGTGAAGATCGGGGCGGGCAGACGACCTCCCGGCGCGAGCCCCGGCGGCAGCGGCACGCCGCAGACCGTGCCCGTCGTGCGATACTCCGCCAGACCGGAGCCGGCGAGCCAGCCACGAACGACGCACTCGAACGGGATCACTTCGGCGCACCGCACGAGCATCGTGCGGCCGCGGAGTGGACCGCGGTCGATCGACGCGGGCAGCCCCATCGCATCGACATCGGTCGTGAGCAGGTGGTGCGCGATCGGGGCGGGGCCGCGGGAGAGCAGGTCGAACCAGAAGGCCGAGATCGCCGTCAGCACCTTCCCCTTGTCGGGAATCGGTGTCGGCAGGATCCAGTCGAAGGCGCTGATCCGGTCGGTGCTCACGATCAGCATCACGTCGCCGTGGCTGTCGGACGTGAAGCGATAACAGTCGCGGACCTTCCCGCGAAAGGGCGTGCCAAGCGGCAGATTCGTTTCAGTGACAGCGTCGTTCATGGGGGTTGTTCTACGCATTCTCCGCAGGCTGGGCCAGAGTCGATTTGCGTGGCCTCAACTCGTGCATAACGGCTCGGGGTTGCCATGCCCTCTCGCGGACGTTCGCTGCGCCCATCCTGGGCTCCGCTCTCTGCGTGTCCGCTGCGCTTCGGCATCCATGCCTGCGCTTGCTCCCCCAGCCCGCTCGAGGGCACGGGCAACCCCGAGCCTTCCCGCATTGAACTGAACGGGGGGAGGCTTTGGGCTGCCCATCCCCTCGAGACGGCGTATGCCGCCAAGCGCAGGCAGGATGCCGGAGCGCAGGCGGCATCCGAGCGAGCGAAGGACAGGATGTCCGAAGCGAGCGTCCGGCGAGAGGGCGTGGGCAGTCCGAAGCCGGTGCGTGCGAGTTGAGGCCGGTCGGACTGGTCGCAGGGCGCTCAGCAGAAGTCGCGGGACATGCGGGGGAGGGCGCCGGCGGTGGATGGCTCGGGACGGATGGCTGTGGCTGATTCGAGCCGGGTCGATACCACGTGCACCACGGCGCCGCGGCGCTGGATCCGGCCGTGTACCACGAGCACGGCTGCGCGGCGGGCGGCCAGGTCCGCCGCCTCCCACACATGCGGGTGCACGACGATGTTGGCGGCGCCGGTCTCGTCTTCGATCGTGAGGAAGATCATGCCCTTCGCCGTGGCCGGTCGCTGCCGCGTGAGCACGATGCCGGCCACCTGCACGCGCCGGCCCTCTGGCAGGCCGACCGCCTCGGCGACGGTCGCCACACCGGAGACGGCCAGCCAGTCGCGATCGAATTGGAGCGGATGGGCCGTGAGTGAGAGCCCCGCGGTGCGATAGTCGGCCACCACCTCTTCTTCCGGCGAGAGCAGCGGCAGGAGGTCGCCGTCGTCTTCGTCGTCGTCATCGAGGTCGTCGAGCAATGGTCGGCTGTCGGGCCGCTCGAGGCAGCGCATCGCCTCCCAGACCGCCCGCCTGCGGTCGAGACCGAGTGAGGCAAATGCGCCGGCGCGGGCCAGATGCAGTAGTGCCTCGCGGTCGAGTCCGGCGCGGCGGGCCAGCTCCCGCGGGAGTCGAAAGGGGCCGTCGCGGCGGGCGGTTTCGATCCGTCGCCCCGCCGCCTCGCCCAGGCCATACACCTGTTCGAGCCCCAGCCGGATCGCCGGCTGTTTGTCGGGATCAGCCTTCAGCCGCCCCTCGAGCGTCGCATGCCAACGGCTCGCGTTGACGTCCACGGGCAATACCTTCACGCCATGCGCCTTGGCGTCGCGGACGAGCTGGGCGGGCGCGTAGAAGCCCATCGGCTGGCTGCCGAGCAGGGCGGCGGTGAAGGCGGCTGGATGGTGATGCTTGAGCCAGGCCGACACATAGACGAGCAGGGCGAAGCTCGCCGCATGTGATTCCGGAAAGCCATATTCCCCGAAGCCACGGATCTGTCCGAACACCTGCTCTGCAAACTGCTGCGAGAGGCCCCGCGCGAGCATGCCGTCGATCAGCTTGCGGCGAAATTCCTCGATCAGCCCCGGCCGCCGCCAGGCCCCCATCGCCCGCCGGAGTTGATCGGCTTCGCCCGGCGTGAAGCCCGCCGCCACGACCGCCAGCCGCATCGCCTGCTCCTGAAAGAGCGGCACGCCGAGCGTCTTCTCCAGCACCTCGCGGATCGCGTCGTTGGGGTACGTGACCGGATCCTCGCCCGCCCGCCGCCGCAGGTAGGGATGCACCATGTCGCCCTGGATCGGCCCCGGCCGCACGATCGCCACCTCGATCACGAGGTCGTAGAAGCAGCGCGGCTGGAGCCGCGGCAGCATGCTCATCTGTGCCCGGCTCTCGATCTGAAACACGCCTACCGTGTCGGCCCGGGAGATCATCTCGTAGACGGCCGGATCCTCGGCCGGCACCGTGGCGAGCGACAGTCGCGGCCCTCCGGCTCCGGCCACGAGGTCGAAGGCCCGGTGGATCGCCGACAGCATGCCCAGGGCGAGGCAGTCGACCTTCAGGATGCCGAGTTCGTCGAGGTCGTTCTTGTCCCATTGCACGATCGTGCGGCCATCCATCGTGGCCGGCTGGATCGGCACGAGGTCGGAGAGCGGGCCGCGGGTCATCACCATGCCGCCGACGTGCTGGCCGAGATGCCGCGGAAAGCCGACGAGGCTGCCGACGAGCGCCGCGAGTCTCGTGCACGCGTCACTCGCGGGATCGAGCCCCGCCTCGGCCAGCCTCGTCGGCAGATCCTCCACGCCGTCGCCCGCGTCGAGCGCCCCGGCGATCCGATCGACTCGGTCGAGCGAGAATCCCAGCGCCTTGGCGACGTCGCGAACGGCCGACCTCAGGCGATACGAGATCACCTCGGCCGTCATCGCCGCCCGCTCGCGGCCATAGGTGGCGTAGATGTATTGGATCACCTCCTCGCGGCGATCGTGCTCGAAGTCGATGTCGATGTCGGGAGCCTCGCGGCGCTCGCGGCTCACGAACCGCTCGAAGAGCACGTTCATCCGTGCAGGGTCCACCGACGTGATGCCCAGGCAGTAGCAGACCGCCGAGTTGGCCGCCGAGCCTCGGCCCTGGCAGAGGATGCCGCGGCGACGGGCGAATCGCACGATGTCGAACACGGTGAGGAAATAGGCCTCGTATCCGAGTTCGGCGACGAGCCCGAGTTCGTGGGCCACCAGCTCACGAACCTTCTCCGGAATACCGTCGGGATACCGCTGCGCGGCTCCCTTCCAGGCGAGGTGGGCGAGGTGCTCGCGGGCGGTGCGACCCGGCGGCACGGTGGCCTCGGGGTATTCGTATCTCAGTTCGTCGAGCGAGAACGTGCACCGGCCGGCGATCTCCACCGTGCGTTCGAGGGCGCCAGGCAGGGCCGCGAACCGGTCCGCGATCCGCCACCGCTCGTGCAGATGCCGCTCGCCATTGGTCAGCAGTTGGCCGCGGATCGCCTCCACGGTGCTTCCGAGTCGCACGGCAGTGAGCACGTCGGCCAGGGCCAATCGGGCCCGCTCGTGGTAGCGAACGTCGCCGGCCGCCGCCACGGGCACGCCGGCATGCCGGGCCACGCGGGCGAACTCCCGCAGGCGATCGTCGTCATCTCCCTCGAGCGCCACCTCCGCCAGCGCCCAGAGCCGGTCGTCGAACACACTCCGCCAGTGGGCGAGGTGCTCGATCGCCGCTTCCTGCCCGCCTGTCACCATTTGAACTGTCGGCCGAACTGCCAGCCGATCGTGGCAGCCTGATGGCTGCGCGATCGCGGCCAGCGGCACGCCTGCCAGCAGGCCGCCGGCATGCGCCGCGATGTCGTCGAAGGTGAGGATGCACCGCTCCGATTCCGCGCCACCGCCTTCCTCTGCGGCCCGGGCGTAGCCGCGGGTGAGCAGCCGGCAGAGGTTGGCGTAGCCCGTGCGATCGGTCGCCCAGACGACGAGCGGCGCGGCGTCGCACGGCTCGAGGTGCGTGCCCACGATCAGCTTGAGCCCTGCCTGCTTGGCCGCGGCATGCGCCCGCACGATGCCGGTGAGCGTGCTCTGGTCGGTGATCGCCAGCGCCTCGTAGCCGAGTGCGGCGGCCGTCTGCACGAGCTCCTCGGGATGCGATGCGCCGGTGAGAAACGTGAAGTTGCTCGTGCAGTGCAGTTCGGCATATCGCGGTTCCATCAGGCTTCCTCCTGTGCCAGTCATCGCTTCCTCCTCTTCAGGCAAACACACCATGCAGAAACCAGGCCCCGTCTTTCAGTCTGCGAAAGAGCCAGAACCGCCCCCCCGTCTCCGTCTCGACCACGTAGTAGTCGCGCCGCACGATCGGCCCCCGCCACCAGGCCGTCTCGATTCGCTCCGGCCCGTGGGACTGCGCGACGCGATGCACCTGTCCCGCCAGCCGGAAGCGGAGCGGCGGCCGGCGCTCCGCAGCTGGGTCGATGGCGGCCACCGCCACGAGGTCGGCCTGCAACGGCTCGATCCGCACCGGCCGGGCTGGCATCCAGATCGGCCGCCGGCCGGCCAGCCGGAGTGGGGCACCAGCCGGCGGGCCGCCGCGGCCGGCTCGATCGCGGTGGGGAGTCACTGTTGGCCGGGCGTTGGCATCGGCCGGCGCAGCGGCAATCCAGGCATGCTCTGGCTGGGCATCGGCAACCGACCGTGGCTCGAATACCGCATCTCGGCCCAGCCTGCCCGAGAGCCGATCGAGCAGCATGTCGACGGCTGCCGTCCGGTCGGCCGATGTGTCGCGTGTGCCGGTGCCGTCCGTGGCATCGGCAAAGAGGGCTCGCTGACGACAGGCCGCCGCTCCGGCTGCCACCACCTCCACGACGACGCCGTCGAGCTCCCGGGGGAGCCGCAGGCGGCCGAGTCGCAGTTGCACGAGTTCCAGGAGATGACGGGTCGAGAGGCTCGGCCGAAAGAGGCCGATGTCGACCACGGTGGGCGCGGACGTGGCCATCCCCATGCCCGCCGGAGGTTCCAGCCGCACCTGCAGCGCCAGCACACCCTCGCCGCGGGCGGCCAGTGGCGACACGCAGCCGGCCAGCAGGTGTTCGAGCACGGCTGCGAGCATGTCGTCGGTGAGCGTGGCCGTGGGGATCGGCAGCTCGAACGCATGCGACATCTGCGGCAAGGACTCGCTGCCGGTGCTGCAGGCCAAGGGCTCGGCCCGTGTGCCCGTGAGCTGCGCCCGCCGCAGGCCGAGCGTCGCCGGGAATCGGGAGGCCAGACTTTTGGCCGACAACTTGAGCACGCCACCGACCGAATCGATGCCCACCTCGCGGAGCGCCGTCGTCGTGGCCGGATCGAGCCGCAGCGCCGCCAGCGGCAGGCCGGCCAGTAGCACAGCCTGCTCGCCGGCCGGCACGACCGCCCACCGCCGCGGTCGCCGCCGGGGCGGCCGCGGCGAGGCTGTGGCCACATCGTTCGCGAGCAGGTGCGTGTGATGGGCGGCAGCCCAGGCCGCTCCGGGCGTGTCAGCGATCGCGGCCCGGGCATGCAGCCCTCGAGCCGCGAGCGTCCAGGCGGTCGTGCGGACGAGCATGCTTTCGCCGCCGAAGAAGCCTGCCGTGCCCGTGACATCGAGGAACAGGCAGTCCGGCGCTGCATGAGGGTCGGCGTCCGGTCCGCGGGCACTACGGGCTGCGTCATCGACCGTCGCGATCGCGACGGCTGGCGAGAAACGGCGGCACCAACGGGCCACGCGTTCGAGCGCGGCCCGATCGGCGGCCGGATCATCAGTCACGACCTGGGCCACGTGGCAGGCTCGCGAGCCATACGTGAGCGCCAGCAATGCCATCGCCTCGGCCAGCGACGTGCCGGCCGGAATTCGCAGGGCATGCCCAGACCGCACTCCGCTGGCAGCCTCACGTGGTGCATCGGCCCAGGCCCACGATGCCACGGTCATCACGCCGCGCCGCTCCCGCCGGCAGACGAACACCGGCACGGTCCGCCATTCTGGATGCTCACGCAGACGGCGCTGCACAGGCCACCGCGGTAGCCAGATCGTCATGAAGCGAGACATGCCGCACCTCCTGTCGCAAAGGCCCGCGGCAGACCTCGCCGCAGCGCCGCCTCGCCGGGCCGCAGCAGGTCGAGCACGATATCGACCGGGCCTGTGGCCGCGCCGCTGCGGCCATTCCATGCGCCTCCCACGACCTCCACTCGCAGCGACCGTTCCGTGACCGCTGCATCCGGTGGCGAGGGCAGGGGAGTGACCGCGATCCTGGCCTCGGCCCACGATGGCTCGCGCCGCGCCGCTTCTGGCCTCACGAAGAGCCCCACGGCGCCACTCGATCGCGCGGCCAGCTGCCACCGCCGCATGGCGGTGGTCCACTGCTGGAGTGCATGGCCGCGGGCGGGCCGCTCTTGCCCGCTCCACAGGGCAGCCATCCGCGGCCAGGCCAGAACCGCCGCCACGCCGCTGCACCGCAGGGCCTGATCGATCGCCCAGATTTCATCATCGTCGCCCGCTGGGCGGGCCACGATGAGCCGCGGCTCATCCTTGCCGGGGTCGCTCTGCCGGGCCAGCCAGGGCATGAGGGCGGGCGGATGAAACCAGCCGCGGCGATCGACCACGACGATCGTCCGTGCCGACGACGCGGCTGCGAGCCGGCAGGCGACCAGGCCGGCCAGCGTCGTTGCCCCGCTGCCCTCGCCGCTGGCGAGCCACTCGATCAAGCTGCCGCGACGGACGCCGCCGCCGGGAAGCTGGGGGTCGAGCCGCCGCAGCCCGCTCGACACCACCTCGCGGTCGTGGGTGTGCCGCTGCAGCTGTTCGGCGTCGACCACGCCCTCTGTCAGCAATGCCAGCCCTGTCGATCCGAATGTCACCATGACACATGCCTCCGATTCGGTGTGTGTACGAGCGTACAGTATCCGGGGCGGGCCCGGGCGTCAAGTAGCGGGTGGCCGGGGTATGCTGGGGGCACAATGGCGCTTGTGCCCCGCTTTTTCGTCGTCCTCTGCCTGGTCGTCGGTTGCCTGCCGCGTGCGGCAACGGCGGCTGAGTCCGTCGCGCTGCCCGCCGATTTCACCGCGTTTCAGCAGGACACTTCCCCCAGCGTGCGGGCTGCCCGGCCGATGGCCGACAAGCACTGGCGGCAGATCGAACCGGCCCTCTATCACCTCGCCATCCAGCACGCCGATTGCCTCGACTCGCTGTCGCCGGCCGACCGGATCGCGACACTGGCGTCCCTGGTCGGATTCATCGATCGGGTTCGCACTGCCCACGCGGCTCGGCCCGTGCTCGCTCCCGGCCGCACTGTCGTCGGCCTGCTCGACCCCGCCCGCGGGCTCGATCCGAAGGAGATCACCGCCATTGCCACCGTCTATGGCGGCACGCCCACCGTCTTCAAACAGGACGCCGCCGGCGAGACGATCGCCTCCGTAGCGGATGACTTTCTGGCGGCGGTTCGCGCCGCAGCCGCCGCCGATACGCCTGCGACGATCGTCGTGCTCGGCCACGGACTGCCGACGGAGATTCAGAGTTATTCGATTCGCTTCGAGCGGCTCGCTGCGGCGCTCCTTGACGGTGCTGCCCGCACGGACTCAGCCACCGCAGCGACTCCCACCGTCGATCTCGGCCGCATCGTGCTCGTCTGCGACGACTGCTTCAGCACCGACTTCCTGATCAACCTCTGCGGAGAGATCGCGGCGGAATGTCGCCGCCGCGGCCAAAGACTCGTGTCGCTGCCGATCTGCATCGCGGGGACGAACCGCGATTGCGTCGGCCACGCCGACGTGGGGGAAAAGTTCGTGCCGCACTTCTGGAAAGACGTGATCGAACTCTTCTACGTGCGGCGGCCGCGGCCCGAAGCCGTCACGCTCGGCGACTTCTTCGAGAAGGTCGACAACATGATGTATGGCTACGGCCGCGCGCCGACTGTCGGCCGTGACGGGAGCGTGAGCTACCGGCTCGTCGATCCGACGCAGTGCCAGGATCCTGTCGTACTGGTGCCGCTCGACGAGACCGAAGTCGCCGAACTCCGCACGATCCTCCGGCTCCCCGCCGACGCCCCGCTCCCGGGCTGGCTCGACATCGGGTGACCTGCCGCCGAATCAGGGCGTCGGCTTCGGAGCAACACCAAACGTGTCGATGTAGACGAGGTCGGCCACCGAGCCCTCGTCGGTCCAGAACCGGGCTCGGATCGCGTAGAGCTTGTCAGGCTCGACCACGCAGGCGAACGGCTCCCGGTACTGCACGCTCGGATTGAGCTGGTAGCGGCCGGCGCGGAAGTCCTCGTTGGAGGCGAGCAGGTTCCGCTTGTGCACGATGGGTCGCGGGCTGCCATCACCGTCGTTCCAGTCGAACCAGGGCACGGCCGGCTCTGTGTCCGCGGCGGATGCCTTGTCGCCTTCGCGGGCGAACGGGGCGATTTCGACGATCGAGATTTCGAGGCCCACGTCGCGCGACTCCGGCTCCTTCGCGTAGCGCGGCGTGATCGCCACCTTGCCCACGTTCTTGAGCAGCACATCGACGTTGAGCAACGCCTTCCCCTGCGGCAGCTGGCTCACGGCCGGGGAGACGGTGACCTCCATCGTCGGGTCGTGCGTCCGCTCAACGGTGAAGTTGGTGTAGGTCCACCAGGCCGCGACCACGATGGCGA
>JAPOJV010000094.1 GCA_029978085.1 bacterium
CCAGGTGGCGGAGGCGTGAGGTCGTTCAGCCTGGAGCCGCAGGTTGTTCAACCTGCGGTCACGCCGTGACCGGAATACAGGCCGCAGCTGTGTGCAGGTTGGACAACCTGCACCCCCAGGTGGCGGAGGCGTGAGGTCGTTCAGCCTGGAGCCGCAGGTTGTTCAACCTGCGGTTTCGAGCGGCGGGGGTGGCGTGTGGGCTGACGAAAACTCCCAGGCCTCAGGGGACGCGCACAGTCCGGCCTTCACGGGATTTCGTTCAATGTATTCGACCACGCGGCTCAGGCCGGCCGGACCACGGACAAGACGGTCAAACGATTCCGGCTGCCAAAACGCGCCCCTCCGACCGAGCACACGATTGCATCGGTGGGCCGTGTGTCGCTTGAGCGAGTGCAGAATCGCCTCCCGGGCGGGACGGTTGCCCATCTCGTCGGCCAGCGGGGTGAACGCAATATGGCAGTGGCTCGGCATCACGACGTAGGCCAGCAGCACGTACGACCTGCCGTGGCGATAGAGCAGCGACTCCTGCACGGATTCGGCCAGGCGGCGATCCGCGAGCCAATGCACCGCGGGCGAAGCATCAAGGAGACGTTCGGCTGCAGCGAAGGCTGCCGAGGCGCACTGGGCGCGCCACTGGTGTGGCGAGTGCCCCGGCGGCGGGTGGAGCGATCGCTGGCGCCAGCGGCTGGCGATGGCCAGTGCACCTGAGGCGGGCAGACTGCCGGCGAGGCAAAACGTAACGAAATACGTGCCGCCAGTTGCGTCGATGTGGGGGAGATTGCGGCGACGAAACAAACCGTGCATCGGGGTGGCCCGCGAGGGAATGTGTAAACAAAAGTACAGTATACGGCCGGTGCGGTATCCGCAAGGTGGGCGACGTCGGTCGCGGGGCCATGTGCAGGTTGGACAACCTGCACCTCCAGGTGGCGGAGGCGTGAGGTCGTTCAGCCTGGAGCCGCAGGTTGTTCAACCTGCGGTCACGCCGTGACCGGAATACGGGCCGCAGCTTTGTGCAGGTTGGACAACCTGCACCCCAGGTGGCGGAGGCGTGGGGGCTAGAAGATCACCATCAACTGGGTCTGGATCGCGGTGCCCGAGTAGCCGGCGCGGTAGGGGTAGAGGAAGTTCTGGGCGGGGTTGCGGTTCATCGTGAGGGCTTCGAGCGTGAGCCGGGCCTGCCGCGACTCCTTCAGATACCAGTTGAGGCCGCCGCCGTATTCCTGGCCGGTGCCGTAGGGGCCGGTGACGACGCTCGAGCGGGCGTAGAGTTCGTAGGTCCGCGGCACGAAGCACCACGACACGTAGCCCATGCCGCCGTGGTCGAAGATGCTCGAACGGGTGAACGTGCCCTGACCCTGGAAGTCGTTGAGCAGGCGGAAGTAGTACTCACAGAAGAGGCCGATGCCCCGCCACTTCCAGGCCGCATCCACCGTGGCCAGTTGGTAGACGAACTGCTCGAGGACGCTATCAGGGCCGAGGGCGCCGGTCTTGGTGATCCGCGTGCCGTCTGAGAGGCGGACGATCGTGTCTTCCGGGTTGTTGCCCACGATCGGCAGGGCATTGGTGAGGGCGTAGACGCCGCTACAGCCCACGCGGATCGCGGCGTCGTCGCGGTGCTCCATGTCGGAGGCGCCGAGTCCGAAGGGACCGAGCGGCTCCCACCAGGTGTTGCCCGCCCAGGCCATCGAGGTGCCGCGGCGGAGCACGCCCGTGGTGCCGCCGTCGATCGCGTTCCACACGCCCGCCTGGTAGTGCACCGTGTCGTCGAAGAGCGAGCCGATCGAGGCCACCCCGGGGCTGAACCCGGGGCGGAAGAAGGTGTTGGCCATGCTGCGGTCGACGCCGATCGTCCACTGCGTGGGATCGATCCACTCGCGGGTGCCGGGCACGGGCGTCATGCCGCCGCCGACGGTGGCGGCGTCGCTGAACTTCCAGCCCAACAGGCCGATCGGCACGACGCCCGAGCGGATGCCGACGTTCGTCGTGCCGAAGAGGGCGAAGTTGTAGACCAGCCGTTCATCGACGACGTAGCCATGGAACGAGAGCAGGAAGCGGTTGATGTTGAACGTGTTGATGTTGGTGATCGGCAGCGTCTCGCCGGTGGCGTCGGTCCAGGTCGCCGCGCCGCGGGCGAACTCGAACCACCGCAGCTGCATGTAGCCGCCGAGCGCCAGGCCGAACGGGAAATCGCCGCGGCGCGGGCTCTGCTTCAAGAGCAGGAGGCCCTTGGGAGGCGTGAGATCGGTGGCCGGGATGTACCGCGGCCGCGGAATGTTGCCGAGCCGCGCCGTCACGGCCTGGTCGATCTCCTCGCGGAGTTGCTCCTCGGTGAGCACCTGTTGAAATGACGCCTGCTCGGCGTCGAGGGATATCCCCCGGCTTCCGCCTGGGGCTTGTATGGAGGGCGGGAATTCCTGGGTTGCGCCTGGGGCTTCCTCGCCACTCGGGGCTTCCAGGAGGAGAGCGAGGTCGGTGTCGGCAGCAGCGGGCGAAACGCAGGCCAAGAGGGCGCAGACCGCGACCGCGAGCGAGGCAACCGCGGCGGAGCGTCGCCGGACATACGGCATCGAAACGGGGCCTGAGGGATGACCTGCGACCAGACGGGTCCACCATCAGAATCGGTTCCGGATGCACCGATCCTGCAGCCTTTACCGCCTAGGAAAGATGGGCAAAGCCAAAACAAAGCAGGGAGGCTCGGGGGCTGCCCATGCCCCGAGAGCCGGCGTTGCTGACCAGCGCAGGCAGGATGCCGAAGCGCAGTCAGCATCGAGCGAGCGAAGGCATGGATGCCGTAGCGAGCGTCCGGCGACGGGGCGTGGGCAGCCCCCGAGCCGGCGCCCCGGTACCAGGCGCGTATGCAGCCCGCCAAAACCGGAATTCCGCCACTTGACCGCCTGCGGGCACCGGCTACCTTGTATTTGTTTTGCGAATGATGCACGGCGGCATCATTCGGATTTTTTATCAGGGATGAGGCGGAATTTCGGATCCCGGCAGCGGACGCGCGGGGGCCATGAATCTCAAGTCCCTGAAAATCTTCTGCGACATCGTCTCCCGGCGGAGCTTCTCCCGCGCGGCCGAGGACAACGGCATTTCGCAGTCCGCGGCCAGCCAGGTGGTGAGCCAACTCGAGAACCGGCTCGGCGTGCAGCTCATCGAGCGGTCGAAGCGGCCGCTCGTGCCGACCCGCGAAGGGAAGGTGTTCTTCGACGGCTCCCGCAAGTTGATCGCGCAGTACGACGCGCTCGAGGACGAGGTGCGGACGCTTCACGAGGAAGTCGCTGGCCGCGTGCGCGTGGCGGCGATCTACTCCGTGGGGCTGCACCACATGAGCCGCTACGTGCAGGAGTTCATGAGCCGCCACCCCAAGGCCAACGTGCGGCTGGAATACCTCCATCCTGATCGCGTGCTCGAATCCGTGGAGCAGGGGCAGGCCGACATCGGCATCGTGAGCTACCCGCGGAGCACCCGCACGGTCGAGGCCGAGCCGTGGCGCGAGGAGCCGATCGTGCTCGTCTGTGCGCCGTCGCATCCGCTCGCGGGCCGCGTGCAGATCGGGCTCGGCGAACTGCATGGCCAGCGGATGGTGGGCTTCGACTCCGATCTCGTCATCCGGCATGAGCTCGACCGGGCCCTGGCCGCCCATGCCGCCGAGCCGGTCGTCGTGATGGAGTTCGACAACATCGAGACGATCAAGCGGGCCGTCGAGATCGACGCCGGCGTGGCGCTCCTGCCGGAGCCGACCGTGGGCCGCGAACTCGCCGCAGGCACACTCACCACCGTTCGCCTGGCCGGTGCCGAGCTCGTGCGGCCGCTGGGCATCATCCACGGCCGTGGCAAGCCGCTGCCGCCGACGGCGGAGCGATTCCTCGAGCTGCTCCGCGGCCACGCGCACGACGTCGACGTGCCGCCCACCACCGTTCATTCAGAGTCTTCGGTTTCCTCCCCCCTGATGCAGACGACGCCATGACGCGCCCCGCCTCCTCGCTCCGCCCCGGTCTTCCCCCGAAGCAGGGCCTCTACGATCCCGCCAACGAGCACGACGCCTGCGGCGTGGGCTTCGTCGTCAACATGCACGGCCGTAAGAGCCACCGCATCGTGCGGCAGGGGCTCGAGCTGCTTGAAAACCTCACCCATCGCGGTGCGACCGGCTCCGATCCACTCACCGGCGACGGCGCCGGCATCCTCATCCAGATGCCGCACGAGTTCTTCGCGGCTGTCACCCCGCAGGCCGGCATCACGCTCCCGGCGCCGGGCGATTGGGCCGTCGGCAACGTGTTTCTGCCGCCATCGGAAGGGGATCGCGAGACGGCCGAGCAGTTCTTCGAAAAGGTCTGCCGCGAGGAAGGCCTGGAGTTTCTCGGCTGGCGGAACGTGCCCACCGACAACCGCTCGATCGGCGGCACCGCCCGCGAGGTGGAGCCCGTGGTGCGGCAGGCGTTCGTGGGCCGCGGCAAGAAGGTGTCGCGGGATCACTTCGAGTGGAAGCTGTTCGTGGCCCGCAAGCGGTTCGGGATCGAGATCGGGACTTTCGGCCTCACGGAGCAGGGCTTTCTCTACGTCTGCTCGCTCTCCTCGAAGACGATCGTCTACAAGGGGCTTCTCCTCGCCGATCAGGTCGACAAGTACTTTTCCGATCTCTCCGACGAGAAGATGACGTCGGCGCTCGCGCTCGTGCACCAGCGGTACAGCACGAACACGTTTCCGACGTGGGACCTCGCTCATCCCTTCCGCTACATCGCCCATAACGGCGAGATCAATACGGTGCGTGGCAACATCAACTGGATGCACGCCCGCGAGAGCATGCTCGCCCATCCGGTGTTCGGTCCCGATCTCGACAAGATCAAGCCGGTGATCCGCGAGGGGGGCAGCGACTCGGCCACGTTCGACAACGTGCTCGAACTGCTCGTGCTGGCTGGCCGGCCGGTCGAGGAGGCCGTCAGCATGCTCATCCCCGAGCCGTGGAGCGGCCACGAGAGCATGGCCGACGACCTCAAGGCCTACTACGAGTTCCAGGCCTGCCTGATGGAGCCGTGGGACGGCCCGGCGGCGCTCGCCTTCACTGATGGCATGCGGATCGGCGCCACGCTCGATCGCAACGGCCTGCGGCCTGGTCGCTGGTGGCAGATGAAGGACGGCCTCGTCGTGATGGCGAGCGAGGCGGGCGTGCTGCAACTCCCACCGGGTGAAGTGGTGCGCAAAGGCCGGCTGCGGCCGGGTCGGATGTTCCTCGTCGACACGAAGGAAGGTCGGATCGTCGAGGACGACGAGATCAAGCGGAAGCTCGCCACGGCCAAGCCCTGGCGGGAGTGGATCACGGCGAACCAACTGCGGCTGGACGCCCTGCAGGACCCGGCCGACGCGGCCCACGTCACCGCCTCGCGGGCCGTGGAGCCCGCGGCAGCGCTCGTCGCCGGCAGCAACGGCAATGGAAAGGCTGCAAATGGCACCGCCGCACCGCATGCGGTCGACCCGTGGCGGGCGGCCGGCGTGGCCGGCGAGGCCGCGAGCCTGCTCGAGCTGCAGCGGACGTTCGGCTACACGCTCGAAGACCTGAAGGTGATCCTCGCGCCGATGGCCACCGATGGCGCGGAGCCGATCGGCTCCATGGGCAACGACACGCCGCTGGCCGTACTCTCCGACCGGCCGCAGCTGCTTGCCAACTACTTCAAGCAGCTCTTCGCGCAGGTGACCAACCCGCCGCTCGATGCGATCCGCGAGGAGATCATCACGTCGATGATCACGACGATCGGCTGCGAAGGGAACCTGCTCGACTCGAAGCCGGAGCAGGCCCGCCTGCTGCGGCTGGAGACGCCGGTGATCACGAACGCCGAGTGCGCCCGCGTGAAGAGCCTGAAGCAGCCGGGCCTCGTGAGCAAGACGATCTCGATGCTCTTTCCGGCGGCCGAAGGCACAGCGGGCATGCGGAAGCGGCTCGATGCGATTCGGGCCGAGGCGTCGCAGGCCGTGAAGGACGGCGGCACGATCCTCGTGCTCTCCGATCGCGGCGTCTGCCGCGAGCAGGCGGCCGTGCCGGCGCTCCTGGCCACGGCAGGCGTGCATCACCATCTCGTGCGTGAAGGCACGCGCACCCGCTGCGGCCTCGTGGTCGAGACGGGCGAGGCCCGTGAGGTGCAGCACTTCGCCCTGCTCACGGGCTACGGCGCGGGCGCCGTGAACCCCTACGTGGCCTTCGCCACGATCGACCAAATGCAGGCGGAGAAGATCATCGCCGGCGACTACCCGCGGGAGAAGCTCCACAAGAACTTCGTCAAGGCGGCGACGAAGGGGCTCTTGAAGGTGATGAGCAAGATGGGCATCTCCACGCAGCAGAGCTACCGCGGCGCGCAAATCTTCGAGGCCGTGGGGCTGGAGCAGGGGCTGATCGACGAGTTCTTCACGCGGACGCCGAGCCGGATCGGCGGCATCGGGCTCGACGGCCTGGCCGAGGAGGCGCTGAAGCGTCACGAGCATGCCTGGCCGCGGACCAATGTGCCGAGTTCGCTCGAACTCGACGTCGGCGGCCGCTACGCCTGGCGGCGGAAGGGGGAGGCCCACGTGATGGCCCCCGAGGTGGTGGCCAGCCTGCAGCGGGCCACGCAGATCAACAGCCGCGAGGAGTTCCGGAAGTATCAGAAGCTGATCGACGAGCAGCAGACGAAGCTCCTGACCCTGCGCGGGCTGCTCGACTTCAAGTGGGCCGAGCAAGCGATCCCGCTCGACGAGGTGGAGCCGGCGAAGGAGATCGTGAAGCGGTTCGCGACCGGCGCGATGTCATACGGCTCGATCTCGAAGGAGGCCCACGAGACGCTCGCCGTGGCGATGAACCGGCTCGGTGGCTGGAGCAACACGGGCGAGGGGGGCGAAGACCCGGTCCGTTACCAGCTCGAGCCGAACGGCGACAGCAAGAACTCGAAGATCAAGCAGGTGGCCAGCGGCCGCTTCGGCGTGCCGAGCCTGTATCTCGTCAATGCCAAGGAGCTGCAGATCAAGATGGCCCAGGGGGCGAAGCCCGGCGAGGGAGGCCAGCTCCCCGGCCACAAGGTCGATCGTGAGATCGCGCGGATTCGGCACAGCACGCCGGGCGTGGGCCTGATTTCGCCGCCGCCACACCACGACATCTACTCCATCGAGGATCTCGCCCAGCTGATCCACGACCTGAAAAACGCCAACCACCATGCCCGCGTGAGCGTGAAGCTCGTGGCCGAGGTGGGCGTGGGCACGGTCGCGGCGGGTGTGTCGAAGGGCAAGGCCGACGTCGTGCTCATCTCGGGCCACGATGGCGGCACGGGGGCGAGCCCGCAGACCTCGATCATGCACTGCGGCCTGCCGTGGGAGCTCGGCCTGGCCGAGGCTCACCAGGTGCTCGTGATGAACGACCTCCGCGGCCGAATCGTCGTGCAGACCGACGGCATGATCCGCACCGCCAAGGACGTGGCCATCGCCACGCTCCTGGGCGCCGAGGAATACGGCATCGCCACGGCGTCGCTCGTGGTGATGGGCTGCATCATGATGCGGAAGTGCCACCTCAACACCTGCCCGGTGGGCGTCGCCACGCAGGATCCGGAGCTCCGCAAGAAGTTCACCGGCCAGCCGGAGCACGTCGTCAACTTCTTCTTCATGCTCGCGGACGAGCTCCGCGAGCTGATGGCGAAGCTCGGCTTCCGCACGATCGACGAGATGGTGGGCCGCGTGGACCGGCTCGACACACGGGCGGCGATCGCCCACTGGAAGGCGAAGGGGCTCGACTTCTCGACGATCCTCCACAAGCCCGAGGTGCCGAAGCACGTGAAGACGCACCACGAGGAATCACAGGATCATGGCATCGAGCGGTCGCTCGACATGACGACGCTGCTCGACCTGTGCAAGCCGGCGCTCGAGGAGAAGAAGCCGGTGAAGCTCGACCTCCCGATCAAGAACATCAACCGCACCGTGGGCACGATCCTCTCGAGCGAGGTGACGCGGCGGCATGGCGCGGGCGGCCTCCCCGACGGCACCATCAAGATCACGTTTACCGGCACGGCGGGGCAGAGCCTGATGGCCTTCGGCGTGCCGGGCGTGGAAGTCACCGTGGTGGGCGACGTCAACGATTACTGCGGCAAGGGGCTCTCGGGCGGTCGCGTGATCGTGCGGCCGGTGCCCGACGCCCTCTTCAAGGCCGAGGACAACGTGATCGCCGGCAACGTCGTGGGCTACGGGGCCACGAGTGGAGAGATTTTCATCCGCGGGATCTGTGGCGAGCGGTTCTGCGTGCGGAACAGTGGCGCCGAGGCGGTCGTGGAGGGTACGGGCGACCACGGCTGTGAATACATGACCGGCGGCCGAGCCGTTGTGCTCGGCGAAACGGGCCGCAACTTCGCGGCCGGCATGAGCGGCGGCATCGCCTATGTGTGGGACGCGACCGGCACGTTCCGGCCGAAGGTCAACATGGAGATGGTGGCGCTCGAAGAGCTCGACCAGGGCGACCTCGACTACGTGAAGAGCCGGATCGAGAAGCACGTCGACTCCACCGGCAGCAGCCGCGGCAAGGAGATCCTCGCCGCCTGGCCGACCGAGCAGAAGAAGTTCGTGAAGGTGATGCCGACCGACTACAAGCGGGCCCTGGCGGAACTCCGCAAGCTCGCCGAACAGGATCAGAACGACGCCAAAAAGGTGCCAGCCACCAAATTTGGTTGAAATAGGTAAGTGCTGCCGCCCCAGATTGCCCAAATTTGGTGGCTGGCACCTTTTTTAGGAGAACGAAATGGGTGAGCCGCGCGGATTCATGAAGTACAAGCGTCAGGTCTCGGGCTATGCCCCGGTGACCGACCGCCTCAAGCACTACAACGAGTTCCTCACGATCCTGCCCCCGGAGGATGTGAAGACGCAGGGTGCCCGCTGCATGGACTGCGGCGTGCCCTTCTGCCACACCGGCTGCCCGCTGGGGAACATCATTCCCGACTTCAACGACCTCGTGTATCGCGATCAGTGGCACGAGGCGAGCCAGCGGCTGCACGCCACGAACAACTTCCCCGAGTTCACCGGTCGCGTCTGCCCCGCCCCGTGCGAGGCCGCCTGCGTGCTCGGCATCAACGAGGATCCCGTCGCGATCAAGCAGATCGAGATGACGATCGCCGACAGGGCCTTCGACGAGGGCTGGGTCGTGCCCGAGCCGCCGGCCGTGCGGACGGGCAAGCGGGTGGCCGTGGTGGGCAGCGGGCCAGCAGGACTGGCCGCAGCGCAACAGCTGAATCGGGCCGGCCATCTCGTCACGGTGTTCGAGCGGTCCGACCGGCCGGGCGGTCTCCTGATGTACGGCATTCCCGACTTCAAGCTCGAGAAGTGGCGAGTCTGGCGGCGGATCGAGCAGATGGAGGCCGAGGGGATCGAGTTCCGCTGCAGCGTGAACGTCGGGACGGATGTCAGCACGCAGTCACTGCGTGATGAGTATGACGCGATCGTCCTGACGGGCGGTGCCACGCTCGGCCGCGATCTGCCGATCCCGGGCCGTGAGCTCGACGGTGTGCACTACGCGATGGAGTTCCTGCCGCAGCAGAACAAGCGAAACGCGGGTGACGAGGTGCCCGGACAGATCTCTGCGGAAGGCAAGCATGTGATCGTGATCGGCGGCGGCGACACGGGCTCCGACTGCACCGGCACGAGCAACCGTCACGGCGCGAAAAGCCTGACACAGTTCGAACTGCTGCCGCAGCCGCCGGACCTCGGCAAGTATCCGCGGCGGGCCGAGCGGCCGGCCGGCAGTCCGTGGCCGCTCTGGACGCAGATGCTGCGGACGAGTTCGTCGCACGAAGAGGGCTGCCGCCGCGAGTTTTCGATTCTTACGAAGGAGTTCCTGGGCGACGAGGCAGGGAAGCTCCGTGGTCTCAAGACCGTGCGGATCGAGTGGTATCAGGATCCGGCCACGGGCCAGCAGAAGTTCAAGGAGCTTGCCGGCACCGAAGAGGAATGGCCGTGCCAGCTCGCGCTCCTGGCGATGGGCTTCGTGGGGCCGGAGAAGCAGGGGCCAATCGCCGACCTCGGCCTCGAGCTCGACCCGAGGGGCAACGTGAAGACCGGTGCCGACTACATGACGAGCAAGGAGGGCGTGTTCGCCGCGGGCGACCTGCGGCGTGGCCAGTCGCTCGTGGTGTGGGCGATCCACGAGGGCCGCGAGGCGGCCCGCGCGGTCGACCTCTGGCTGATGGGCTCCACGAACCTGCCGAGCCTCGCGGCCGGCGAGTTCGCCGTGCACGCGTGAGGAGATGTGGGTCAAGTCACGCCGTGACTTGTTTTCCGGTGTGGTCAAGTCACGCCGTGACTTGTTTTCCGGTCACGGCGTGACCGGGCTACTTTTCCGGTCACGGCGTGACCGGGCTACTTTTCCGGTCACGGCGTGACCGGGCTACGGGGTCGGGCTACGTGGTGAGATCGTAGCCGTCAGCCCGCCGGCGTTGTCGGCACGCTCGCCTGGTGACTCGTTGATCATGAGATAAAGCGGGCCGTCGGTGATGGCGGTGAACATCGCTGTGCCCCCCTCGGCCAGCGGCTCGAACCGTGGCCGGCCGGCCACGGGGCGATCGACCCACTGGGCTGCGACGAGCCGGCCGATCGGCCGACCGCGGTACCAGCGGAGCGAGATGCCCCGGGCCTCGCTCTCGAGTGTCGTCGACTGGTGCGACGACGGATCGACGAGAGTGCCAAGCGTGCACCGGCCCGTCGCCGTGAACGCATAGCGTCGGCCAGCCGTGAGCCGGAGGCCCGTGTTCTGCCAGCCACTGGCGGCATCGACCTGCACCTCTGTCGGCGCGGCCAGCGGCTCGCCCGGCGACCAGTCGACGACCGAGCGGGCGAAGTCATATCCGTAATCGACGTCGGCCGTGAAGGCGTCGAAGTCGCGGCTCGCGCGGGCGTCGTCCCAGCCGTCCGTCTCCGCGAGCCGCTCGGTGAG
This sequence comes from bacterium, assembly GCA_029978085.1. Classification (GTDB taxonomy): domain Bacteria; phylum Planctomycetota; class Planctomycetia; order Pirellulales; family UBA1268; genus QWPN01. The sequence goes on from JAPOJV010000094.1 coordinate 10,925, forward strand.
TGCCGCATCGAGGGGGCCGCGTTCGAGTGCCGCAAACCGAGCCGCGTAGTGCGGATGCCGCGCCAGCATCGTCGCGACGGCCCAGTTGGCCGCGTAGGCGGAGATGTCACCATGTCCCGCTGTCGTCGCCGCGAGCACCGCCTCGAGGGCCGGCGCGGTGTTCGCGGCATGCAACTGCCGCAGTCGTTCGATCCGGCCAAGTTGCTCCACGTCGGCGGCGCGAGCGGGCAGCGGCGCGGGAACGAATTGTGGGGTGCCGTCGGCTGCATGCTCGAGGCGATGCGTCGCGAGGTATTCGGCGATGCCCTCGGTGTACCACGGCGGCGCGGCGAGCGATCGCACGGTGAGCGTGAAGGCATGCACGCCCTCGTGCAGCAGCAGGTGCCGACGGTAGGCAGGGTTCGATTGGTCGACGAGCCAGAAATGGTCGTCGAGGCAGAAGCCGTTCGTGAAGGCGGGCAGGTCCGCCGGCAGCAGCCCCGCGGCACGAAACCGCTCGCGATCCGCCATCAGGCAGCCGCATGCCCGCCACTGCGGCAGTGTGTCGGGGGCGATTCGATAATGCCGGCACCAGACGGCGAAGGCCTGATCGAAGATGGCGGGCAGCTCTTCGACGCCGTCGTCCGCGCGGGCCGGACGATCGGTGACGAGCACGAGTCGCTCGCCGGTGAGCACCCGCAGTCCGGCGCGGCGGCCGCGGGCCGCGAAGGCGTCGGCAGGCTCGTTGTCGGCCACTGTGGACGCGGTCCATGCGAGGCAGAGCAGGCCCGCTCCGAGGACCCTCACCCATGCCCGGCCGGCTTTC
>JAPOJV010000095.1 GCA_029978085.1 bacterium
CCCTTGTTCTTCTGGCCGATGACCCCGGCACCGGCCCGCCGCAGGCGGGCCACGACCTCGGCGTCATAGGGGGGCCGGAAGCCGGCGAGCATCTTCGAGGCGCAGGTCGTGGGTAGATCGGCCGTGCAGAGCGCGTCCTTCACGCCGATCGGCAGGCCGGCGAGCGGTCCGAGCGGCTTGCCGGCCTTGCGGCGGGCGTCGATCTCGGCGGCCCGGGCGAGCGCCCCGTCGCGGTCGATCGTCAGGAAGGCGTTGAGCGTGCCGTTGGCCGCCTCGGTACGGGCCAGAAAGGCCTCCGTGCATTCCACTGCCGTGAGGTCGCCGCGATGAACGGCGGCCACGAGATCGGTGGCCGAAAGCTGAAGCGGCTGCATGGGGGGGCGGGCGGAGGCTGGAGGGAAGGTCGTGGTGACGGAGGCGACTGCAAGGCCGATCGGGTCAGGCAGCCCCCGACTCGCCGAGCACGGCGGGCACGAGGAAGCACTCGCCGTCGTGTCGCGGCGCCGACTGCAGCGCCTGGGCCGTGGTGAGCGAGGGCTTCACGACGTCGTCGCGAAACACGTTTTGCGAATCGAGCGGATGGGCCAGCGGAGCGACCGTGGCCGTGTCGATCTCCTCGAGCTGTGACACGAAGCCCACGATCTTCGAGAGTTCGCCCGTGAGGCTGTCGAGTTCCGCCTCGGAGAGCGCGAGCCGCGACAGCAGGCCGACCTTGGCGACATCCTGTCGGGAAAGGCTCATGGCGGTCCTACGGACGGGCACGCGGACCCGACGGCACCGCTTCTTCCGCCACGGGCTTGGACGCCTTGTCGGCGGTGGGCAGGCGGAACGGCTTCTGCTTCACGAGCTTCGTGACGCTGCCCCCCTTGATGCACTGGGTGCAGACGAGCAGGGTCGAGTTGGTGCCGTTCCCCACGGTCACGCGAATCCGCTGGAGGTTCGGCTTGAACTTCCGCTTCGTGATGCCGGTGATCTTCGTACCGACGCCGCCGAGGTACTTGGCCTTACCGCGGATCGTCACCTGATTGCCGATCGAGAAACCTTTGCCGCAAACCTGACAGGAACGTGCCACGGGATCACTCAGCGGGGGGCGGGAATACAAAGCTTTTTCTCCGGCCAAAACCGAGGCCGGCAAGCCCCCAAGGATACAGAACGGTGGGTTTCCGGCAAGAGCGGCCTACAATCGGGCCGATGCCTGTCTTTGACTACCGCTTCACCGTCGCCGCTCCCTTGGCCGCCGTGCGGGATTTCCACCGGGATACGTCGGCCCTCAAACGGCTCACGCCTCCGCCCACGTTCGTGCAGCTCCACTCGATCGAGCCGCTCGCCGAAGGCTCCGTGTCGCGGTTCACGCTCTGGGTGGGCCCCCTGCCCCTGCGGTGGAAGGCCGTGCATCGGGGCGTGACCGACCGCGGCTTCACCGACGTGCAGGCGGAAGGGCCGGCCGCGAAGTGGGAGCACACGCACTCCTTCGTGCCGCTCGACGACCGCACGACGGAGATTCGCGAACATATCGAATTCGAGCACAAACGCGGCTTCTGGGGTCTGGTCACCCGCATTCTGTTTTCGAAGCCCAACCTCGCGCTGATGTTCACCTACCGCATGCTGGTCACGCGGTGGTTTCTGCGGCGCTCGTCCGACCACGCCCGCCGTAGCCCGGTCACGCCGTGACCGGAAACAAGCATGTCACGGCGTGACATGCCCACGGGGAGCGACGGGCCTACGTTGCTGCCGCCAGCAGTTGCATCGCCTTCTGCCAGACGGTCCAGAGGCCGACGACGATGAGACCGGCCGACGAGAGCCACAAGAGCGCGTCCCAGGCCCGCGAGGGCGTGAGCCGGCGATCGACCGCGGCATATCGGAAATAGAGCACGGCGATGCCGAGCGCCGCGAGCATGATCGCCTGGGCGACGCCGCTGGCCAGCACCATGCCGACGGGCTCGCGGATGAGCAGCGCGAGGACCAGGGCCACGAGCGGCCAGCAGCAGGCGACCCGCTTGGTCCAGATCCGCCGCGAGGAATCGTCCCCGGGAATCAAGCCCGCGAGCACGAGTCCGTCGCCGATGATCCGCGAGTTGCCGTCGGCGGCCGCGAAGAGCGTCGAGTAGAGCACCGCGAACGCTCCGACGAGAAACACGCTCGTGGCCCAGGTGCCGAACACGGGCCCATACATCGCCCCGAGCGACCGCACCATCTCGCCGCCGGCGGGCCGCAGGCCGAGTCGTCCAAGCGTGGCGGCGCCCAACAGATAGAAGGCTACGGTCACGATCGTGTAGACGACCATCGACGCCCAGGCATCGAGCGTGAGCACGCGGATCCAGCCCTTCGCCCGCGCCGCCCAACCCTCGGAGTCTTCCCGCGGCCCCACTGCCCGGCCGTAGCCCTTTTCCAAACACCAGTAGGGATAGAACATCAGTTCCGCCGCCCCGACGCCGATGATGCCGAACGTGGCGAGCGCCGTCATCAGCGGCGACCGACCGCCTCCTGCCGGCGGAATCGAGGGCACCATGCCGCTGGCGAACTCCGCCCCAGAGATCGCCCAGGCCGGATCGAACTGCAGCAGCACGAGCGCGGCGAGCGTCACGGCCACGAACGTACCGACGAGCGCGATCGACACCCGCTCGATTACGCCGTAGCGGCCGACGAAGAGCAGCGCCGACGTGACGATGGCGGTGATGATCGCCCAGATGGTCTCATCGGCGGGCGTGGTGAGCGTCGTGCCCTCGGCTTCGAGGGCGACGAGCTGTGCGTGGATCTCGTCGGCCCTGGCCGCGTCGCCTCCGCGCCGGGCGGTCGCCTCGGCGATCCGTGCCGCAGCAACACCGTCATGCACGCGGTTCCATTTCTGGCCGGCCGCCGAGAGGGGCACGCCGGCAGCGAGCGTCTGGGCGACGCCCATGAGGATGCCCCCCTGCTGGACGACGATGAGGAGTGTCATCACGACCCAGCCCCAGTAGATCCAGCCCCGGCCGGCGACGCGTGGTCCGGGCACGGCGTCGAAGGCCACGAGTGGCGTGCGGCCCCAGGTGAGCGTGGTGCGGCCAATCTCGATCTGCGCCGCCACCTTGATCGCGCAACCGATCATGATGAGCCACAGGAGCAGAAAGCCGGCCTCCGCGCCGACGGTCGTGGCGGCGATCAGTTCGCCCGAGCCGACGATCGAACTGGCCAGAATGATCCCCGGCCCGAGGTAGGCCAGGGAGTCGCGGAGCGTGCGCGGCGGATCGCGAGGGGTATCGTGCATTGGCGGTACGATCCACGTCGATCCGCCCGCGGAGGAAATGCCGTTCGGCGAAGCCCGGGGCCACATTCACATGCCCGGTGGGTTCGCGAAACATCACCCTGCGGGTGCTAAGGTCGGTGTGGCCTGAGATGACTCGCGATTCCTGGACCGCTTCAGCGACTTGTCGGGGCTCACCGCTGGGTAGAGCATCTGCGGATCGGCAACTTTTCCGGCAGGCCGGGCGGTGGCCGCGAAATCCTCGGCCGCTGATTGGAGCAACGTGCGCAACTGGCGCACGACATCCGGATGGGCGGCCGCCACGTCGGTCGTCTCACCGATGTCGCCGTCGAGGTCGTAGAGCCGCGGCTTCTCGTGCGAGGCACTCTCCACGCCCCCCTCCCAGGTGCTCCCCTTGCTGCCTCGCAACGGCCCGGCGCTGGTGGCCTCGCCGACAGGACCGGTCCATGGTCCGTTGTCGCTTGTGAATACCACGAGCGTCTTCTCGTCGAGCCCGAGTTCGCGGAGCGTGTCGAGAATGCGTCCCACGCCCCAATCCATCTCCTCGACCCAGTCGCCGAATGGGCCGTTGCCGCTTCTTCCGACGAACCTCTCGCCCGGACGCAGCGGGAGATGCACGGCCGTGTGCGGCAGGTAAAGAAAGAACGGCCGATCCTTCGAATCGCGAATGAAGGAGATTGCCTCCTCGGTGCATCGCTCGACGATCTGTCGCTGCTGGTCGTCGGTGAGCAGGGCCTCGACCTGGGCGTTTCGGAGCAGCGGCACCACCGACTCACCAGTCGCCGTCGAGACACGCTGCATGTCGTTTGAATAGGGAATACCGAAATAGCGATCGAAGCCCTGGTTGGTGGGCAGAAAATCCGGCTGGTCGCCAAGGTGCCACTTGCCGACGCAGGCCGTCGCGTAGCCGAGCGGCTCGAGCCGCTCGGCGATCGTGTGCTCGGCCGGATTGAGTCCTTCGCGGCCCGCAGGGAAGTAGACGCCCGGTACGCCGACGCGGACGCCGTAGCCCAGGTCGTCGATGAAGATGACGACGAAGTTCGGCGGCGCGGCGGCCACCAATGTGGCACACGGCAGCGATAGGAGTGCGATGACAACGGCCCACGACACCATTCGCATCCGAGAATCCCTCCTGGCTCGTCGAGGTGGCCAACACCCGTGTGAGTCGACCGGCGTTCGGGGCGGCGCCCTCGGCCGTAATCATACAGTCGCCACTCGAGGGCGGACCGAAACTCGCTCGGTCCGCGTTCGGTGACATCCGCGACGCCGACTCGCGGTATCCTGAAGGGGCGCCCCGATTCGAGGAGATGCCATGATGCAGTTGGTCGTCACGATGACGCAACTCGTGCATGCGGTACGAGGCTTCGCGGTTCTGGTCGGGTGGGCTGTGCTGCTGTCGGCCGTGTCGGGCGCACTCGCAGCGGCGGCCCCGCCGACCAACGTGATCGTCGTCCTCGTTGACGACATGGGGTGGAAAGATCTTTCCTGCCAAGGCAGCCCGTTCTACGAGACGCCGCACATCGACCGGCTGGCCGCATCTGGCATGCGGTTCACCCAGGGCTACGCAGCCTGCACGGTCTGTTCGCCGACGCGCGCGGCGATGATGACGGGCCAGTATCCGGCACGGCTGCACATCACCGACTGGATCGCCGGCCACGAGCGGCCATTCGCGAAGCTGAAGATTCCCGAGTGGCGAAAAGTTCTGCCGCAGGACGTCGTGACCGTAGCAGAGCGGCTCACGTCGGCCGGGTATGCAACGGCGAGCATCGGCAAGTGGCATCTCGGCGGTGAGGCCCACTCGCCCGAGCATCATGGCTTTGGTATCAACGTGGGCGGGTATGACCGCGGCCAGCCACCGAGCTATTTCGCCCCGTACAAGATTCCGACGCTGCCGGAAGGGCCTGCCGGTGAATACCTCACGGATCGCGAGGCGGCCGAGTCGGTGAGGTTTATCGAGGCGAATCGCGAGCGGCCGTTCTTCCTCTATCTGCCCCACTACTGCGTGCACACGCCGACTCAGGCCAAGGCGAACGTGAAGGCGAAGTACGACCCGAAGGACGCCGGCGGGCTGGCGGTGAAGAACGCCGGCTATGCCGCGATGGTCGAGAGCGTGGACGACTGCATGGGACGCATTCTTGAGACGCTCGACAGGCTCGGCATCCGCGACCGCACGGCGATCGTGTTCACGAGCGACAACGGCGGACTGGTCAACGTGACGGACAACAGGCCCGCGCGGGCGGGCAAAGGCTCCGCCTATGACGGAGGCGTGCGGGTGCCGCTCATCGTCTTCTGGCCGGGAGTGACGAAGCCCGGCACGACCACTGCCACGCCCGCCATCACGCCCGACATCCCGGCCACGATTCTCGACCTCACGGGCGTGGGCAGCGAGCCGGCGCAGCCGCTCGATGGAGTGAGTCTCGCCCCGGTGCTCCGCGGTGAGTCGCTCGATCGCGAGGCACTCTACTGGCACTACCCGCACTACCATCCTGGTGGTGCCACCCCATACAGTGCGATCCGCGCGGGTGACTGGCGGCTCGTGCACTTCTACGAGGACGGCCGCAACGAGCTTTACGACCTGGCGCACGACCCAGGGGAAAAGAACGATCTGGCTGCCAAGGAGCCTGCCCGCGTCGCCGAAATGAAGGCCGCGCTCGATGCCTGGCTCGCCGCCGTCGGCGCCCAATTCCCGACGCTGAATCCGAATCACGATCCAGCCCGAGACCGGCCGAGTGCTCGACGTCGTGCCCGATGGCGACGTGCGATTCGGGTTTCCCAACGTCAACGACAGCGCTGAGATCGCGGAACTGATCGCCTGCGGATCACACGTCACGCTCTTCTCCACTGGCCGCGGGTCAGTCGTCGGATCCGCGCTCGCGCCGGTGATCAAGGTCTGCGCGAATCCCGAGACCTACCGGAATCTCCGCGACGACATGGACGTGGATGCCGGCCGAATCCTCGAAGGCCGCCGCACGCTCGACGAGGTGGGCGACGAAATCCATCGCCTCACGCTCCGCGTGGGGGCGGGCGAGCGGACGGCCTCCGAGGCGCTCGGCCATCAGGAGTTCGTGCTCGGCTACAAGAGCTTCGAGCCGATCGGCCCGGTCTGCCACCCGGCCTACGCCTGACCGGGCAGGTCCAGTCTTCACTGAGCCGGCTGCGAATCTGTGAGTCTGAAGGGTTCGATTGACGCCACGTGCAGGAGCGGGCAGATGTCGAACTCGGCGGGCATGCCGTTGTCGGTGATGTCGGTGCCGACGAGGATATCGTTCCGCGTCAGCATGGCCATCTCGGGGTGGCGAATCTCGTATTCCTTGCCGCTCGACATCACGAGCCGGAGCGGAGTGAATGGCTGCTGCCGCAAGAGCCAGCGGATTCCTTCAGGCGACATGTGGCACCTCGCTGATCGCTGCTTGAATGACGTCTGCGCAATGTATACGCCAGTATACGTTGTGTCAATTGTGCGTAGCTTGGTCACGTTAACTGGTAGCCCGGTCACGCCGTGACCGGACAGGCACCTTGTCACGGCGTGACAAGACCACGGCGCATCCGGTCACGCAGCGACGGGCCTACGAGGCGGCGGGTGGCACGTTCTTTACGGCAGGCACTTCAAGAGTGCCTCGTGCACCAGGCCGTTCGTGGCCACGCCGTCACCCGAGTCGATGCTCGGTCGGCCCTGCCAGTCGGTGAACCGGCCGCCGGCTTCGGTCACCACCGTCTCGACGGCGGCGGCGTCCCAGGCGTTGAGGAGCGGGTCGATCATCACGTCGGCCCGGCCCGTCGCCACGAGCAGATAGCCGTAGCCATCGCCCCAGGTGCGGACGACACCGCAGGCCGACTCGATCCGCTGACGGGCGGCATCACCCGCCTCCCGGCCGCCGCTCCACCGGGCAAACGACGTGAAGTCGCTCGAGCAGACGAGCGACTCCGCGAGCGTCGCCCGCGCCGACACCCGCGCCGTGACGGCCGGGGTCGAGCCGCGGACATGCCAGGCGCCGCTTCCACGGGCGGCATAGATGAGTTCGTCGAGCGCCGGGATCGCGATCACGCCCAGCACACCTCGCCCTGCCTGCCGGCAGCCGACAAGCGTGGCGTAGAGCGGCACGCCCCGAATGAACGACTTCGTGCCGTCGATCGGGTCGACGATCCATTCATAGCCCGACGTGCCTGCCGTCGCGCCGGTCTCCTCGCCGAGGAAGGCGTCGTCGGGAAACGCTCCGAGCAGGCGCCCGCGAAGGATCGCCTCGGCGGCACGGTCGGCCTGCGTCACGGGCGAGGCATCAGCCTTCGTGTCGATGACGAGCGAGGGGTTGTTGAACCAGCGGAGCGTGTCGGCGGCGGCGAGCCGCGCCGCCTCGATCGCAACGGTCAGGCGGTCGCCGATCTCGGCAGTGTGTGGACGTCCTGGTAATGGCGAGGTCATGCGGATGGGCCCTCCGACGCGGCCGGTCTCGCGGCCGGCGTCGGCCGTAGCGACACGAGCAGGATCAGCCCCGCACCGATCACGAGCCACGTGTCGGCGAGGTTGAAGATCGGCCAGTCGATCACGCCGGGCAGCACGAAGTGGATCCAGTCGCGGACGGCCCGCACCGGCTCGCCGACCCGCTCGGCTGGGGCGTGCCACAAGAGGCTCGGGAGCCCGAGGCGGTCGTAGAGGTTGCCGATGATGCCCCCCACGATCAGGCCGAGGGCCGTTACCAGAATCGCATCGTCGCGGGTCGCCTGCTTGGCCATCATCGCCACGATGCCGGCAATCGCGAGCACCGACACCCCGGCGAAGGCGAGGCCGAGCCCCTGCCCCATGCCGAACAGGGCCCCTTCGTTGAGGTTGGTTTCCAGCATCAGCACGCCCGGGATGAGATCGTGCCGCAGGCCCGTGCCCGGCATGCCGAGCCGGGCGAAGGCGATCGACTTCGTGACGAGATCGACGCCGGCTGCCAGCGCAGCGAGGGCGATGAACCCGATCCAGGCTCGGGCTCCGGAGCGGCTACTGGGGCGTGAGAGGTCCGACATCCGTGTCGCTCGGGGCAAAGTTACCGCGGCTGCCGCGGCCGGCCGCCGAACCCCTGCTCCTGTTTCTCGGCGCAGCGGATGCAGAGCGAGGCGAACGGAATCGCCTCCAGCCGCTTCTTGGCGATCACGCCGCCGCAGTCCTCGCAGGTGCCGTAGGTCTTGCCGCGGATGCGGTCGAGGGCATGCTCGATCTGTTCCAGCGTGCCCTCCTCGCTCGCCATCAGGCTGAGGGTGAACTCCTGCTCGAAGGCGTCCGAGCCGATGTCCGCCATGTGGATCGGCATGCTCGACAGGTCGCCGCTGGCCTCCGAACGGGTCTTCCGCAGGGCGGCATCCGCCATCGTCGAGACGTCGCCGCGAAGCCGGGCCCGGAGGGACTCCAGGGCCATCTTGAACACTTTTACGTCAGCCGCTTTCATTGCCGCCTTCATCGGTGTCAGCCCTCCCGAAGCGTATCCTGCAGAGGCCGTCGCGAGTTCCGCCTCCGACCGGCCGAAACTTGGAGGGTATCCCGGGGGCGCGAGACTGTCAAACTGGCAGTCTTTCGCTCGGCGTGGGCCGGAAGCAGGCCGCTGTGCTGCTTGCTGGCGCGAATGCGGCAACCTACCTTTTGACGATAGTATGTCTCGACCGCTGTCGGCCCGCCCCGGGAGGCCGCCGCAGCATGGAGTGCGTCCGTTGTCCGTCCTCGCCCATACCGATCTTGCTTTCCAGCAGTGCATTTCGCCTGCCTGCCGGGCCACGTTCTCGGTCGACGAGGTGCTGACGAGCTGCCCGTCGTGCGGCAACCTGCTCGACGTTGAATACGACTGGGACCGGCTCCGGCCCCCCACGTCATTCGAGGTGTTCGAGCGGAAGTGGATGCGGCGCAGCGACCCGCTCGCATTCAGCGGCGTGTGGCGGTTTCACGAACTGCTCCCCTACGCCCCACGGGAATCGGTCGTCACGATCGGCGAGGGACAGACGATGTGCCCGCCGTCCGATGGCGTGGCCCGCTACGTCGGCGTGGAGAACGGCCGGCTGTTCCTCCAGTACGAAGGCCTCAATCCCTCGGGCTCGTTCAAAGACAACGGGATGTCGGCCGCGTTCACCCATGCCCGCATGATCGGGGCCCGCCGCGCCGCGTGTGCCTCGACCGGCAACACGAGCGCGTCGCTGGCCGTCTACTGTGCCGTCACGCGAATGATGCGAGGCATCATCTTCATCGGCTCCGGCAAGATCTCCTACGGCAAGCTCTCCCAGGCCCTCGACTACGGGGCCCTCACGATCCAGATCGCGGGCGACTTCGACGACGCGATGGCCCGCGTGAAGGAAGTTTCGGGAAAGCTCGGCATCTACCTCGTGAACAGCGTCAATCCCTTCCGGCTCGAGGGCCAGAAGACGATCATGTTCCGGGTGCTCGAATCGCTCGGCTGGGAAGTGCCCGACTGGATCGTGGTGCCTGGCGGCAACCTCGGCAACTCGAGCGCCTTCGGCAAGGCGTTCGCCGAACTGCGGAAGCTCGGGCTGATCGACCGCGTGCCCCGGCTGGCCGTGATCAATGCCGCCGGCGCCAACACGCTTCACGAGCTCTACACCCGCCGCGGCCTGCGGTGGGACGGCGGCCGGGCCGATCTCTCCCCCGCCTGCCATTACTACGACGAACTCGACCGCGACAAGAAGCGGGCCGACACGATCGCCAGTGCGATCGAGATCAATCGGCCGGTGAACCTCAACAAGTGCCTGCGGGCGCTCGAGGTGTGCGACGGCGTCGTTCGCGAGGTGAGCGAGCAGGAGATCCTCGACGCCAAGGCGCAGGTCGGGGCTGGCGGCCTCGGCTGTGAGCCGGCCAGTGCCGCCAGCGTGGCCGGTGCCAAGCAGCTCGTGGCGGAGGGCGTGATCGGTAAGGACGAGCGGGTCGTCTGCATCCTCACCGGGCATCAGCTCAAGGATCCGACCGCCACCGTCGCCTATCACACGACGGATCAAAAACTCTTCAACGAGGTGCTCGGCAGTCGCGGGGTGAGCCGGGCCAGCTTTGCCAACCGCTCTGTGAGTGTGGGCAACCGCCTCGACGAGATCGTGCAGGCGATCGAGCTCTATGGCTGAGCCGCTGCGTCTTGTCGTGCATGGAGCCGCGGGCCGGATGGGGCAGCGGGTGGTCGCCTGCGCCGCCAGCGACACGCCGCCGTGGCAGCTCGTCGCCGCGATCGAGCGAGCCGGTCATCCGCGGAGCGGCGCCGATGCAGGCGTGCTCGCCGGCCTGCCCGCCGCGGGCGTCGTGGTCAGCGATGCCTGGAGCTGCCCGGCCGACGTGGTGATCGACTTCTCGCTGCCGGAGGCGGTGGCGGGCATCGTGGCCAAATGCGTGGCGGCGAAGCTTCCGCTCGTGGTGGCGACGACCGGCCTCGAAGAGCGAGAGCGGGCTGCGATCGCGGCCGCGGCGCGGACGATCCCGATCCTGCAGTCGCCAAGCATGAGCCTCGCGGTCAACATCGCGATGGACCTCGTGGGGCGGGCTGGCAGCCTGCTGCACCGTGTGGGCGGCCGCACCGATGTCGAGATCATCGAGTGCCACCACCGCCACAAGGAAGATTCCCCCAGCGGCACAGCGCTCAAGTTCGGCGCGATCGTGCAGGAAGCGATGGGCCAGACGAAGGCCGCCCACGGCCGCGAGGGGCGGCCCGGGGCGAGGCCGGCCGACGAGATCGGCTACCACGCCGTTCGCGCCGGCGACAATCCGGGCGAGCACACGATCCTCTTCGGCATGGAGGGGGAGTCGTTCTCCGTGAACGTCCGGGCCACGAACCGCGATTGCTATGCCCGTGGCGCACTCGCCGCGGCCCGGTTTCTCGTCGGCAAGCCAGCCGGGCTTTATTCGATGCGCGACGTCATCGGCATCGCCTGACGACCGCCCACGAGTGGCCCGGTCACGCCGAACGTAGCCCGGTCACGCCGTGACCGGAAAAATGCAAGTCACGGCGTGACTTGCCCACGCGGGCTGCCCGTCACGGAGTGACGGGCCCACGGGGTCGGAGGGCTTCAGTCCCGATATTCGTACTTGTACTTCCCCGAATACGGCAGCGGATAGGTCCCGTCGGTGTTGGCCAGGAGCGGCGCCGGCGGCGAGTCGGTGAGCGACTCGATGCCCGCCGTGAGGTCGTCGGGACAGTTGAGCATCTGGTCGTAGGTGACGGCCTGGCCGGTGTGGGCCGCGAACCGCCCCATCGCCGTCACAAGGCTCGCCTGCGCGCCGCGGATGGCCTCGTTGTAGGGTGTGTTCTTCACGACGGCTTCCACGAGGTCCATCCACTCCTGATCGTGCGGCCAACGTAGAAGAACTTCGTGCCGTCGGCGAACGTGTACTCCACCGAATAGTTGTCGAAGTTCTGGTCGTCGATCGTGGCCCGCATCTGTCGCCCACC
>JAPOJV010000248.1 GCA_029978085.1 bacterium
ACGATCCTCGCTGCGTAGGGCATCGGCATCGCGATCGGCCTGCCTGTGGCGCTCGGCACGCTCGGGCAGGCTCATCCGCTTCTGGGGCTGATCGGCATCGTGCCCTGCGCGGCGGCGGTCGTCGCCTGGCTGGCCCAGGCCCGCGGGCAGCGCGGGGCCGCGGTCGCCGCGGTCGCGACGGCCGGCTGCCTGACCGTGATGCTGCTCGCGGGGATCGGTGCCGATCGCCTCGGGCGGCGCGTCGGCGTGCGGCCGCTCGTGGCCGCCGCCGGCACGGAGGGCGACACCGAGGCGTGGGCCAGCTACCACTGCAGTGTGCCTGGGCTCGTCTTCTATTCCGGTGCCGCGGCGCGGAACGGCGCCGTGCCCAAGTGTGACGACATCGCCGCCGTCAGAGCCTTCTTCACGGCTCACCCGGAGGGCCGGGTCGTCCTGCCCGCAAATGCCGTCGAGGAAGTGCTCGCACAGGCTCCTCGAGGCCATGCGGTGCTCGCCCGGTCTGCGAGCCTGACTCGCCACAAGGAATACGTGCTCGTCGGCCCAGCTCCGGCCGGTGGCACACCCCGCACCGCCGCTCACATCGATTTCAACACCAGCGAAAGGGATACGCGTCGATGACCTCCCGCCCGCGCCATGAGTCCACCGCCGAGCCGGCCTCGATCTCCGTGGTGATTCCCATCCACGACGAGGTCGAGAATCTCGAGCGGCTCGTCGCCGCGCTCGACGCGAGCGTGCCGCCGCTCGGCCGCGAGTACGAGTATGTGCTCGTGGACGACGGCTCCACCGACGGCTCGACCGATCTCCTCGATCAACTGGCCGCGGGCCGGCCCGACATCGTGCCGGTGCATCTTCGCCGCTGCTTCGGCCAGACGGCCGCGCTCGATGCCGGCATCCGCACCAGCCGCGGCGACGTGATCGTGCTCCTCGACGCCGATCTCCAGAACGACCCGGCCGACATTCCGCTCATGCTCGCCCGGCTCGACGAGGGATACGATGTCGTGCACGGCTGGCGGGCGTCGCGGCAGGACCGCTTCTGGTCGCGGCGGCTGCCGTCGGTGGCGGCCAACCGTCTCATCCGCTGGGTGACCGGCGTGAAGGTGCACGACCTCGGCTGCGCCCTGCGGGTGATCCGCCGGGAGCTCGCCGAGGAACTGCCGCTCGAGGGGGACATGCATCGCTTCATCGCGGTGCTGGCCGATGCCCGTGGGGCGCGGTCGTGCGAGGTGCCGGTGCGGCACCATGCCCGCACTCACGGCCGCTCGAAATACGGCCTCTCCCGCACGCTCAAGGTGATGGCTGATCTGCTCGTGCTCTCGTGGTTCACACGGCTGTCCGTGCCGATGGTGCGGTTCGCGATCGGCGCGGGGCTCGCGCTACTGGCCGCGGCGGCGGTCGCCCCGTTCGCTGCCGGCATCGCCGCTCTCGCCGGTTTGGGCGCGTCGTGGAGCCTGACAGGGTTCACGACCCTGGCCTGCCTCGCCGGTGGGCTGCAGCTGATCGGTCTCGGCCTCGTCGCCGCAACCGCCTCGTCCGCCTGGTGGCGATCGCGCGGGCTGCGGCCGTGGAGCGTGCGATCCGACGCGCATGTGGGACAGCCCAGTTCATCCGGCCGACGGCAGGCGGCCTGATGTTCGCACGGATCGAAAAAGTCGTGCGGTTCACCCGCTGGCGGCTCGCGCCGACGCACTGCCTGCCACTCTGGTGGCACGTGGGCCGGCCGAACTTCGGCGACGACATCAATCCCACGTTCTTCGGCATGCTCTCCGGGCAGTGCACCCGGTTTGCGAGTGATCGGCGGCGGCC
>JAPOJV010000166.1 GCA_029978085.1 bacterium
ACCCAGTTGGCCGCCTTATGTCTCGGCAGCACGTAGCGGATGCGAGCGATCTGGCCGTCTGCACCGCGGCTCACGGAGAGCCGCTCGAGCGCGAAGGGTGGCCGGGCGCAATACCGCAGCAGGTGCTCCAAGCTCTGAAAGTAGCTCGGCACGTCACGGTCGATGAGCGTGATCCGCACACTGGCGTCGACTGAAAACCCGCTGTTCTCCCACGTGAGCATGTCGGCGGCGGCAGCGGTGTCGAGCAGGCGAGTGAGCCTGAACCAGCGGATCACGCGGCGGCGCACCCGCTCGGTGAGCGCGGCCAGATGGCGGCAAGGCCTCGCGTCACGGCAGCGGCAGGGAGTCGAGCGATGGCACGAGGCCGCCGTTGGCGGCCGCAAGCCGGGCCTCGATGAGCTTGAGGACGATCTCGAACTTCCAGGGCACGCGCCCCTCGCGGCGATTGTCTGCCTGCGTGGCGAGGAAGAATCTCAGCTGCTCCGTCGGTGTCGGCACCCGCACTTCGGTCGGGTCGGCCTCCTCCCGAATCGGAGTCACTTCCAGGAATGCGATCCCCATCTCGTCGGTCGTCTGCTCGCCCCAGCGGACGTCACGGGGCGGCTTCGAGGGATTGAAGGGGTTGTCGGCGGAGTTGTCCCAGGTCGTCTCCAGATGCAGCCGTGTGCCGGCCGGAAGAAACACGGGCTCGACATACCGGTAGGTCTCCTGCCAGTTGAAGTCCCAGCGGTCGATATGGATGAGCCGTTCCCTGGAGTCGTCGGGCCGCACCGCCTCGAGCATGATCTCCCGGCCGAGCAGGTGCATGTGAGGCGTGATCGCCAACGCCTGCACGTCTTCCGGCACCGTGATCTCCGCGCGCGCGGTGTGGCGGGCCGCGCCGGCCGGAAACCTCAAGCCCGAAAACGGCCCACCGGTGAGCGAGACGGGAATCATCCGCACCGCTCGCCGCGGCGGCTCCTTTGCGAAGTGGAGCCCGATGCGCGTGCGATCCCGTTCGGGTTTCCCCGACCGATGGTAGTGGACCTGCAGCACGATATCGGCCCCCGCCGGCAGCACTCGGACCACCCCCGGCGGCAGCGGCGCCGGCACGTTGCCCGGCGCCCAGCCGCCCATGCCGCCCGCTGGCAGGAAGCCCGGCCAGCCTCCTTGCGTGGTGTAGCCGAGTGTGGGTTCGCCGGCGTCGAGTGCCCGCGCCGTTCCCCGGGCATCCACGAATGCGATCACGTGGTGGACCACCCGCGAGTTGCCCGGCAGGATCTCGAACGCGGTCACGTAACGGTCGACGCCGAAACCCGTGGGCAACACATAGCATCGATACTCGTCGGCACCGTCGGCGCCGAGCGTGTAGTCGGCCTCGGGCTCGAGCACGAGATCCGGCTCACCCATCCTCCACCGCGGCCCATCCACCTCGTCACCTTCCCGTGCGGCCGCCGCACCATCCGATGCCGTGAGTGACGGCGGGCCGCCTCCCTTCACCCAAGCGGCGATCGCCTCGATCTCGTCATCGGGCATCCGGCGCTCGTTCTCGAAGTGCCCCCAACCTGGGAGCGGCTTCCACGGGGGCATCGACCGGTCGGCGGTGAATGCGGCGATGTCGTCTGCCCAGGTCCGCACCGTCGCGGGATCAGTGAGATCCATCGGACCGATCCCACCATCGCGATGGCACTCGCCGCACCGCTCCGCGAGGATCGCCATGATCCGCTCACCGGTGGGAAGCCCTCGCTGAGGCGTCACGTCCGGTGCATCGGCCCGGTGGATCGGGCAGCCGAGCACGTCGGTCTCGATGCGTTCGGGCAGCGTACCGGCCACGAGGGCCTCGATCGCAGCTGCGAGATCCCGGTGTGCCGGCTCGAGCGCGGCGCCTCCCCTCCGCACGAACCGATCGTCCACTCGGCCGCGATACCGCACCGCTCCAGTGGCATCCACGAGCAACGCCTCGGGGCACGTCTCGGCGGTCAGGGCATCGGCCAGCTCCTGTCGCGGGTCGAGGAGCACCGGAAAGGGAATCGCAAACTCGGCGACATGGGCCGCCACCTCGGCGGCGTCGTGATCGACGTTCGACTCGACGCCCACCAGTCGCACACCCGAGGTGTCGGCGGCGGAATGGAGGTCGGCGAGGGCCGGCAGATACGCACGCGAGATGGGACATTCGGTCGAGAGAAACACGAACACCGTGCCGCACTCGCCGCGGAGGTCGTCGAGCGTCCAGTTGGTGCCCTTGGAGTCCTCGAACCGCATCCCGGGCGGCAGGCACCCGTCGGCCGCCCCCCCGGACCGCGGCGCGGTGACGAGCAGGATGAACACCGCCACGAGGCGGAAGCCACCGGTCAGAAACCGTAGGAACACCGCCATGGCCATGTCCTTCTTTGATGGGTTGAGAGACACACTCGGCTGCGCGGTCTCATGGAGGCACTCACGGCACGAACGGCACCGTGAGCAGGGGTCGGTCGGGAAGGTGGTGCGAGTCGTGGCGAAACAGCGTGTCGTCGGTCGGGCGTGGTTCGCGGGTCGCGACGAGCGCGAACTCGATCCGCCGGGGCCCGGTGGGCACCTCCAGCGGCGGGAAGTGCAGCACCGCGCGGCGGATCACGGCCCCATCGGCCGCGATCACGATCTCGATCCGCTCCGGCTCTCCCGGCAGCGGGGCCGAGGCGTGGCTGGCGACGATGCGAACCTCCCCGCCGTCGCGCGGTGGAATGCCGTCGGCAAACGACACCCGGTAGCGGGCCTTCAACCGCTCGAGAATCGCGACCAGCGACAGATACTCGAGCCTCGCG
Source organism: bacterium (assembly GCA_029978085.1). Classification (GTDB taxonomy): domain Bacteria; phylum Planctomycetota; class Planctomycetia; order Pirellulales; family UBA1268; genus QWPN01. The sequence continues at coordinate 2,781 of JAPOJV010000166.1, forward strand.
ACGCGTCCCTCGGCCGCATCGCCTTCGACGGTGTCGCGGTCGACGGCCTCGGGCGAGACCAGCACCGGCCCCACCGGCGGCACGATCCAGCGTTGGAATCCGTCGGATCCAGCCTCGAACCGACCGATCGCCGACGGCCAGTCGACGGCGAATCGCCGCCCACCGCTGACAGCGAGACTGCCGACCGTCGCAGGCGCCCCGCTGGCATGTTCGACCGTCACCGTGTAGGTGCGATACATCCGTGTCGCCAGCGCCTCGATCGCGGCATCCAGGAATGCGGCCGCCTCTGCCCGCGGCCCCGGAACCCGAAAGAGCGTCACGACTCCGATGACGAGCGACAGCGCCACGGCGAACCGCGCGATCAACCGTCCGATCGCAGGCCAGGCCGATCGGGACACCACGGGCCCGGCGCCCGTCGCTTCGTGGTGGAGAATCTCCAGGGCAGTCGCGAGCTGGCCGGCCTCGCGCCGGCGGACAGACTCCGCCGACCGAGCGAGCAGGGCATCGACGAACAGTTGATCGGTCAGGTCGTGGCGGCCGGCTGCCGACCCGATCTCGGCGAGCATCTCGACCGGGTCAACGCGATCCGGCACATCGATGAGCCGTTCGGCGGCTCGCTCCACGGCGATGAGCTCGCTCAGCGACCGCCTCCGGTCGCTCCCGGGGTTTGGTGTGGTACCGTCGCCACTCACGGAATCACCTCCAGCGTGCCGAGGCCGAGTGTGCGGGTGAGACAGTCGGCGAGTTTCGCGCGGGCCCGTTGCACGCGTTTCTTGACCGCCTCGACCGAGATCGCAAGGCGGTTCGCCATCGCTTCACCGTCGAGATCGTGGGAATATCTCAGCCAGATCGCCTCGCGGCCTTCCGCCGGCAGCTGCTCGATGCAGGCCGAGAGCGCCGTGAGCCGATCATCGAGCACGTCGCCCGGCCGAGCTTCGATCGCCGCGGCCACGGAGGCGAGACGATCGAGCATCTCCGCCTCGAGTGCCGCATGGTCGCGGCGCCGTGTTCGTCGCCATGCCATCACGTGGTGCGCGGCGATGCCCCGGAGCCAGGGACCGAAGGGCCGAGATCGATCGAAGCGATCGAGCGTCTTCCAGGCGGTGATCATCGACTGCTGGAAGATCTCGTCTTCCGCCGCCGGATCCCGGACGGCGGCCCGAAGGTAGACCGAGAGCATTGTCGCGTGTTCACGGAACAGGATTTCGAAGACGTCATGGGATTCCATCAGCGCGCTCCTTCTCCGGCGGCGGGCCTATGGCCCGCAGGATTCATGGCTTCGAGGGGGCCGGTCGGCGGCCAACGCGCCGTCAGGGCGTGGCGGCCTTTGCCTCGGGCTTCGGCACCTGCACGAGTTCCCACTCCTGCACGGAGCCGCCGCTCCTCATCGTCACGCCGCTCGGCGTCTTCACGAGCCCGTCGAGCGTGGTCTCGAACGTCGCCCCGCCGCTCGTGCCGACCGTCCACGAGGCCTTGCGCGTCTCCCGATCGATGGCTCCGCTCACTGGCTGCACGGTGTTGGAGATCGAGTCGTAGAAGTTGCCCTTGAGCTCACCCTTCCTGCTCACGGCGAGCTGCTGGTAGATGTGGGCCTGGGCCGCCCCCTTCGGCGCCGTGGCATATACGCCGAGCGGCAGCCACTCGAGATCCGACGGAGGTGCTGCGGACTCGCTCCCGGTCGACACCGAAGACTCCTTGGCAGCCGCCGTCGTGCCCGTGGTGCTCGTCGTGGCTGCGGTCGCCGTCGTGGCCGCGGTCGAGCCGCCAGCGTAGACGGGATACGCGAGCCAGTTGGAGAGGCCGACGACGCCGGCGACCGCCCACCATTCGGCATACGGATGCGTGTACTGCCAGGCGTTGGGATGCTCGGCATACCATGCCGGAGTGAACGGCTGCGTGCGGCCCTCGAGCGACGCCTTGACCGACTCGGCCCGGCTCTTCGCCGTGGCGGGGTCGACCGCCGCCTTCGCCGTCGCGGCGGCACCGGTGGCGGGCTTGGCATTGATGAAGGTCTCCACGCTGCGGCCGGAGTTCGCACCCGCCGGCACCCCTCCGTCGATGACGCGAGCCCCATGGGCAGGCCCGCCCTCCACGACGCGGCCCGGTGCGTCCACGCCAGGAGCAACCGATCCAGGCACGCCCGGCCCGGGTCCCGGCCGCACGCTCCCGCCGGCGGAAGGCCTGCCACCCCCAGGCCCGGGACCGGGACCTCCCGGCCCGCGTCCGCCCCCACCGCCACCGGGTCGGGCGAACGCGGCCGGTGGGGACGCGATCGTGATGATGACGGCCAGGGCGATCGGCCACCGGATGTGAATCAGACGGGTTGACGTGGTCATGATCGTGATCCTCGCGAGGGCGACGGGCGGCTGGTTTCGGCCTTCCATGAGGATGTTGTCGCCATTTCGTCCCGGGGGACAACCGGCCGGCGTCGGCCCCCAGGAGAGAGGTGTGAACGCCGGTTGAAAAGTGCAGCGCGCGGCGGCCGAAAAGTGCAGCGCTGGGTTGGGTTTGGAATCTACTCTGGGTAGCCGGTTGCTCCAAGGAAGGGTCTGTCAGGCCGTCGGTGCCGTGCGGCGTTGCCGTCTGCGGGCGTCCCGGAGGCGGTAGCTTTCGCCCTTCGCCTCGAGGATGTGGCAGCGGTGCGTGAGCCGGTCGAGGGCCGCCCCCGTGAGCCGCTCGCTGCCGAGCACCTCGGTCCACTGCTCGAACGGCAGGTTCGTGGTCACGATGAGGCTCTGCCGCTCGTAGGCCGTGCTCAAGACGTCGAAGAGCAGCTCGGCCCCGGCCTTTCCGGTGGGCACGTAGCCGAGCTCGTCGAGGATCAGGAGGTCGAGCTGCTTGAGCTGCTTCCGCAGCCGGAGGAGCTGCTTCTCCTCCCGCGCCTCGAGCAGCAGCGTGATCAGCTCCGTCACCCGGAAGAACCGCACCTTCCGCCCCTGACCGCACGCTGCCAGCCCGAGGGCTATCGCCAGGTGCGTCTTGCCAACGCCGCTCGAGCCGATGAGCAGGACGTTCTCCCGGTTGTCGATGTACTGTCCCTTCGCTAGTTCGAGCACGAGGGGCTTGTTGATCGATGGCTGCTGGCCGAAGTCGAACTCGTCGAGAGTCTTCGTCTGCGGGAAGCGGGCGGCCTTGAGCCGCCGTTCGGCGGCTCGTCGCTCCCGCTCGATCAGCTCCAGTTCGCAGAGCCGCTGCAGGTAGGCGAGGTGATCGAGGTTCTCGGCCGCGGCCCGGGAGGCGACCTTCTCGCACTCCTCCGCCATCGTCGGCAGCTTCAGCGCCTTGAGATGGTGCTTCACGAGCACCGTGCTCTTCGTGGTGCTCATGCCGTCACCTCCGGCTCGAGGAGCGACGCATAGGCCGTGATGTCCGTCGATGGAACGTGCACGAGCTTCAGGTGCGGTCGGCTGTCGAGGCAGAAGAGAGCGACCGGCGACTCCCGCCGGTGCTCCAGGATCACGCGGATCGTGTCGGCATCCGCGATCCCCAGGCTCGTGGCGTACTCGACGGCCACCGACAGCTCTTCAAGCGACGCCTTCTCGAGCAGGAGCAGCACCCGGATGAACTCCCTCGTCCCGAGGCCGTCCGGGTCGCGTTCCATCCGACGGCGGAGAACG
>JAPOJV010000229.1 GCA_029978085.1 bacterium
GAGCAGGCTTTGTCCGCCACAAACGAGCGGTTCGGCGCGGCACTCAAACGCCTTGCCGAGTAGCGCCGTGGCAAGCGTGAACGCCTGGAAATTGCTGCTTCTTGTCGTCGTTGCGAGCTATGCCGCAACGTCCCACGCCGACGACTGGCCGCAGTGGATGGGGCCACGGCGGGACGGCGTGTGGCGGGAGGCGGGGGTCGTGCAGGCGATCCCGCCGCAGGGGCTGCCGGTGAAGTGGCGGGTGCCCGTGATGGGTGGCTACGCCGGACCCGCCGTCGTAAATGGCCGTGTCTATCTCATGGACTACGACCGCCGCGAAGGCGAGGCGATCAACGATCCCGGCACGCGCAACGAACTCTACGGCCGCGAACGGGTGCTCTGCCTCGATGCGGGCACCGGTGCGGTCATCTGGAAACACGAATACGAGCGGCCCTATGCGATCTCGTATGCGTCGGGCCCGCGGTGCACGCCGACGGTGGACGGTGGCAAGGTCTACACGCTCGGTGCGGAGGGCGATCTCCTCTGCCTCGATGCCGCAAGTGGCAAGGTGCTCTGGCAGAAGGACTTCGTGAAGGACTACGCCGCGCCGGTGCCGATCTGGGGATTCTGCGGCCATCCGCTCGTCGAGGGCGACCAGCTCATCTGCCTCGTCGGCGGCGAAGGGAGCGTGGCCGTGTCGTTCGACAAGCAGACGGGCCGTGAGCGATGGCGGGCCCTGTCGGCCAGTGAGCAGGGCTATTGCCCGCCGACGATCATCGAGAGCGGCGGCGTGCGGCAGCTCGTGATCTGGGATGCCGACAAGCTCAATGCGCTCGATCCGGCGACGGGCCGCGTGCTCTGGTCGCAGCCGCTCAAACCCGCCTACGGAATGTCGATCATGGCGCCGCAGGTGGCCGACACGAAACTGGGCCGCGTGCTCTTCGCCAGCGGCATCGGCCGCGTGGGCGCGCTCTATGCGCTCGCGGCCGACAAGCCAGGGGCCAGCATCCTCTGGCGTGGGCAGCCGAAGACGGCCTTCTACTGCGCCAACAGCACCCCCTTCATCCGCGACGAGACACTCTACGGCTGCGACTGCGAGACCGGCTTCCTCACGGCGGTCGATCTCGCGACCGGCACCCGCCTCTGGGAGACCGGCGTACCGACGATGGGCGAGCGGCGCGGCCGGCACGGCACGGCGTTTCTGGTGCGACACGAGCCCTCTGGCCCGGGCGTCACCTGGCTCTTCAGCGAGACCGGCGACCTGATCCTCGCGCGGCTCACGCCGGAGGCCTACGAGGAGCGTGGCCGCGTGCATCTGCTCAATCCGACGAACGAGTGCTTCGGCCGGGAGGTGGTCTGGAGCCATCCGGCGTTTGCGAACCGGTGCGTGTTTGCCCGCAACGACCGGGAACTGGTCTGCGTGTCGCTGGCCGAGTGATTTCCGGCCGATTGCGATCGGCGTTGCCCCGCCTGGGAATTCGCGGTATCCTTCGAGTCTCTCCCACATGCGGCAGAAGGCTTCCTTGTGCCGCACTATCGGGGCGTAGCTCAGCCTGGCTAGAGCGCTACGTTCGGGACGTAGAGGTCGCACGTTCGAATCGTGTCGCCCCGACTTCAGTTCGCAACCCCTTGTCAGTCCGCGGGCTCGCGGAGGGCATGTTTCAGCGGCCACGGAGCCGCAGCGAGCGGCGAAACATCGACCGCGCCCAGCGGGCATCCGCGATCGCTATTTTTGCCAGGGCGCGATTTGCCGAGTCGCCTGGGTAGCGAAAGAGCACCGCGTAGCTCGTGAGCGTCTCGAGGCGCTCGCGAGCCGCTTTCCGATAGCCGCCGGCGAACGCACGACGATGTCCAGCGGAAACCCCGCACGCATCCGGCACCGGATTCGTGCCGCCTGTTCGGCTGCCGCGCCCTTGTGTCGCATCACAACGAGCAGATCGACGTCGGAATCCTTTCGGGCCGTGCCCGTGGCATGAGATCCACACAGCACGATGCGATCCGGGTGGAAGTTGAGGTGAACCCCGGATTTCGGGCGCCCTGATACGGTGGAACTTCCCGGGTGGGAGGCACCCTGCCGGGAGCAGGATGATGGCCGCGAAGCGTCGAGTGTGCGGGGCGGCATTCAAGGCGAAGGTGGCTCGAGCGTGCCCGGCCATCACCACGACCCCCATCGACCCCGGCTCCACAGAGGCTCGGCGCCGGCCTGCTGCACGGCTACATCGTGAACACGAATGTGGCAATCGACCGTGGCATGCCGTTGAGGCGCGCGTCCTTTCTGCCGCCACGGCCGCTGCCCGTCACGCATCCAGGCTGGCCAGCGCCGCATCGATCGCGGCGAGCGCGTGGGCAAGTTCGGGCTCGCCATGGACCGCCCCGACGTACCAGCGTCCGTCGGGCAGCACGTACACGCCGTGGTGCAGGAGTGCCAGGCGAAAGGCGGCGTACTGCGCCGC
>JAPOJV010000123.1 GCA_029978085.1 bacterium
CAGGCTCGCCTGCTACCGTCCCGCCCCGGTCCGCCCGTGGTGCGGCCGCCTTCCACTCGATGCGTCGCCAGAGGAGCCCGGCCCGTGCGTCTCGTCTCCCGGTTCATGATCCTCCCGCGTGTGACCCTGCGGCGTGCCACTGCGTTGGCGATGACGTCGGCCATGATGTGCCTGACGCTGCCGGAGGCGGCTGCGCAGAACGGGTGGCTGCCGGCGTCGTGGTTCTCGAGCGAGGCCGTGGATGCCGACGCGATGTACCCGCTCGCGGAGAAGGACGGCCCGTGGCTCGTGCTGGCCACCACGTTTCGTGGCGAGACGGCCCGCGACGACGCGAAGAAGCTCGCCCACGAGCTGCGCGGCCGCCACAAGCTCGCCGCCTACACGCACGAGAAAGCCTTCGACTACACCGGCCGCCAGCGGGGCGTGGGCCTCAATCCCGACGGCACGCCGAAGACGATGCGGTATGCCAACGCGAAGCAGGTGATCGAGGTGGCGGTGCTCGTGGGCGACTTCGCCTCGTGCGAGGATCAGCGCGGCCAAAAGACGCTGCAGAAAATCAAGACGCTTCATCCCGAGTCGCTCGGGGGCAAGCCGCCGAAGAGCGGGCTCGTGGCGGATTTCATGCAGCTCAACAAGGAGCATGCGGCGCCCGCAACGAAGCCACCGCTCCACGCGGCGATGCTGATCCCGAACCCGCTCCTGCCCGACGACTTCTTCTCGCGTCAGCAGGTCGATCAGTTCGTGCAGGAGATGAACGCCGACGTGACGCACAGCCTGCTCGACTGTCCGGGCCGCTACACCGTGCGGGTGGCCACGTTCACCGGTGCCGGCACGTTCGACCAGCCCGGCACCGCGGCGCCCCCCGCGCAGCCCCGCGGCGGTGTCGATGGGTTCGTAGCGCTCCTCAAGGGCAGCGGCTGGAACGATCCCCAGGTGCGGGGCATCGATGGAGAGAGCCGGCTCGTGGAGGCGGCCGACAAGGCCCACCGGCTGACCGAGGCGCTGCGTCGCCAGGGCTGGCAGGCCTGGGAGTTCCATGATCGTGATTCGAGCATCGTCTGCGTCGGGAGCATCGACCAACTGAGCATGCCGCAGGGGGGCGGTCGCGCCGCGGTGCACCCCGAGATCACCCGCATCGTGGCCGGGCTGGGCCCCGATCCGGCAGCATTGGCCAGCGGCCAGGTGGTGCCGCGATCGTTCGACGGCATCATGCTCGACGTCCAGCCCAAGCCGATCGACGTGCCACGCCCCGCCGCCGGCCGCAGTCGTTAAAGAGCCTCCGAGGCGGTGGAGGCGAGGGGGCGTCCCTTACAAGCCCTGAGCGGGAGCGAGGGGATAGCGGCACGATCCCCCGGCTTGCGTCTGGGGGCTTTTATGGAGGCGAGGGGTCGGTGCAAGCTCGAGGAGCATTTGGACCGAGTCTTCGAGGTCCCGCGACGAGACTTGTGCCGCCCCCGAGCCGGCGTTAGAACGCGCGGAATGTCCGACTCTGCGGTCCTGCTCGTGCTGGGTACGACGAACGCGGGCAAGCTGCGCGAGCTTGGTGAGCTGCTCGCGCCCTTCGGCATCCCGTGCCGCTCGCTCCGCGAGATGCCGGGGGCGGTCGACGTCGACGAGACAGGGGCCACGTTCGCGGAGAACGCTGCGCTCAAGGCGACGCAGCAGGCACAGGCTTTGGACGCCTGGGTGCTCGCGGAAGACAGCGGACTCGTCGTGCCGGCGCTCGGCGGAGCGCCCGGCGTACACTCGGCTCGGTTTTCTGGCCCGGCGCCGGCTGGGGGCCGCGAGACGACCGACGAGCGAAACAACAGCCTCTTGCTCGAGCGGCTGGCGGGGGCCACGGGCCGCGACCGCGCCGCCCACTACGCCTGTCACGCGGCGCTCGCCGATCCGACGGGCCGGATCGTGGCCGTGGCCGACGGCGTCTGCTGGGGCGAGATCGCGAGCGGCCGCCGCGGCGGGGGCGGATTCGGCTACGACCCGCTGTTCATCGTGCCGGAATACCACCGCACGTTCGGCGAACTCTCCGGCGCGGTGAAGGCCGTCGTCAGCCACCGCGGCCGCGCCCTGCGGGCGATGATCCCCCAGATCGTGCGGCACCTCACAGCAAGTTAGGGCAGGAGGGGTTGCCCATGCCCCGAGAGCCGGCGTTGCTGACCAGCGCAGGCAGGATGCCGAAGCGCAGTCAGCATCGAGCGAGCGAAGGCATGGATGCCGAAGCGAGCGTCCGGCGACGGGGCGTGGGCAACCCCGACCCCACACCAATCCGCGCACACGACCAGTCGGCACTTCAGCCACGAGCCTCGAGCCGCCGCTCGATCACGCGGAGCACGTCGGGCGTGCCGTCCATGCGGCCGGCGACGGCTGCCAGGGCCGACGCAAAGCGGCCGAGACCGTCGACGAACTCCCGCACGCGGCCGCGGTCCACCTCCTCCAGCAGCGTGAAGCCGCCGCAGCCCATCGAGTCGAGGAAGTGGGCGTTCATGAGCTGCTCGGCATGGGCCCGCTCGGGCAGCACGAGCAGCGGCTTGCCCAGATGCAGGGCCTCGCCGATGAGCTGATTGCCGGCCGCGGCCACCACGCAGCGGCAGGAGGCGAGATCGGCGACGAAGGCCGAATCGTTGACCTCGTGAAACGACACGCTGCCCACCGGCTCCCGCGTCCCGAGGCCGTAGACCTTGACCGGCAGCCCGCACGCCGCCAGCGCGTCGATCGCGGCGAAGGGCGTGTGTCGCCGGAGGTAGCTGAGCACGAAGCCGTCATCGCGCGGCACGGCGTCGACCACCTCGCGGCGCAGGAGCGGTCCGACCTGCACCACATGCTCCCAGCCACGGCGGAGGGGCGGCCGGAAAAATGCCGAGACGACCGTGTCGGCCGCCTCCATCACGTAGAGCCAGACGGCGTGGCTCATGAACCAGGCGTTCCACTGGAGCGTCCACGGCAGCGAGTCGAGGTCGTAGGCGAGGAGGAAGTGCTGATGATCGACGCTCACCAGCGGCACGCCTGCACGGCCCGCGGCCCGCGGCAGCGCCGGCTCGAAGTCGGTGATCGCCAGGTCGGGCCGAAACCCGTCGAAGTCGCGGAGCATACGGTCGACGAGCGGGCCGATCTGGCGGGCCTGGTAGTCGAGCCCCGCGGTGATCGACCGCACGAGGTCGAGGCGGCCGCCCACGTACTCGAACATGATGCCCGGGATCGACTCGAGGCGAATGCCGGGCCGGTCGGCGAGCCGACCTTGGAGAAATGCCAGGGCGTCGCCCGAGGTGTAGATGCGGATGTCGTGGCCTGGGCCGAGCCGCTCGACGAGCGTGCAGATGCGGGTGGCATGGCCCCGCCCCTCGCCGCAGAGGCTGATCGCGATGTTCGACATGCAGGCTGCCCGGCCTTTGGAAGACGGCGTGTGTCGCGTAGTCTACTCGAATCACATGGAGGGCTGCGGTGACGACGAACTGTCTGCAACGGCTGTGGTTGAGAGCGATCGCCGGTCTGTCGGCGAGTGTGGCCATCGTGGGCGTCGGTCGGGCGGTCGAGCCGCCGGCCGATACGGGCCCGTCGGCGGTTGTCGCGACGGTGGGCACCGTGCCGATCCTGAGGGCCGAACTGGATGCCGTGCTCCAGCGGGTCGGCAGCGCCGGACCGGATGCGTCGGCGGTGAACCGGCCGGTGCAGGTGCAGGCCGCCGCCCTCGAACAGCTGATCGACCAGCGGCTGCTGCGTGCGGAGATCGACCGCGAGGGCATCGCGGTCGGTGCCGCGGAGATTGATGCGGCGCTCGGGAGGCTGCGGGCGCAGATGACGGCGCGGGGCGTCGAATGGACGGCGTTCCTGGCCAAGACCGGCCGTGACGAGGAGTTTCTGCGTGAGCAGATCGCGTTGGAACTCGGGCTCGACAAGCTGATCAAGCCGCGGCTGGGCCCCGATGCCATCGAGGCCGCCTTTACGAAGCACCGCCGCGAGGTCGACGGCACACGGCTGCGGGTCAGCCACGTGGTGCTCCGGCCCGACGTCGGCCGCGGCGACGAAGCGGTGCTGGAGTGCCTGCGGCAGGCCGGGCAGATTTGCGGGTCGATCGTGCGCGGAGAACTGTCGTTTGCCTCTGCGGCGCGGCGGCATTCAGTCGGGCCGAGCCGCCTGCAGGCGGGCGAACTGGGCTGGATCACCCGTCGGGGGCCGTGTGTCGAGGAGTTCAGCCGGGCCGCGTTCGCCCTTGCCAAAGGGGACGTTTCGCAGCCGTTCACGACGCCGTTTGGCGTGCATCTCGTGACGGTGACGGATGTGGAGCCGGGTCGGCTCGGACTCGAGGCGGTGCGGCCGCAGATCGAATCGACGCTGGCGGCGGAGATTCTGCGGGAACGCATTGCCCGCGCCCGGTCGGCCACGGCGATCGAGTACGCGCCAGGCGTGCCTCATTTCGACCCGGCGGCCCCCGTCGAGCCGGGCCAGCCCCGCCGCGTGGTCGTGGAACCGGCCGGCTGACGCCCGGCATTCGCGTTGCGACAGCCGTGCGGCGCCGCTACCCTCCCCGCCCCACGTGGTTCCTCCATCGAGCTCCGCGCCGTGTTCCACGGCACGCGGCCGTCGCCCCATGAAGTTTCGTTCCAGCCTCCTCGTCGTGCTGATGGTGATCGTGCCGGCGCTGGCGATGTTTTCGCACCACGTGCCGGCCGGGCTGCCGTCTGCGGCTCGCAGGCTGATCGTGGATCCGGTGGTCGGGTGGGTGACGTCATGGCGGGAGGCTGCCGGTCCGGCCGCGACGGCCCGGGTTGCGCGGGTCGAGCCGCTGGTGGAGGCCGATGCCCAGCCCATGGCGCCGCAGGCGATCACCGCAGCCGATCGGGCGGCGGTCCGCGATCGCCTGCGCGACGCGGGAGCCGTCGCCGTCGAGTGCCGGCAGTTGCCCGGGGCCGCGGCGGCGCATCTGGCCAGTTGCCGGGTCGCGCTCGACGCCGATGGCCAGTTGCAAAGGGTGTTCCAGGCCACCGGCCACGATCCACTCGCGGCCGAGCGGCATCTGCTGGAGGAGATCACGGCCTGGCGAGAGCGGCGGTCTGCGGCTCAATGACCGTGCCATGGTCCGAGCGGTGAGCGGTCGAACTCGGCGCGATTGAAGGGACAGGCAGACGCATGCGACGGCGCGGCAGACAGGGAAGAGCGGCGGGCTGGCCGGCTGGTGGTCGAGGCGGGGCCGCGGTGGACGGGCCGCTGCCGGCGCAAGGAGCTGCCGTGATGCGGCGGCGGCGGTTTCTGCTCGCGCACCATACGAGCGGGCCGCAGACACGATCGGAGCCTGAGCCCGGGCAGCACGTGCGATCGGATGAAGTGGCTCGGCTCGAAGCGGCCCTGTTCCTGGCCCGCGAACCGCTCAACACGCGGCGACTGGCCAAGATGGCCCGACTCGACGACGGCACTCGCGCCCGTGCGTTGATTCGGGAGCTGCGTCAGTTGCAGGAGGCGTCGGGGGCGGCAGTCCGCGTGGAGTCGATCGCGGGCGGCTTCCAGCTGCTGACTCGCGGCGCGTTCGGCCCGTGGGTGAAGCGGCTGCTCGAGCAGCCGGCGGGGGGGCGATTGTCGGCAGCGGCCCTCGAAACGCTCGCCATCGTCGCCTACCGACAGCCGGTGACTCGCGCCGAAATCGAGGCGATCCGTGGAGCGGGCAGCGAAGAGCTCCTCCGGCAGCTGCTCGAACGCGACCTGGTGTCGATCGGCGGCCGGGCTGAAGAGCTGGGCAGACCGAATGTCTACGTCACCACGCGGCGTTTTCTGGCGGTCTTCGGCCTGGCACGCATCGAGGATCTGCCGCCGATCGAGTCGCTGCTGCCGCCGCCGAGTGACGCCGCTCCCCCCGCCTGAGAGCGACCGGACTCCGCCCCGGTTTTTTTGCGAGGCCGGAGGCTTGCACACTGGCCGGTCCCGCGCCACACTGTCAGCCGCCGCGGCGAAAAACTGACGGACGAAACGGTCTGAAAAGTTGTTTGCCCGGCCGTGAATTGGACGATGTTCCCCCGATCGGATACAGAATTGGCGGTTGTGCCTGCCCGCCAAGTCAGACTCCTGGAGGTTTTTGCCGTGACGATCGTTGCCAGTGGCCGAGCGCATCGGGATGGTCTCAGCGCCGACGTTTTCTCCTGGAGCGAGCTGCCCGAACTGCTCGCCGCGGAGGATCTTTTCGCCGGCCCGGCCGTGGCAGAACGTTCGCCTCTCGACATCGTCGCCCGCGGTGACGAAGACGACGACGAGGATGAAGAGTTCGAAGACGACGAAGACGAATTCGACGACGACGAGGAAGACGAAGAGTCCGACGAGGACGAGGACGAAGAGGAACTCGACGACGACGACGAGTGGGAAGAAGTCGACGACGACGAGGATGAGGACGAAGAAGAAGACGAGGACGAGGACGAAGAGGAAGAAGACGAGGAGTGGGAAGACGAGGACGAGGACTGGGAAGACGAGGACGAAGACGAGGATGATGACGACGACGACTGAGTCGTCGGTTCGTCCCGCTTCCTGCCGAGCGTCGTGATCACGTCCTCGTGATCAGTGATCCGATGTCCCGCCTGTCAGCGTCACTTGCACGAGTGTTCCCCGACGATCCACTTCGAGCGTGACGCTCGGTCCCGCCGCCCGCAGCCGGGCGAGCATGTCGTCTTGCGAGGTGATCGCCTCGCCATTGATGGCGGTGAGTCGATCCCCGGGCTGGAGTCCACCGGCCGCAGCGGGTGATCCGGGTGACACCCGCACGATCACGGGTGCTGTCGGTTCGCCAGGATCAGGCCGGCTACCGATGCCCCAGCGTCCCCGGTGGGCCGCCACGGGCTCCGGAGCGATCGCCTCGAGGCCCCGTTTCGTGGCGTTCGACTCAGCCCGGCACTGCTGGCGAAACGGCCGCGGTGGCCCCGGCTCGTCGGCGAGCATCGTCACGAAGCCGAGTGTGAGCCGGGCCACGGGTTCGATGCCGTCCATGTTCACGAGGTGCACGTCGTCGCTGGGGCGGTGGTATTGGTCGTGCAGTCCCGTGTGGAACATCACCGTGGGGATGCCAGCGGCGATGAAGGGGTAGTGGTCGGAGTCGTCGGTGATGTCCCAGTCGAAGGCGAGTTCCAGCCCAGCACGGACGGCGGGGTCGGTGTTGGCCTGCACGACCGCTGCCCGCAGGCGAGGCGACGTGCGGGATCCGTAGACCTCGAGCCGGCGGCCGCGGAGCCGCCCGATCATGTCGAGGTTGAGCGAAAACACGGTCTTCAGGCCGGCGAGCGCCGCGGGCTGCACACGCAGAAAGTGATAGGAGCCGAGCAGGCCCTTTTCCTCGCCGTCCCAGAATGCGATGAGGATCGACCGGCGTGGCCGCTGGGGGAGGTGTTCCAGCGCGCCGGCCACCTCGAGGAGCCCCGCGACGCCCGAGGCGTTGTCGTCGGCACCGTTGTGCACGTAGCCGAAGGGCCCGTAGCTGGTGGCGGCATTGCCGTATCCCACGTGGTCGTAGTGGGCGCCGACGATAATGAGCTGGTGGGCCAGCGCCGGATCGCTGCCCCGGAGCAGGCCCAGGATGTTCCGCATCCCGCCGAAGGATTGGAAGAAGCTGCCGTCGTCGCCGGCCGGCTCGAGGCCTAGTTTCTGCAGCTGCTCGACGATGTAGCTCCCGGCGGCACGCCCTCCGCGGGTGCCCCCCTCGCGGCCTTCGAAGGCGTCGTCGGCGAGCGTCGTGACATGCTGCCCGGCTTCCGCGGCACGGATGCTCGCATGGGCGGCCGACATGAGTTCGGCCGCTGCGGCGGGTAGCGTCTGCAGGGCGGTGAAACAGGCGGCGAAACAGGCGAACTGAAATGCCGCGGGCAGGATTCGTGCCACTGGTCGCATCACGGGCATGGCTCCTTGCGGGACGGAGTGGGCGCGTCCAGAATAGAGCGAGTGCGGTTTCCCGGAGTCCATGTTGATTCCTGGGAAAACGAGGAGAGGTGGCAGAGCGGTCGAATGCGCGTCTTTGCTAAAGACGTGTCCGGTCAAAAGCTGGACCGCGGGTTCGAATCCCGCCCTCTCCGTTGGTTGGGAATCGTCGAATCGAACAGGCCTTGTTTCCAAGGCTCTGTGAGCAGCACGTCATTTTTGACCTCCGTGACTTTGCTGAAACTTTGCTGATGCCCTTCCGACCCCGGGCGGGTGTGGCGATAAAGCAACACCGCTTCTGTAATTCGCGGAGTTCAGAGGTGGGTCATCTGGCTTCCATGGTCAGGTAGGCACGTTCGGTTTCCCAATCGTCACTGATCTCTGAGAGGACGGCGGAGGCAAGTCTCAGAAGCGAGGCCTCATTCGGGAAGAGCGTTGCGACCCGTGTCCGTCGTTTGATCTCCTTATTGAGCCGCTCGAGTCCGTTGGTCGTTCGAAGCCGCCGCCGGTGAGCGGCAGGAATCCGGAGAACGGTGAGGGCCTCGGGGACGTTCTCCTCAAGCCAGGCGGCGAGCTGCGGGGCAGTCTTCTTGTAGCGGGTCACGACCTCGCCGACCCGCATGCCGGTCTCCGCCATCAGCATGAAGGCGACCTTGTAGGGGGCCCTGGCGGCCTCCACGATCGCGTCCAGCTGTTCCTGCCGTCAGTAGTCGCGAGGGCCCGGCTTGGGCTTCACGAGCTTCGTGCCGCTCACCGGGCTCGCGGCGAGCATCCGGCGGGACACGGCGAAGTTGAGCCACTGCCGCACGATCGTCAGCTAACGGATCTGCGACACGTCAACGATTTGTGTGGCGGCTTCGAGTTTCTCTCGCAGCGCCGGGTAAGGGACGTCCTGCACGCTCACGTTTGTGTCGATCGCGAGTCCGGCGGCAATGGCCGCGCTCTGGCTGAGCACCATGAACACCGGCTCCATGCGAATCGAACCGTGGGCCACGTGAGTTGCGGAGAGACAAATCGGTGAAAGGAGATTCTCGCACTCGCCCTTTTTTGGGATGATCGCGCGATAGGAGATGCCATACGGCCGGGGCGGCACGCGCCAGATGACGCCGTCGCCGCAGCAATAACCTCGCTCGGTGACGAAATGCTGCACCATGTGCGAGTCCATCCCGAACGAGCCAAGACCCACCGGATCAATCGCGGACTTCTTTCCCTCACAGTCATGCTGGGTCATGACGTAATCGCCCACCATGCGCCGCGCCTCTCGGATGTAGATCATCCACGGCCAACCGCCGTTGTCGGTGAATTCGTCTTTCGGCAGGCCGTAAGATGCCGTTTTGTGGCGAATGGCCTCGGGCACGCGTGGGTTGTTCGCCATCGTCCAGAGGAACCCGCGGATGTAGGTTTCGTGCTCTTTTTCAATCTCGCGGCGGCGGTCGTAGCTGGCTTCCGGGTATTCCC
>JAPOJV010000213.1 GCA_029978085.1 bacterium
AGCCCGCGCAACGAATGCTCCAGCCGCGACTCCGGCAGCAGCCCCCACGCCACCGCCAGCGCCAGCCACGTGGGCACGAGCAGCGGCAAGGCGGCCAGGTGGACTTGTGCGAGGATGCGCGGCAGATCGGCTGGACAACGTGTAGCGCGCCGGCTAGGGGGCGGTACAAGTCTCGTCGCGGGACCTCGAAGACTCGGTCCAAATGCTCCTCGAGCTTGCACCGACCCCCTCGCCTCCCCGTACCTGAGAATGGCCTGATGAGGGTCGTTCTCCGAGTCCACCTGGCGGCCCTGCCGCTGCTCGTGCCCACGTGGCTGGCGCTGGCGGTGGCGTGGGGGCTGCTGCCGGAGTCGCGGCTGGAGCATTCGTTGCGCGGGCTGGCGATTCTCTCGTTGGCCGCCTACGTGGTCGTGACGCCGCCGCATGTCGCGGCGGTCAGCCTGGGCGGTAGGATGATGAGGCTCGGTCGGGCCGATGCGCTGCATGGCCGGCCGTCCCTCGCAGGAAGCGAATCAGCATGCACAGCGATCACGCGCTCGATGCCGCCGTCTCTCCGCCCGCCCGCCGCGGTGCCATTCGGCGGCTCTACGACTGGGTGCTCTCCTGGGCCGACTCGCGGCACGGGCTGACGGCGCTCGCTGCGATCTCTTTCGCCGAGAGTTCGTTCTTCCCGATCCCGCCCGACGTACTTCAGATCGCGCTCTCGGTGGCGAGACCGCGGTCGGCATTTCTCTATGCCGCCGTGTCGGCTGTCGCCAGCGTGGCAGGGGGCGTGCTCGGCTGGGCGATCGGCTGGGGGCTCTGGCATGCGATCGCCGACTGGTTCTTCGCCTATGTGCCCGGCTTCTCGCACGAGAAATTCTCCTACGTCGAGCAGCTTTATCAGGGGAATGCGTTCGCGGCGATCTTCGCGGCCGCGTTCACGCCGATCCCCTACAAGATCTTCACGATCGCCGCCGGCGTATTTTCCGTGCCGCTCACGACGCTCGTGGTGGCCTCGGCGCTCGGTCGCAGCGCCCGATTCTTTCTCGTGGCTGCCGTCATGTATTTTTGCGGCGCGACCGCGAAGAAGTTCATCGATCGCTACCTCGAAATCGTCACGCTCGTGCTCGGGGCGGCGGTGATCGCCGGCTTCGTGGCGATCAAGTGGCTGCTGTGAGCCCTGCCAGCTCGCAGAGCGTGGCCGTGGCCACCGCCTGCGGGCAGCTCCAGACGAGGAAGAAGAGCGACTCGCGGGCCAGCCGCTCGACCGGATGGCCGCGGACGAAGCCCGCCCCCTTCGTGGCGGTGAGCGAGGCCTGGGCCGCCCGTACGACGAGGCTGTTGGCGTCGGTCCGCAGCCGGTCGCGGGCTGCGGCGTCGATTCCGGTGACGGCGGCCGCATGGAGCTGAGCGGAGAGATCGGCCGCCTCGCTCGCCAGCTGCGCGGCGACCGGTGCGAGCGATGGCCGCTGCTCGGACTCGCGGCGGAGCACGGCCAGCGCAGCCTGCGTGGCACCGAGTGCAACGGCCGTTGTGGCCAGCCCGCCAGTGCGTGGGCCGCCGGCAGGGGGTGAGATCACGGCACGTGGACGCACGGCCTCGAACCGCACGACACTCGTGCGGCTGCCGGAGAGGGCGAGCATCTCGAGCGGCGGCTCGATGACCAGGCCGGGGGCATCGGTTCGCACGACGAAGAATCGCTGCTCGCCGGCGGCGATCGCGGCCCCCGTCACGATCGTGTCACTCGAATCGGCGCCCGTCACCCAGGGACAGAGCCCGTCGAGCTGCCATGAGCCGTCGGCCGTGGCGTGTGCGGCCAAGACCGGCGAGCCGACATGCTGGCGGCTCGTCGTGAGCTGCGAGATGCCGACGGTCGTGGTGGCCTCTCCCCGCGCGAGCGGCGGCAGAAGCGACGCCCGCAGTTCCGGCGGTCCCCCTGCGATCACCCGCACGGCACTCGCCCACTGCGTGACCGCCAGCGCCGTCGTGAGACACTGCTCCGCGATTGCGGTGATCACTGAGAGGATCGCCGGCTCACTGGCACCGGTGCCACCTGCATCTGCCGGCACGAAGCCGGCGAGCACGCCCTGCCGAGCGAGCACGGCGAACGCGCCGCTCCGCCACGGCCCCTCGACAGCCGTCCGCTCGGCAAGCGCGGCAAGCTCGGTGCACGTGGCGAGCAATGCAACGGGGTCGGGTTTCTCAGTGCCGCGTTGAAACATGGCGATAGTATGCGCGACACGGTGGCGCGGTGGTGCTGCGGCGTCAACTGGTGAAAGTTCGGGGCTGCCCATGCCCCGTCGCCGAACGCTAGCTTCGGCATCCATGCCTCTCGCCCGCTCGATGGCGGCTGCGCTCTCGGCATCCTGCCTTCGCTTGCCCCCACACGCCGGCGACGGGGCACGGGCAGCCCCTCACGGGCGTATTTGCAAACCGTAGCCCGGTCACGCCGTGACCGGTGAAGCAGCCTGTCACGGCGTGACAGGCCCACGAGAAGTGACGGGCCTACGAGAAGAAGGAAGCGAATCGGGGGGTCGATTGCACCTCCGGCGCAGGTATACTCCCGGCACTTCTGGCAGGCATCCCTCCCGCCTCCACATCCCGTCCGGAGCCCCCACCATGAGCCATGCAGAAGAGATCGGCGCCCGTGCGCCCGCCGCCTCGAAGCCCGAAGCGAACGGGGCGGCCGTCATCCCGGCGCAGCTCCCGCCGCCGCGGCTTGACGAGTTGTCGCCGCAAAATCTCTACGACAAGTGCATGGCGCTGGCCCGCAACCTGTGGTGGAGCTGGCACCCGGAAGTGACCAACATGTTCCGGGAGCTCGACCCGATCCGGTGGCGGCAACTCGACCACAACCCGATTGCGCTCCTGGCCGAGTTCACGCCCGAGCGGCTGGAGGCTCGGGCCGCGGAGCTCGTGCTCTACAGCCGGATCAATCAGGCCTATCGTCGGCTCAAGGAATACATGGCCGCCGAATCGACCTGGAGCACGGTGCATGCCGGTGTGCTCGGCTCGAAGCCGGTCGTCTATTTCTCGGCCGAGTTCGGCATCCATGAGTCGGTGCCGATCTACTCCGGCGGCCTCGGCGTGCTCGCGGGCGACCACATCAAGAGCGCCAGCGGGCTGGGGATTCCGCTGATCGCGGTGGGGCTTTTCTACAACCAGGGTTACTTCCGCCAGCAGCTCGACATCGACGGCTACCAGCACGAGGAGTACCTGCAGACCCGCGTCGACGCGCTGCCGATCGAGCCGGCGATCGACGTGCATGGCAAGCCCATCCACGTGCAGATGGACACGCGGAGCGGCGTGCTCCACGCGAAGGTGTGGAAGATGGCGGTCGGGCGGGTGAGCCTCTACCTGCTCGACTCGGACGTCGAGGGCAACTCGCCCGAGGACCGCGATCTCACCAGCCGCCTCTACGGCGGCGACACGC
>JAPOJV010000107.1 GCA_029978085.1 bacterium
ATCCTGATCACGAATCTCGCGCTTCGTCCGTCCGGCCATGGCCGGCACCATAACGCAGTGATGACGAGGGCGCAACTCGCCGTAATCTGCCTACAATGCCCCTACGGTGATGCGCAAATCCCGTGCCGAACAGGATTGGCATCCTGCCCTTCGCTCGCTCGATGCTGACTGCGCTTCGGCATCCTGCCTGCGCTGGTCAGCAACGCCGGCGAGAGGGCATCGCGTAACCCCTCACGTCGTCTCGCGGGGCTTCGGGTATGATTCGGGGCATGGACGTTGAACGTGTGAAATATGTGATTTGGGCCGCGGATATGGACCGGGCGATCCGGTTCTATCGCGACTGCTTCGGCGGGCGGCTGCTCAAGCAGAATCCCGTCATTGCCGAGGTCGAGATTCTCGGCTCGGTGATCGGCATCCATTCGGGGGGCGAAGGGAAGCGGACCTGGACGGGTCTGAGCTTTCAGGTGCCCGATGTGATCGCCGGCGGCCGGGAGGTCGTGGCCGCGGGTGGACAGCTTGCACGGGAGCCCGAACCGGAGAACGGCGAGCCGCCACATCTCGCGATGTGCGTTGATCCCGAAGGGAACGAGTTCATGCTCACGCGGAAGCGCGGCGCATGAAGCGGCCTGCGCGAGGTGAGCGGTCTCGGGGGCCGCGGCATCAGGGCAAGACCGAGGAAATGTTTCATGGCGTGCGGGCCTGTGAGGCCCTGTTCGCCCGGCGGCCGCAGGACATCGTGCGTGTGTACGTCGCCGAAGGCCGCCGGCGGCAGTTTGCGAAGCTCACGGCCTGGTGCGCCGAGCACCGCAAGGGCTTTCAGATCGTCGCCGACGAGAATCTCCAGCGGCTCACCGGCTCGCTCCATCACGAGGGCGTGGCGATCCTGGCCAAGCAGCTGCGCCGATGGAGCCTCGCCGACCTGCTTCAGGGAATCGAGGCGGGCAGCGTGACCGGCCCGCTTGTCTATCTCGATGGCGTGCAGAACCCCCACAACCTTGGATCGATCCTGCGCACTGCGGCCCACTTCGGGGCCGGTGCGATCGTGGGCAAGGCGGGTGAATTGCCGCCGCTCTCGGCCGCGGCCGTGCGGGTGGCCGAGGGGGCGGCGGAGTTCGTGCCCGTGTGCGATCTGGCTGATCCCGTCACCGACCTCAGGCGGCTGGCTCAGGCGGGCTACGCCGTCGTCGTGACATCGAGCCACCGAGGCGAGCCGATCTTCTCGGCGTCGCTTCCGCCGAAGGCCGTGCTCGTGCTCGGCAGCGAAGGGGAGGGCGTGTCGCGGGCGATCGATGCGGCCGCGAATCTCCGCGTGTCGATTCCGGGCACGGGGGCGGTGGAGAGCCTCAATGTGTCGGTGGCGTGTGCCGTGGTACTCGCGGAGGTGTGGCGGCGAGGGGCCTCGCGTTCGTAGTCTGGGCTCCGACCGCGGGCCGCACACGGAGAGTGCGGACTACGGCGCGGTGCGTGATCCGTCGACGAGCGCGATGAGCCGCGCGGCGAGTTCGCTCGACGAACGGGCCTGGGCGCTCAACTCGTTCGTGGCCACGGCCGTCTCGACGGCAGCCGATGCGTTCGACGTCGTCACATCGCCGATCTCGGTCATCGCCCGAGCGATCGCGGTCATGCCGTCGGCCTGCTCGACCGCCGCGGCCACGAGGTCGGCGAGCCGGGCGTCGAGATCGCGATTATGGCCGAGGATCCGCCCGAACCGTTCGGCCACCGCCGTGCCCACCGCCTCCGCCTCGCGGCTGGCCACCTGCGACCGCTCGATGAGGCCGCCGCTCTCGTTCGTCGCCGCAGCGCACCGCTTCGAAAGGCTGCGGACTTCGTCGGCCACCACGGCGAAGCCGGCGCCGTGTGTGCCGGCCCGGGCCGCTTCGACCGCGGCATTGAGTGCGAGCAGGTTCGTCTGAAACGCGATCTCGTCGATCGTCTTGATGATCTGGGCCACCTGATCGGCCGCCGACCGAGACGCGGTGAGCGACTGCCGCATCCGCTCCATGTCGGCCGTGCCCGTCTCGGCCTCGGTGCGGGCCGACGCCGCGAGCGCGGCGGCCGACTGGGCCTGCGACCGGCTGCCGGCGGCGACGCCAAGCAGCCGATTCGTCAGTTCGCCCGTGCGATCGACGGCCGTGGCCTGTTGCTGGGCGCCCGTGGAGAGCGAGTCTCCTTCGGCGGCGAGTTGGTCAACTGCGGTGGCGGTGGTGTGGGCATACGCATGCACGGCCGTCGAGACCTCGCGGAGATCGCCGGCGAGACGGCGGGCCGTCCACCAGAGCACGCTCGCCAGCACGGCGAGCAGGCTGGCGCCGGCTGCCATCATTTGGAATGTTTCGTTGTTGGCGGTACGCATCACCGCCGCTTGGGGCACGGCGAGCACGAGCTGCCAAGGGCGGTCGATGCCTCGCACGTTCACCGCCACCGATACGAAATAGGCCGCCGCATCGAGTACTCGCGAGTGGACTTGATCCACGGTTGGGCCATCGGCCTTCGCGTCGCGAACGAGCTGGGCCAAAGCCGGATCGGCCGTCGCGAGCTTCGTGCCGAGCAGCGCATGGTCGGGATGCGCGACCACGACGCCCTCGGCGGAGAGCAGGATCGCATAGCCGCCCTCATAGGGACGAATGCTGTTCACGAGATCGGTGAGTGTCTGCAGATCGAAGTCGAGGCCGGTGATGCCGACGACCTGGTCATCGACCACCATCGGGCAAACGAGCGACGTGATCAGCACCGTCTTCCCGGCGACCGGATAGAGGTAGGGCTCGATCCAGGCGTCGCGGCGGGTCTGCTTCGGGATCAGGACGTAGTCGCCCGGCCCGGGCGTGCCGTAGTCGACGAGCGGTTCGACGATGAGCTTCCCCGAGCCGCGGTTCCAGTACGGCAGGAACTGGCCGGTGGCGTCGTGGCCGACCGTCCCGGCGAACTGGGCATCGCGGCCGTCGAAGATGTTTGGCTCCCAGTACGTATAGAGGGCCAGCACTTCCTCTTCGACGGCGAGCGTCTCGCGGATCATCGCGTTCACCTCGTCGCGGTCGAGTGGCACGCCCCGGCGCTTGAGGCCGACGAGATGGGTGGCCATCGTCCGAGGAATCTGGAACGACCGCTCGATGAAGGCCGAGACCTCACCGGCATACACCTGGCCGACCTCGCCGGCCTGGGTCTCCGCCGCTAGAACGGCCTGCCGCCGCGAATTGAGCAGGATCCAGCCGAAGACGACCGCGTAGAGCAGGAGCGTGGCGAGCAGAACGGGAACGAGGAGGCGAAATGTGAGGCTGTACATCGTGCGCACGCGGATAGCAGTTGTGAGGGAATCTCATAACTGTACTTCGGGCCGCGGGCGACAGGGGGCGGAATCCCGGGCTTGCGCCCCCGGGGCTTATGTGGTGAGCACGCGTGACGGCGTAGAATTCTGGTGGAACCCGTTGCAGCCCCGGGCAGGCCAAAGGGAGGCACACCATGCATGCGAATCACTCGCTCGTCGATGCGGCCGTGGCCCTCGCTGCCGAGCTTCAGCGGGAGGCCGTGAAGCTGCAGTCGGCGGCCGAGCGGCGGCAGCAGGCTGAGCTCGACCGGATGCTCAGGAATCCCACCGACAAGGCGACGCTCGTCGAGCTTACCGATCAGGCGTTTCGGTCCCACGCGGCCGCCCGCACCGCCGAGCAGTTCACGCACATCCTCGACGTGCAGGGTATCCCGCGGTTCTTCAGCCCGCTCGATCAGGCGCTGCTGCTCGGCTTCCAGACGTTCGGTGACTGGCTGCCGTCGGTGACGGTGCCGCTGGTGAAGGAGCATCTGCGGCACGAGACGGCGAACGTCGTTCTGCCGGCCGAGCCCGAGCTGCTCCACGAGCACCTCGCGGCCCGCCGCCGGCAGGGGCTGCGGATGAACGTCAACTTTCTGGGCGAGGCGCTGCTCGGCGCGGACGAGGCGCGGCAGCGGCTGGAGAAGTATTTGGCGGCACTCCAATCGCCAGACGTCGAGGTGCTGTCGGTGAAGATCTCGACGCTCGACTCGCAGATCATGCCGATCGCCCGCGAGCACACGCTCGGCCGGCTCTGCGATCGCCTGGAACTGCTCTACCGGGCTGCCGCGCGGGGGAACAAGTTCGTGTACCTCGACATGGAGGAGTATCGCGATCTCTCGCTGACAGCCGAGGCCTTCATGCGGACGCTCTCGCGGCCGGGACTCGGGCGGGTGCAGGCCGGGATCGCACTGCAGGCCTACGTTCCCGACTCGTTCCGCTGGCAGCAGCGGATCACTGCGTGGGCCCGGCAGCGGGTGGCGGGGGGTGGATCGCCCGTGACGATCCGGATCGTGAAGGGGGCCAACATGGAGATGGAGCGGATCGATGCCGCCCTCCACGATTGGCCGCAGGCTCCGTTTCGCACGAAGGCCGAGACCGATGCCAACTACAAGCGGATGCTCGACTACGCTCTTGCACCCGACCACCTCGCGGCCGTGCATGTGGGCATCGCGTCGCACAACCTCTTCGACGTGGCCTACGGACTCGTGCTCGCGGCCGAGCGTGCGGCAGGGGACCGCGTGCAGTTCGAGATGCTCGAAGGCATGGCCAACCATCAGCGGCGGGCCCTGCTCGGCCACACGAAGCGGCTGCTGCTCTATGCCCCCGCCTGCCGCAAAGAGGAGTTTCTGAACGCGATCGGCTACCTGATCCGGCGGCTCGACGAGAACACCGGCCCCGAGAATTTCCTGGGGCACGCCTTCCGGCTCACCGTGGGCAGCGACGACTGGAAGCTGCTGGAACGAGGCTTCCGGGAGTCGTTCACGACGCCCGTGTCGGATGCGCCGCAGCGGACGCAGGATCGCCGCACGGAGACGTTCCGCGAGCCGCAGCCGGAGCAGCCGTGGCATGAGTTCGAGAACGAGCCCGACACCGACTGGGCGCTCGAGCAGAACGGGGCCTGGGCGGCCGAGATCACGGCCGGCGACCCGAACGAGTTCGCCGATGTCACCGTGCCCGTCGTCGTGGCTGGCCGTGAGGTGCCCGGGCTGGAGACGCGTGTCTGCCGCGATCCGTCGCGGCCGCACGCCGTGCTCTGTCGGCATGCCGTGGCGACCGATCGCGAGGTGGATGAGGCTGTGGCCTGTGCTGCGGCCGATCCCGACGGCTGGCGGTCGCTGTCGCTCGATGCCCGCAGTGTCGTGCTCGGGCGGGTAGCCCAGGAACTGCGGCGGGCCCGCGGCCGGCTGCTCCGCGTGGCGCAGCTCGACGGCGGCAAGCTGCTCACGGAGGCCGATCCCGAAGTGTCGGAGGCGATCGACTTCGTCGAGTTCTATCGGGCGGGTGCCCGGTCGTTCCACGAATTGCCGGGCATCGAGGCGAAGGGCTGCGGCGTCGTCGTGGTCGTGCCTCCCTGGAATTTTCCGCTCGCGATTCCCTGTGGCGGCATCGCGGCAGCGCTCGCCGCGGGCAACACCGTGATCATCAAGCCCGCCTCTGATGCCGTGCTCACGGCGTGGGAGTTGTGCCAGTGCTTCTGGCGGGCCGGGGTGTCGCGGCGCGTTCTCCAGTTCGTGCCCTGTCCGGGGGCCGGGCCCGGGGCGCGGCTCGTGGCGCATGCGGATGTATCGGCCGTGATCCTCACTGGCGGCACCGACACGGCCCTCGCGATGCTGGCTGCGAAGCCCGACATGCGGCTCTCCGCCGAGACCGGCGGCAAGAATGCCACGATTGTGACGGCCATGAGCGACCGCGAACTGGCGATCAAGCACGTGGTGCATTCGGCATTCAGCCACGGCGGGCAGAAGTGCTCGGCCACGTCGCTGCTGCTGCTCGAGGCCGAGGTCTACGACGACCCGGCCTTCAAGCGGATGCTCTGCGATGCCGTCGAAAGCCTGCACGTCGGCTCGGCCCATGACCTGCACACGCGGGTGGGGCCACTCATCCGGCCACCAGCCGGCCCGCTCGAAGAGGCGCTCAAGACGCTCGAGCCGGGCGAGACCTGGGCCGTGATGCCGCGGAGGGTCGCCGACAATCCACACCTCTGGTCGCCGGGCGTGAAATACGGCGTCACGCCCGGGAGCGTGACGCACCTGACCGAGTTTTTCGGGCCGCTCCTCGGCGTGATGCGGTTCGACCGGCTCGCCGAGGCGATCGAGATCGTCAACGCGACGGGCTACGGGCTCACGAGCGCGATCCACAGTCTCGACGACCGAGAGATCGAACAGTGGAAGCGGGGCATCCGGGCGGGCAATCTCTACATCAACCGGGGCACGACCGGCGCGATCGTGCTTCGGCAGCCGTTCGGTGGCATGGGGAAATCGGCGGTCGGGCCGGGACTCAAGGCGGGCGGGCCGAACTACGTGGCGGCGTTCATGGATTTCCGCGATACGGCTGGGAATGGTCCGGCCGCATCGCATGCGATCGACAACGCGGACCTCACGGCGCTTGTCGCGCAATTGCCTACCGACGTCGAGGGCCTGCGGCTGCGGGCCGCGATCGCGAGCTATGACGCCGCATGGACCGACGAGTTCGCACGAGAGCACGACCATTTCCGGCTCCTGGGGCAGGACAACATCCGCCGGTATCTGCCGTTCTCCGTGGTCTGCGTGCGGGTCACGCCGCAGGACTCGTGGTTCGACATCGTCGCCCGGGTGGCCGCCGCACGGGCGACGGGCGCGCGGGTGCTCGCGTCGTTCGCGCCGGGGTGCCCGCGGACTTGGCACGACACGCTCGACGAATGGACGCATGCCTGGGCCGCCGGCATCGAGCTGGCGGAAGAGACCGATGCAGCGGTCGCGTCGCTCGTGGCCCGGCCGGACGTGCGCGTCCGCTACGGCGGCCGGGATCGCGTGCCCGCGGACGTGCGGCGGGCGGCCGCGGTAGCCGGCCAGTGGATCGCCGACGTGCCGGTCGTGGCCGCTGGCCGGATCGAGCTGCTCTGGTATCTGCGTGAGCAGAGCATCTCGTTCGACTACCACCGCTACGGCAACCTCGGCCGCCGTGCGGGCGAACTGCGGCGACCTCTTGTGGTTTGAGTTCGGGGTTGCCCACGCCCCGTCGCCGGACGCTCGCTGCGGGCATCCATGCCCTCCGCTCGCTCGATGGCGGCCGCGCTCCGGCATCCTGCCTGCGCTTGCCGCCAACGCCGGCTCCCGGGCATGGGCAACCCCTCACCGCGTATTGGTGCGCAACCGTGGACGCGTCAACGCGGCAGAGGATAATGCCGCGATGCACTCCGCCCCCGCCCGCGAAGACAACGGTCACGATCCGCATGCCGCGGGCCTGTGGCGGCTGACGCTCTGTGCGCTCGGGATCGTGTTTGGCGACATCGGCACGAGTCCGCTCTACACGCTCAAGGAGTGCCTGCTCGTGGCGGGCCGCGATCGGCCGGTCGAGCAGGCCGACCTGTTCGGCATCCTGTCGCTCATGTTCTGGGCGCTCGTGATGGTCGTGACGGTGAAGTACGTCGCGTTCGTGATGCGGGCCGATCACGACGGCGAAGGTGGCATCCTTGCGCTCTTGGCGCTCGTGCCCGAACGCTACCGCACCGGGCCGCGGGGCATCGGCGGCGTGTCGGGGATGACGCTCCTCGCCGTGATCGGCGCGGCCCTGCTCTACGGCGACGGCGTGATCACGCCGGCCATCTCCGTGCTCAGTGCCGTCGAGGGCCTTGCCGTCGCGAGTCCGGCGCTGGAGGCGGGGGTGGTGCCGATCACGTGCCTGATCCTGATCGGTCTGTTTGCGATCCAGAAACAGGGCACGGGGCGTGTGGGTGGGCTCTTCGGGCCGATCATGCTCGTCTGGTTTCTCACGCTCGCGGGCCTCGGCATCTGGCAGATCCTGCAGCGGCCCGACGTGCTGTGGGCGATCCTGCCGAGCCACGGCGTCGAATTCTTCCAGCGGCACGGGCTGCACGGCCTGCTCATCCTCGGCTCGGTAGTGCTCGTCGTGACCGGCGGCGAGGCGCTGTACGCCGACATGGGGCACTTTGGTCTCGTGCCGATCCGGCGGGCCTGGCTCGGGCTCGTGCTGCCCTCGCTCGTGATCGCCTACCTGGGGCAGGGGGCGCTCGTGCTCCGCGATCCGTCAGCGGCGGCGAACCCGTTCTACTCGCTCGTGCCGGCTGGTCCGGCCACCTACGCCCTCGTCGTGCTCGCAAGTCTCGCCACGATCATCGCCTCGCAGGCGTTGATCTCCGGTGCGTTCTCACTCACGCGGCAGGCGATGCTGCTCGGCTTTCTGCCGCGGGTGACGATCCGCCACACGGCGGCGGAGAGCGAGGGGCAGATCTATATCCCAGAGGTGAACGTGCTGCTCGGGGTGGGCTGCCTCGCCCTCGTGCTCACGTTCCGCGAGTCTGTGAAACTGGCAGCCGCCTACGGGCTGGCCGTCTCCGGCACGATGGTGGTGACGACGATCCTCTATTACCTCGTGATCCGCCATACCTGGGGCTGGGGCCGACTGCCGTCGCTCGCCGTGCTGGTGCTTTTTCTGTCGTTCGACATCCCGTTCCTGATCGCCAATCTCTTCAAGTTTTTCGACGGCGGCTATATCCCGATGCTGATCGGTGCGGGACTGATCGCGGCGATGCTGATCTGGAGCCGCGGCCGCACCGCCGTGATCCAGCGATATTCCTCGCAGTTCGGCCCGTTCGAGACGGAGTGGCCGCGGCTCGCGCCGCGGGGGGCGGCCCGCGTGCCCGGCACGGGCGTGTTTCTGGCCACGAGCCGCGATCATCTCCCGCCGGTGCTCGTCCACCAGATTGACCGCACCGGCACGCTGCACGAGACGGTGGTGCTGCTGACGGTGGCCGACGAGCCGGTGCCGGAGGTTCCCGACGGGGAGCGGACGACGGTCGAGCGGCTCGGCGACGGCTTTGTGCGAATCTCGCTTCGGTTCGGCTACATGGAGCAGCCGCTGCTCCTGCCCTGCCTGCGACAGGTCGTGGCAGCCGAGCAGCTCCCGATCGACCTCGACACGGCCACGTTCTTCATCGGCCACGCCACGGTCGTGGCCGACCATGCGGGGCAGCTTTCTTTCATCCCCGAGGCGATCTTCGCCTACCTCAAGCGAAACGCCGTCCGCGAGGAACAGCGGTATGGCCTGCCCGCCGACCAGGTGATGGAGATCGGCGAGCAGATTTCGATCTGAGATGAAGTCGTTGCCATCGGGAGGCGGGATTGAGTTCGAGGCGAACGGACGTGCCGCAGAAGGCCCATGGCGGGCTGCGGGTTGACGGTCGGGGTAACGCGGAAAGAATTGAGCGTTTCCCACCCACGCGTCCCCCCGGAAGTCTTTGCATGGCCCGCACCCGCATCGGTCTGTGGCTCATCGGTGCCAAGGGGGGCGTCGCGACGACGATGATGACGGGCCTCGCAGCCCTCCAACGCGGGGCCATCGAGCCGGTCGGGCTCGTCACCGCGCTCGAGCCGTTCGCCAGTCTCGGACTCGTCGATTTCGCCGACATCGTCGTGGGGGGGCACGACATCCGTGCCGGTCGGCTCGGCGACGAGGCCCGGCGGATGTGGAGCGAAAGCCGGGCGATCACGCCCGAACTGCTCGACGGCGCGGCCGACTTCTTCGCCGAGGTCGAGAAGCGGCTTCGCCCCGGCACGGTCGTGGCCTCAGGCGACAAGATCAAGAGCTTCGCCGACGCAGCCGGCGTCGTGGCTGTCGAGACGCCCCGCCAGGCGATCGCTCGCGTGCGGAAGGACATCGAAGACTTCGCGGCAGCCGAACAGCTGACGCACGTGGTGGTCGTGAACGTGTCGTCCACCGAGCCGCCCCCCGCGCGGCCGATCCCGGCTGACTTCGCGGAGCTCGAACCGCTTCTCGACGACGCCGACACGTGCCCGCTTCCCGGCAGCAGCCTCTACTTCCTCGCCGCCGCCGAGGCCGGGGCGTCGTATGTGAATTTCACGCCGTCGGCGGGGGCGACGCCCGCCTGCCTCCAGCAGATGGCCCGGGAGAAGCGGATCGCCCATGCCGGCTGCGACGGCAAGACGGGTGAGACGCTGCTCAAGAGCGTGCTCGCGCCGATGTTCGCCGCCCGGCACCTCGAGGTGATGAGCTGGGTAGGACACAACATCTTCGGCAACATGGACGGCAAGGTGCTCGACGACCCGCGGAACAAGGCGGCGAAGGTGAAGAGCAAGGATCACCTGCTTGCGAGCATCCTCGGCTACCCGCCGCAGACCCACGTGTCGATCGAGTACATCAAGAGCCTGGGCGACTGGAAGACGGCCTGGGATCACATCCACTTCAAGGGCTTTCTGGGCACGCCGATGGTCCTGCAGTTCACCTGGCAGGGCTGCGACTCGATCCTCGCCGCGCCGCTCGTGCTCGACTTGGTACGGCTCGTCGAACGGGCCCATCGAGCCGGCGAATACGGTGCCCTCGACTGGCTCGCCTGCTTCTTCAAGAGCCCGATCGG
>JAPOJV010000187.1 GCA_029978085.1 bacterium
GAGTTCTGTCTGCGTGAGGCCAAGCCGCGCACGGTAGTTCTTGATCCGAGCCGCGTAGTCGCGGGGAACGGCTGAAGTCGCCGAAGTTTCTGCGAATTCGCCCATTTTGTAACCATCGCGTGCTTTTGTTGGACTTCAATATAACAGGAGTGATACAGACTGCAATCTGTGAGAAAGTTTTTTTGATGCCTTGTCGTTTCGATCGTAATCGCTCACGAGTGGGGCAGCCGCGAGCAGTTCGTAGCGGTGCGACCTAAAAAGCGCGCATTGCCGGCCCATGTAGTCCGGTCACGCCGTGACCGGAAAAGGCAACCGGTTGCAGCGCAACCGGGCTACTTTTTTACGCGGAAAAGAGCCGCAGGCCGGCCCAGACGGCGAGCAGGGCCGCGAGCGTCGTGCCCACGACGTAGGCCACGGCCGGCACGATGCGGCCCGCCTCCAGCATCTCGACCGACTGGAAGGCGAACGACGAATAGGTCGTGAAACCGCCCAACAGGCCGACGAGCAGGACCGTTTCCTGGGCCGTCGAGAGGCTGCCACGGGAGCGAGCCAGGGCGACGATCGACCCGAAGGCGAACGACCCGATCACGTTGATCGCCAGCGTGCCCCAGGGGAATCCGGGACCGAAGAGCCGCAGCGACAGGGCATTGGCACCGGCACGGAGCAGGGTGCCCGCCGCACCGGCAGCGGCGAGCCAGAGGGCATGGGCGGGTGACATGGGGGAACCAGCTCCTGGGGCGACGCCGCAGTCTGACATCGCTGCTGGTGATCGCCAACGGTGACGGGGTTGACCGGCGGCTGGTGACGGCTAGATTTTGATGAGCCAAAAATACGATTTTGGCAACCCAAAAGTTTATTTTTGAGGATCCTCATGGCGGCGAGCAGTGGCTGTAGCGGGCGGTCTCGCGGGTTCAGTCTCGTGGAGCTGCTCGTGGTGATCGCGATCATCGGGACGCTGATCGGTCTGCTCCTGCCGGCCGTGCAGTCGGCCCGTGAGGCGGCCCGCCGGACGCAGTGCGCGAGCCATCTGCGGCAGCTCGGCATCGCCCTGCATCTCCATGCCGACGCCACGAAGCGGTTTCCGGCCGGCTATCTGGCCGACGTCGCCTCGCCGAGCCGCGACGCCACCACCTGGGATGCCGCGCCTGGCACCGGCTGGGGACTCGCGATCGCGGCATTTCTGGAGGAGGGAGCGGCGACGGGCCGCTTCGATGCCGCCGCGGGTGTGGCCGGCGCGGCAAACCGCGACCTCGTGTCGCAGCGACTGGCGATCTTTCAATGCCCATCGTCGAGTGGGCCCCGCGATGCCTTCGAGTGTCGCACCGCCGGCGGCAGTGCGCATGCCTCTGGTGCCCGACTTGGCCGCACCGACTACGTGGCGAACGCCGGCCACGAGGATCCGTGGGACGCAGCGGCCCGTGCCGACTGGTCGAGCGTGTGCAACGGTCCGCTCTACCGCAACTCGCGGATCACCCCGGCCCGCGTCACGGACGGACTCTCGAAGACGGTGTTCATCGGTGAGCACTCCCAGGAGCTCTCAGAAAAAGCCTGGGCTGGCATCGTGCCCGGCGCCGCCTGCCATCCGGCCGATCGCTACGCAGCGGCTGGCGCCGAGCCCGAGGCGGCCGCCGCCTTCGTGCTCTCCCACAGCGGCCCGTCGGCCCTCGAAGGCACGGGCATTCATGTGCCGAACGACCCGGCCGGCCATCCCGATCAGATGTATTCACAGCATCCGGCCGGCGCGAATATCGTGTTCGGCGACGGCTCGGTGCGGCTCGTCGAGGCGACGATCGACCGCGCCGCCTGGGCTGCTCTGTGCAGCATCGCCGCCGGCGAAGCGGTCACGTGGCCGTGAGTTGTCAGCCGGGAACCGCGAACGGCTATACTCGCGGACGTCGCGAACATTTCTCGCGGGCCCGCGTAGAAGTCGTTCGTGCCCCGGTTTCCGCCCCACCCCAGGAACCTCCCTGATACGAAATGCTGCACTTCCACAAACGGATCCTGTTCGTCGGTTTCGGTGCCGTCGCCCGCTGCACGCTTCCGATCCTCCTCGACCATGTGAAGGTCAAGCCGTCGGACATCACGATCCTGGAGTTCCAGCCCGACGAGGCCGCCCTGCGGCCGTGGACGGAACGGGGAGTGAATTTCGTGCGGGGGAAGGTGGAGCCGGGCAATCTCGGTGAGCTTCTCGGGCGGCACGTTTCGGCCGGCGACATCCTCATCGACCTGGCCTGGAACATCGACTGCTGCGAGATCGTGCAGTGGTGCCATGACCACGGCGTGAACTACCTCAACACGTCGGTCGAGCTCTGGGATCCGTACGAGCATTCGAAGGGGGCGCATCCCACGCACCTCACGCTCTACTGGCGGCACATGAACCTCCGGCGGATGATCGCCGGCTGGAAGACGCCCGGACCGACGGCCGTCTTGGAGCATGGCGCCAATCCCGGCCTCATCAGCCACTTCACGAAGCAGGCCCTGCTCGACATCGCGGCCCGCTGCCTGGAGGAGAAGAAGTTCGTCGGCGAGCAGGCCGAGCGGATCGCGCAGCATGCGAAGAGCCACGCCTTCAACCACCTGGCCCATGAGCTGGGCGTGAAGGTGATCCATTGCAGCGAGCGGGACACGCAAATCTCCAACCGGCCGAAGGAAGTGGACGAGTTCGTCAACACCTGGAGCGTGGAGGGGTTCCGCGAGGAGGGGACGACGACCGCCGAGATGGGCTGGGGCACGCACGAGAAGGAGCTGCCCCCGTTCGCCTACGAGCATGCCGACGGCCCCAAGAGCCAGATCTGCCTGGCCCGCATGGGCATCAACACGCAGGTGGTGAGCTGGGTGCCCCCGGCCCACACGATCGTGG
The DNA here is from genome assembly GCA_029978085.1 of bacterium. Taxonomy (GTDB): domain Bacteria; phylum Planctomycetota; class Planctomycetia; order Pirellulales; family UBA1268; genus QWPN01. Next base: position 2,861 of record JAPOJV010000187.1, read on the forward strand.
GCATGGTCGTCCGCCACGGCGAGGCCTTCAGCATCACCGAGAAGCTCTCGGTGCGGGACGGTTCCGGCACGACGGTCTACCGGCCCACGGTGCACTACGCCTACTGTCCGTGCGATGCGGCGCTCGCCAGCCTCTGGGAACTGCGGGGCAACGACTACCGCCTGCAGCCGAAGATCCGGATCATGACCGACGAAATCACCAGCGGCGCCGACATCCTCGGCGCCCTCGTGATGGGCCACCCGCTCACGAGCTGGTGGTGCGGCACCGATCTCTCGATCGAGGAGTCGCGGCGGCTCGTGCCGCATCAGAATGCCACCACGATGCAGGTCGCGATCTCCGTGGTCGCGGCCACGATGTGGATGATCGAGAACCCCGACCAGGGCGTGAAGCTGCCCGACGACCTGCCGCACGACTACGTGCTCGGGATCGCCAAGCCCTACCTCGGCAAGTTCGTGTCGGTGCAGAGCGACTGGACGCCGCTGAAGTACTACTCCAGCGCCTTCCACGGCTACAACCGGCCGAACATCGACCCGACCGACCCCTGGCAGTTCAAGAACTTTCTGCTCACGGACGGTGATTGACCGATAGCGCTCGCGGGTGAGTGGCGACGGGACTGGCGGAAGCTCGACGAGCATTGAAGATCGCGACCTTCTGAGCCCGGAACCGCCGCAGGTCGTGGAAGGAGCGAGCTTCACCGCGAGGAGACTTCTGCCATCCCGGAGCCTTTCCTGAGACTTGGAGCCCAATTGATGAACCAGAAAACACTGCTCGACCTCGCCAAGAAGCACGGCACGCCGCTGTTCGTCGTGGATCACGCCGAACTGCGGAAGAACTACGCCCTGTTCCGCAAGCACTTTCCGCGGGTGCAGATCTACTACGCGGTGAAGGTGAACAGCGATCCTGCGATCGTGAAGACGTTCTACGAACTCGGCGGCAGTTTCGACGTGGCGAGCATGCAGGAGTTCCACACGGTTCACGAAAACATCAAGAAGCTTCCGGCGAAGGAGCGGCAAGACTTCATCTGGGACAAGGTGATCTATGCCAATCCCATCAAGCCGATCGAGACGCTTCGCGAGCTCGACAAGTACAAGCCGCTCGTGACCTACGACAACGTCGAGGAGGTGAAGAAGATCGCGAAGCACGCGCCCCACGCGGGCCTCGCCCTGCGGTTGCGCGTGCCCAACACGGGCTCCATGGTGGAGCTGTCGAGCAAGTTCGGGGCCCTGCCCGGTGAGGCGGTGGATCTGATCCAGTGCGCCCACGACCACAAGCTCGTGGTGGAGGGGCTGTCATTCCATGTCGGCAGCCAGTGCACGAACCCCGAGAACTACATCCAGGCGCTTCACCTCTGCGCCGGAATCTTCGCCGAGGCGAAGTCGCGGGGCTTCGATCTCAAGCTGCTCGACATCGGCGGCGGCTTCCCCGCGGCCTACGACGCCTCGGTGCCGAAGTTCTCGGCGCTGGCCAAGAAGATCAACCACGAGATCGATCGCCTGTTCCCCAAGTCGATCGAGATTCTCGCCGAGCCGGGGCGGTTTCTCGTGGCCTCCGCCGGCACGGCCGTGTGCAAGATCATCGGCAAGGCGGTGCGGAACGAGAAGCTGTCGTACTACGTCGACGACGGCGTCTACCACACCTACTCGGGCGTGATCTTCGACCACTGCACGTACCACCTGAAGAGCTTCAAGAAGGGGGCGACCCAGATCTGCGCGGTCTTCGGCCCCACCTGCGACGCGCTCGACACGATCAGCCTCGCCGAGCAACTTCCCGACCTCGAGATCGGCGACTATCTCTACAGCGAGAACATCGGCGCCTACTCGGCGGCGAGCAGCACCCACTTCAACGGCTTCCCGCCGGCGAAGGTGATCCACGTGAATCAATGATGCGTGGGCTACCGTAGGCCCGTCACTCCGCGTGGGCAAGTCACGCCGTGACTTGCATTCCGGTGTGGGCTTGTCACGCCGTGACAAGTATTCCGGTGTGGGCTTGTCACGCCGTGACAAGTATTCCGGTCACGGCGTGACCGGGCTACCGTGACCGGGCCTGCGGGCCGGTCAGCCGGGCCGGACGGCTTCGATGAGGTGATAGCCCTTCACCTCCTCGCGGGCGACGTTTTTCCACATGCGCGGGAGGTTTTCGACGTACCAGGTCGGCTGCTTCGTGACGACGAGCAGC
>JAPOJV010000205.1 GCA_029978085.1 bacterium
AGTGCTCGTGCCCTCCGGGGTGGTCATCGACGCGATGCGGCTGGCGGCGTCGTAGGTGTAGCCATAACTGATGGCCGGGCTGGCCGTGGGGGCATGGGTGATGCCCGTGAGCCGGCCCAGGGCGTCGTAGGCGGCAGTGGACGTGCCAATCGGGTTCACCCCCGCCCCCGCAAACCTCGTCACCGTTCCGACGGAGCCGTCGGCCCGGTAGGCGTAGTCCACGCGCTTGGTGACGATGTTGGTGAAGGTGTCGAGTTCCCGGTAACGAGTGAATCGGTTCAGGGCATCGGCGACGGAACTGGTGCGGACGCCCAGGCCGCTGGCCGCCGGTCCGAGGTCGCCGAACTGGGCGACGGCGGCCTGATCTTCGAAGGCAGTTAGCAGGTTGCCGGCCTTGTCGTAGGTGTAGTCGTATTCGACGAGGGCCGTAGGGACGATGGCGTGCTGGTCTTTGACGATCTGGAGGGCGTAGCCCCCGGAGGCGTTCTCGTCTCGGGCGGTGACGACGACGGTCCAGGTGCCGGCGACGTCGGCGGTGACGAGGAGCCTGGCGGTGGTGCCGCCGCCGGAGTGGTCGCCGAAGAGGGCGGTGGCCAGGCCGCCGGTGGGCTTCTGGAGGATGAGGACGGGATCGAAGGCGGCGGAGGAGGCGGTGAGGAGGAGCTGGTCGCCGACGGCCATGGTGATCGGGTAGCCGTCGTAGCGTTCGGCCTTGCCGTCGTTGTCCCAGTCGATGGTGGGATCACCCGAGGCGAGGCTGCCGGGGGGATTGGGAACGCCGTCGAGCGCGGGCTGCTGGGCGATCTCGCCGGGGGCCATGCGGCTTTTTACGACGTTGCCGGTCGCGTCATACGCAAACTGCCAGGCGGTCGTGGCGGCGGGGTTGGCCGTGTCGGTCTCGGTGACGCCGAGGAGCTGGCTGGCGGCGTCGTAGATCCGCCTGATCGTGTGGGAGACGGCGGCCGTGGCAGACTGCTGCCAGCGTTCCTCGACGAGGCGGTCGGCGGCGTCGTAGACGAACGTGGTGACCCGGCCGAGGCGGTCGGTCTGCTTGGTCTTGTTGCCCGCGAGGTCGTAGGCGTAGCGGGTGACGGGCCGGGCGCTGCCGGCGGCCGGAGCCGGGGCGGTCTCGGGGACGTTGCGGCCGAGGTTTTCGTAGGCGTGGTCGGTCGTCTGGCCGAGGGCGTCGGTCGTGGAGGCGATGCGGGCCAAGGCGTCGTAGGCCGTGCGGGTGACGTTCGTGGTCACCGTGCCGGGGAGCGACTCCGGGGTGCCCGTGACGGGCCAGTCGGGGCCGAGGGCGTCCACCGTGGCCGTCTGGCGGCCGCCAAGTGCTTTGACTTTCCTTTTCGGGCGTCCCTTGTCGGACTCCCGCCGCCTTCCCTCGTCAGCAAGTCGCACGAAATCATTCGAGACTCAATCCTAATCCTTGGAATGCCAAAGCTTCACGAATATTGTGAAGCGCCTGCCGCTGCTCAGTCGGCAGCAATTCCGCGCCGTCGTCCCATGCATTGAGCGCGTCTGGGCTCATGAGAATGGCTGGCTGATTTTCTCCAAGGAAGCCGCTTTCGATATCGAGCGTTATGGTACGACCGTCTTGGCGGTACTCCATGGTGAAGCGATCAACAAACTGGAGTTCAAATCCAGCGTCGCTGCGAACTCCTTGCTTGTTCAGCCAGGTGAAGGTCATTACCTGCGAATCTCCAGTCGAGGCTTCAGCTGAAGTACGTCGATCCCATTCACGCGAGGATTGGAGTACAACTCGGGCAACTCCACTCGCCTCCAGTTGCTGTTCAGCCGCACCGACCCGACCACGGCCCTGACCTGGCCGCTGGCACCCCTGGCGAACTCACGCGATGCGATGGACCATACTTGGTCGGCTTGCACGCGGTCCAGAGGCGAACCGGGGCCGTACAAGTCGAGATCTTGTAGGTACCTTCCCCCGGGCGTCATTTCGAGTGTGCGCCCACCATTTTCGACCGCAAATCTCTGTGATCGTAGCGCACCCGACTTCCCGCGGCCCAGCCCCGACCAAAATACCGCTTCGTTTTGAGCGGTCGCAAGCCCACGGCGTGCAGCTTGCTCGACCAGCAGCTCCTGTAGGGGCGCTTTTGGCGTAAAGCTCGGGTTGACGATAGGCAGCTGCGCCGACCCAGCGGCCCGAGCTGTTACCGAGCCCGCTTCAATCGCCACGGCATCAACGCGTCCAAACGCCCTTGTGAACCCGCCGGTCACGCCGCTCGACAGACGATTAACGGTCACGGAGCCGGGCAGGTTCGTGAAGCTCCCCGCGCCGGCCGCCGTGCGAGACATGCCCGCGGCACCCGCCGCCATTCCCGCAAACTGGCTCACGCCGCCGGCAACTCGTACCACGCGGTCGATGCCCCCGATCGGCGTATTGGTAGCCATGTCGATGCCGACGCCGCCCTCGGCCATGGCGTGCGTACCGGCCATCTGTCCGGCGATGTTGAAGGCTACCTGGCCCCACTGCCCGTTAAACCTTCCTCCGTTGTTGTTCACCGTGATATCGAAGGCGCGCTGGCCGAGTTGGCGGCCGGCTTCACCGGTCACAAGGTTTTTCACACCAGTAGCGGCGCTGGCCACGCTGTTTCCGATTGAGCTGAAGAACCCCTTGGTCCCAGCCCAGAGTGGGCTATCAAGGCTCTGCCCAAACCCCGCCCAGCCCGCAGCCGGCACGCTTTGCCTGGCGGCCTGCTGGGCCCACTTGGCGGCGAGTCCGCTGGGATCGACCTTGTTCAAGGGATCATTGCCGACGTAGCGGAAGAGGTTGGCATCGCCCCCGCGGAAGCCGCTGGGATCCTCGTTGATGAATCTTCCTGTCGCCGGCTCGTACCAGCGGGCCCGGTTGTCGGAGAGGCCGGTGCGTGCTTCGAGCGGCCGGCCCGCGTAGCCTAAATCGATGCCGACGCCTGCGGCTGCCGGCGCGGTTGTCTGCGGCCCGGTCGTCCTGCGGACGATTTTTCCAAAGCTGTCGTACTGCCGGTGCTCGACGACCGCTCCGCGGTCGGCGGCATTCCCGGAGACGATGTCGCGGACGGAGTCCTGATGATCGGTGAACGTCCAGAACGTGCTGGTCGTGGGCGTCGTGCCGCTCCAGGAGACCTGGTCCACGGCGAGGATCTCATCGACGCCGTTGCCGTAGAAGTTCCGCTGGACGACCTGGCCGAGGAAGCCGATCGGCCCGCGGACACTGTCGATCACGATCTTGTCGTTCGGCCGGGCGATCTCGAGCGTGCGAACATCCCCGGCATACCCCGCAAACGACACGCTCTCCTGCCCGGCTCCGGCGATGCCGTCGGCGTCGATGGATCGGCGAATCCGCCGGTCGGCGTAGTCGTAGGTGGAGCGGAGCTCGAGGTCGGATCCGGGGAGGGGCGTGCCCTGCGCCGTGAAGGCCGCCAGGCCGACAGCCTGCGTGCTCGTCCAGGCATTCACATGGCTGACCGCCACGAGCCGGTTCCGCTGATCGTAGGCGTAGACCGTGACGTCGGTATCGCCGAGGGAGAGCGTGCCCCCGGCATTCGTATCCAAGAACTTCGCCGTGCGGTTGCCTTCGGCGTCGTAGGCGTAGCGGTAGGTGCCGTCGAAGGCGAGGCGGTTACCCGTGGACGTCTGCGTGCCCGCGTTCGTGCGGTTGCCGGTCTTGTCGTAGGCGTAGGCCTCGCCGGTGAGGCTGGCGGAGAGGAGCTGGTCGGTGGCGTCGAGCGTGAAGGTGCTCGTGCCCTCGGGCGTGGTCATCGACGCAATGCGGCTGGCGGCGTCGTAGGCGTAGCCGTAACTGATGGCGGGGCTGGCCGTGCGGGCATGGGTGATGCCGGTGAGCCGGCCCAGGGCGTCGTAGGCGGCAGTGGACGTACCGATCGGGTTGATGCCCGCGCCCGCGAAGCGTGTGACGGAGCTGACGGAGCCGTCGGCGCGGTAGGCGTAGTCGGTGCGCTTGGTGACCTGGCCGGCGGTGATGTGGCGATAGCGGGTGACGCGGTTAAGGG
>JAPOJV010000215.1 GCA_029978085.1 bacterium
GCTCGGCGAGGCGCTCTGGCAGGCCGGCAAACGCGACGAGGCAGTCGCGGCCTGGCAGCGATTCGTTCGCGAACAGCCGCAGTCGCCTCGGCTGCCCGATGCGCTCTATGCGCTCGGCGTAGGCGAGGCGCAGACCGGCAAGAAGACGGAGGCCGCCGCCACGCTCGCACGGTTCGCCAAGGAGTTTCCCCAGCATCCGCTCGCTGCCGACGTGGCGATCTGGCGGGCGGATCTCGCGCTCGCCGCGAACCAGCCGGCCGCGGCCGACACACTACTCGCGCCGGTGGCTGCGACCGCCGGCCCACGGCAGGCCGAGGCGCTCGACCGGCTCGGCACGGCCCGCTGGAACCAAAAGCAGTGGGCACCCGCCGCGGAGGCCTTCGCGCAGCTGGTCGCGACGCATCCCACTTCGCCGCTCGCCGCTCGAGCCACGCTCGCCGCCGGCCGCGCCTGGCTCGAGGCCGGCCGCCCCGATGATGCGCGGCCGCTCCTGGAGAAGGCAGCCGCGGGAAAGAGCCCCGAGGCATTCGACGCCGCCCACCGCCTCGCCCGGCTCGACCTCGACGCGAAGCGGCCGCAGCCTGCAGCCGATCGCGTGAGCCAGGCGCTCGCCGCCGCCAAGGGCCGCACCGACATCGCGGCCGATACACTCCTCGACCTCGCCACCGATCGGGCCGATGCCCTCCTCTCGCTCGGTAAGCATGCGGAAGCAGCGAAGGCCTATCAGGAACTGGCGGCCGCGCATCCGAAGTCTGACCGCCGGCCCGACTGGCTCCTGCTCGCCGTGCGGGCCCTTCGCGATGCAGGCGATCGTCCCGCGGCACTCGCGCTCGCCGAGAAACTCGTCGCCGACCATCCCTCCGGCTCTCACGCCGACATGGCCTGGTATCGCGTGGGCCAGCTGCGGCAAGACGCCGGCAAGCATGCCGCGGCAATCGAAGCATTCACGGCGTGCGTGAAGGCGGCGCCGCAGGGGCCGCGGGCCGCATGGGCGCTGCTCGCCACGGGCTGGTGCCACGAGGCCGAGAAGCAACTGCCGAAAGCCATCGCAGCCTGGACCGCCGTCATCGACCAGCATCCACAGTCGGCGGCCATCGCCTCCGCACTTGTGGCCCGCAGTGACGCCCGCCAGCGAACGGGCGACTTCGCCGGCGGCCTCGCCGACGCCCAGCGGCTGCTCGCTGCCGCCCGCGAGAAGAAGCTCGAGATCGATGCGGCCGCGGCGGCTGAGGCGCGGCTGCTCGAAGGGCTCTGCCTCGCTGGCGAGAAGAAGTATGCCCAGGCCGGTGCAGCCTTCTCGGCCCTGCTCCGCGAGCATCCGAAGTTTCCGGCCGCCGATCGTGCCCTCTTCGAAATCGGCGTCGTGCAGACGCTCGACGGCAAGCGGCCCGAGGCTGCTGCCACGTTCGCGTCGCTCGTGGCGAAGTATCCCAAGAGCCGCTATGCCGCCGAGGCCTGGCTCGAAGTGGGGGAGGCGCGGTGGGAAGCGAAGCAATGGGACGAGGCCGCGACGGCCTATGCGGCGGCGATCGCCGCCGCGGGCAAGGATGGCGGCCGTGCGGCGCTGGTGCGTGAGCAGGCCCGCCACAAGCTCGGCTGGACCCACGTGATGCGCGGCGACCACGCCGCAGCCGCACAGGCCTTCGCAGCTCAACTCGCCGACGCACCGCAGGGAGCCTTCGCCCCGGACGGGCAGGCGATGCTCGGCGGCTCCCTCCTCGCCCTCGGCCGCATCGCCGAGGCGGAGCAGGCCTTCGCCAAGGCGCTCGCCGATTCATCGAGCCTGTCGTCGGCCGCGCTCCGTGACGCGACGTTCATCCGCGCCGCCGAGGCGGCCGCCGCGCAGGAGAAGTGGGCCGAGTCGCTCGCACTCGCGGAGAAGTTCCTGGCGGCTGCGCCGCAATCGCCCCAGGCCGCGCAGGGCCGCTACGCCGCCGCGTGGGCCCGCCAGAATCTCGGCAGGCTCGACGAGGCCCTCGCCGGCTACCGCAGCGTGGCGGATGGGCCACGCACCGACCTCGCCGCGCGGGCCCGGCTGATGGAAGGGGAAGTGCTCTTCGAACAGGGGCAGCACAAGGACGCCATCAAGGCATTCTTCAAGACCGCCTACGGCTTCGGGGAGCAGGCCGCGCCCGCCCCCTTCCATCCCTGGCAGGCGCAGGCCACGTTCGAGGCGGCCCGCTGCTTCGAGGTGCTCGGCCAGCCCGACCAGGCGCGAAAACTCTATACGGAACTCGTCGACCGCTACCCCACGTCCGAGCATGTGCCGGCGGCCCGCAAGCGGCTCGACGCACTTGGTTCACCAGCCGCGTCCGGCGGTTCGCCCGCCGCGTCTGGCACCCCGTCAGGAGAGAAGCCCCAGTGAACGGCTACGAACGCGTCCAAACCCTGTGGCAGTTGTTCCTCGCGGGCGGCCTCCTGATGTGGCCGATCGTGGCGATGTCGCTCGTCGTCGTGACGTTCGGCCTCGAGCGGCTCGTGGCCCTGCGACGGTCACGGTTCGTGCCCCGGAAGCTCCGCGACGGAATCACGGCTCTCGTGAAGCCCGGGCCGTTCGATCCGCGAAAGGCCTACCGGCTCTGCCAGCAGTGTCCCTCGGCCCTCGCCGACGTGCTCACCGCGATGCTCGAGAAGCTCGGCCGGCCGATTCCGGAGATCGAGCGGGCCGCCGAGGTGGTGAAAGACCGGGAGGCCTCGCGGCTCTACGCCAACATCCGGCCGATCGCGCTGGCCGTCACGGTCACGCCGCTGCTCGGCCTGCTCGGCACCGTGCAGGGCATGATCCTCGCCTTCTACACGACCGCCACGCTCGACGCCGGTGCCAATCGCGCCGCCGAGCTCGCCCAGGGCATCTACGTGGCACTCATCACGACGTTCGCCGGCCTCTGCGTGGCGATCCCTGCAGCCATGATCGCCCACTGGCTCGAAGGGAGGATCCTCCGCGGGTTCCGTGACGTCGATGCGGTCGTGGACGACGTCCTGCCCTGTCTCGAGCGGTACGAGGGCAAGGGCCGTGTCACCCCCGAGCAGCTGGCAGCCGAGCCGGCGGGAGCGGCCCGCTCATGAGTGTCACGATCAACAAGGGACGGTTCGCCGGCGGACTCGAAATGACGCCGATGATCGACATCGTCTTCCTGCTCATGATCTTCTTTCTCGTCGCCAGCAAGCTCGACGAGGACGACCGGTCGATCGAGGTCATGCTGCCCCAGGCGAGTGCCGCGAAGCC
>JAPOJV010000233.1 GCA_029978085.1 bacterium
CGCGGCCTGCGTATCCGGCCGCGAGCAGGCGGAGGCCGAGCGGGCCAGCCGCCAGCTGCTCAAGCAGGTGCACAAGGCCTTTGCGACGGCGCTGGCTGAACTCCCTGCCGAGGAGTACCTGTTTTTCGACATCCCCAAGACGGAGCCGGCGTTGCAAGACCGGGCGGGCACTGGCACGGGCGCGAGTGGCGAGTCGTCACGGCCGTCGAAGCCAGGACGTGCCGCAGCCGAAGATGCCCCCACGCTCTTCGCCGCCGATCCAGGGCCACTCGCGGCCGTGCGGATCAGCCCGCGGCGGCCGCGAAGGCCCCCCGGTGGCTCATGCCTCTTTACGGCCACGCCCTGCGATGCCGACGGCACGCCGATCCCGAACGGCGTGGCGACCTCGTGGCAGATCGTGTCGGGCTCGGCGGCGATCGCGACCGACGGCAGTTCCTGCCGCGTGGCCTCGTCGGACCTCGGCATCGTGACCGTCGAGGCCACGGCCCGGCAGGGCGGCATCGAGGTGAGCGACCGCGTCGACCTCAAGTTCATGATCGACGCCGATGCCGACACGGCCGGTGGTCGGGGCCTGCCCGGCTACCGTCTCGAGCCGGAGCATGGCCAGCCGTGGCGGAGCCGCTACGACGGCACTGCCAACGAGATCGTGATCAACTCGGCCCACCGGGATTTCCTGGCCAGCCGGGCATCGGCGGCGAAGCATCGCCGCTACATCGGCAAGCTCTACGCGAAGGAAGTGGTGCTCACGAACTTCCCGCACGAGTCGCCCGCCGAAGTCATGGAGCGTTTGATCGAGGTCACGCTCCGCACCGAGGATGCCCTGTGACGCGGCTCGCCGCTGTTGCTGCCAACCAATACGCCGAACCCACACCACAGGAGGTCGCCCTGCGGGGGGCTGCGTGACGCGTCAGGCGTGCGGGCCGGGCGTGTCGTGGCCGTCGGCGATCTCGGGGCCGTCCTTCTTTTCCGGGAACATCAGCGATGCGGCGACGCTCGTGCCGATGAGGGCCACGATCACCGCGAGCGACAGGGCCGGATGCACGAGGTGCCCCTTCGCGTGGGCGTCCCAGCCGCCCCGTTCGGCGAGCCACTCGGTGTGCCGCGCGGCCTCGGCGATCATCTTGCAGCCGACGAACACGAGCACCGCCGACAGACCGTAGTTCAGGAACCGGAACAGATCCATCACGCCGGCCAGCAGGAAGTAGAGCGCCCGCAGGCCGAGGATCGCGAACACGTTCGACGTGAAGGCGATGAACCGCATGTAGGGCGTGCCCTTCTCGACGACACCGAGGATCGCCGGCACGCTGTCGACCGCGAACAGCACGTCGGTGCTCTCCACGACGAGGAGCACGAGGAACAGCGGCGTGGCCAGCAGCTTGCCGTTCTCCCGGACGAAAAATTTGTCGCCCGCATGCTGGTTCGTCATCGGCACGATCTTCTTGAACAGCCGGATGAGCGCATTGTCGCCCGGCTCGTGGTCCTCGTCGCTGAAGGCGAGCTTGATTCCCGTGTAGACGAGGAACGCGCCGAAAAACCACATGATCCACTTGTAGCGTTCGACGAGCTCGGCCCCGAGGAGCACGAACGTGAGCCGCATCAGCACGGCGCCCAGGATGCCCCAGAAGAGGACGCGGTACTGGTACTTCAGCGGTACGCCGAAATAGGCGAACACGACGGCGAACACGAAGACGTTGTCCATCGACAGCGACCACTCGACGAGATACCCCGTGAGGAACTCGAGCGCCGCCTTGCCTCCCAGCCACCACCAGACGAGGCCGTTGAAGGAGAACGCCAGGGCCGACCAGAAGCAGGTCCAGAAGGCGCTCTCGCGGAGCGACGGCTCGTGGGAGTGCTTGTGGAAGACGGTGAGGTCGAGCACGAGCAGCACCGTCACCATGGCCCCGAAGGCCAGCCAGTGCCAGTTTTCGATCGTCCCGGCGGTTGCAACGGCGTCGGCGAACAGCATCACAGGGAGGGTCCGCAAAGGAGGGGCGTCGGGGCGGCGGTCGCCCCGGGGTCGTCGGAATAGTAGCAGACACCCGCGCCGCGTGGGATCTGTGTCAGGCTGCTCCCATCTCGACCGGGTAGGCGACGGGGTCGGTGCAAGCTCGAGGAGCATGTGGCCCGAGTCTTCGAGGTCCTGCGACGAGACTTGTACCGCCCCGGAGCCGGCGCGTCTCACGGCGTGACGGGCTTACAGCGTCGTGTCGCCGAGCTTCGAAACGAAGCTCGCGGTCATGGCGGCGAAGACGGGAGCGATGCGGTCCC